>NZ_JAEKDA010000008.1:0-324132 GCF_016405635.1 Pseudomonas sp. MF6755
AGATGTGTATAAGAGACAGGTGCTCGGACAGTGCTGGGGTAAGGGGCATACAGTGAGTCTCACGGGAATTGGATATCCAATGCTCAGGTCCTGCTCATTACGTCCGTGTAAGTCGCTGGTTGAGTGAGTCTCGGGTTTCGGATGGTTCACGGCAAAAGTGTAAGAAGATGACAGTGCATGACCCTCAAGCGCCGGCATTTCAGGCGTGGGTGCGTTAATTTCACCGACGCCCGCGTACCGTCGCAGTGTCAGGGCTGAAACGCGCCGATAAAAATCGCCGGGTCCACTCGAGCATCGTTCAAGCTGACGTTCCAATGCATATGCGGTCCAGTCGCCCGGCCGGTCGCGCCGACCTTGCCCACCACCGTACCGCGGCCCAGTTGCTGGCCCACCTTCACATCGATCTTCGACATATGGCAGAACATGCTGATAAAGCCTTGGCCATGGTCGACGAACACGGTATTGCCGTTGAAGAAGTAGTTGCCGACCAGGATCACCTTGCCGTTGGCCGGGGTCTTGATGGGCGTACCGGCCGGCACGGCGAAATCCAGGCCCGAATGCGGGTTGCGTTCCTCACCGTTGAAGAAGCGGCGCACACCGAACTTGCTCGACAGCGGCCCGTTCACCGGTTTGTCCAACACCAGATTACTCGGCAGGTTGGGGCTGAAGCTGCGGTAAGCCTTGAGCTGCACCGCCAATTCACCTTCGATGCGCTTGAGCTGCGCCGGGTCGGGGTTGACCTGGCTTTTGTTTTTCAAGGTGATGCGCTGTTCCGGATACTTCTTGTAGCCGACGATAAACGGCAGGCTGCGCCCGCCGCTGCTGATGCGCTCATTGCCAGGCTTGACCGTCAACGGGATACCGACAATCGCCAGCCAGTTGTCCTGTTCCTTGACCACCAACACCGGCTTGCCTTGGTAGGTAGCTTTAGGCGCCGTAGCGGATGGGCCCAGTTCGACAACGGCTACACCGCCCGGCACCGGTTTGTTCAAGGTGCGAGTGATATAGCTGTCCGCGTGGGCGTTAACGGCAAGGCACAGCAGCATCAACAGGCTAAATAGACGTGGCATCAATCAATCCAGTAACGAAAGGGTGACGGGTGTCAGGTGGTTGTCTTCCACCCGTACTTGCAATTGACCTTCACCGAGACGCGCCGTCAGGCGTTGGCCCGTGTGGGTTTGTGCCGCATTGCGAATCGCCTGGCCGCGCTCGTCCAGCAGGATGCTGTAGCCACGGCCCAGGGTCGCCAATGGGCTGACTATCTGCAGCGTCTGCACCTGGCTTTGCAGTTGCAGGCGCCGCGCCTTGAGGCCTTCGCGCATGGCACGGGGCAGGCGTTCGGCGAGGCTGTCCAGGCGCTGGCGCAGAAGGGCCAGTTGGCGCCCCGGATGCTGGCCGGCGAGGCGGGTTTCCAGGCGGATCAGGCGTTCGCGGCGGGTATTGAGGCTGCGCTCGAAGGCGCGGCGCATGCGCATGTCCAGGTCATCCAGGCGCTGGGCCTGCTGGCGCAAACGCTCGCCAGGGTGACGCAGGCGCCGGGCCAGGCCCTCCAGGCGCAGACGGTCGTGGGTCAACCGGTTGCGCATCAGCATCACCAGGCGCCGGTGCAGGCTGTCGACCTGGCGCACCAGGTTGCTGGCATCGGGGGCAAGCAGTTCGGCAGCGGCGGAGGGGGTTGGGGCGCGCACGTCTGCCACGAAGTCGCTGATCGACACATCGGTTTCATGCCCGACCGCACTGACGATGGGTGTAACACAGGCATCTACTGCGCGGGCCACGGCCTCTTCGTTGAAGCACCAGAGGTCTTCCAGCGAGCCGCCGCCACGGGCCAGGATCAGCGCGTCAAAGCCTCGGGCGTCCGCCAGTTTCAGCGCCCGTACAATCTGCGGGATCGCTTCGCGGCCCTGCACGGCTGTGGGGATCAACGTCAATTGCACTTGCGGCGCGCGACGACGGAACACGCTGATGATGTCGCGGATCACCGCACCGGTCGGCGAACTGATAATACCGATCTTCTGTGGATGCGCCGGCAACGGGACTTTGCGTTCGGCGCTGAATAACCCTTCAGCGCTGAGCTTCTCTTTCAACGCATCGAAGGCCAGGCGCAGCGCGCCATCCCCGGCGGGCTCCACGGTGTCGAGAATCAGTTGGTAGTCGCCACGGCCTTCGAACAGCGAGACCTTGCCACGCACCTTGACCGCCAGGCCATCCTTCAGCGCCTGGCGCACGCGCGCGGCATTATTGCGAAACAGCGCGCAACGCACCTGGGCGCCGCTGTCCTTGAGGGTGAAATACACGTGGCCGGAGGCCGGGCGGGCGAGGTTGGAGATTTCGCCTTCGACCCAGATATTGGTGAACACGTCTTCCAGCAACACCCGCGCACGGCCGTTGAGCTGGCTGACAGTCAGGACTTCGCGGTCCAGGCCCAGACGGGCAAAAGGATCTTTAATCATGGGCGGCAGTTTATAGGCATTCGTGCAGGGTTTGACAGAACTGCTCTACCAGCGCGCTCGGTGCTTGCGCGCAGGCGAGGGCAACGGTGCTATGGCAATCCGGGTCGGCCAGAGGCAAAAAGTGCAGGTTTGCTGGGGCGATGTCTTGCATGGATTTTGGTAACAAAGCAATTCCGAAGCCGGCCTGGATCAATTGCAGCTGCGTGGTCTTGCGTGACATCACCCGCGCTGCCTTGGGGAAAAAACCGGCACGCATGCATAACTCGGCCGACAGATAACTCAGCCCGCCGCGTTGAGGATGAGGGATCGAGATAAACGCTTCATCCTTGAGCCGGGCCAGTTCCACCGGGGCATCGCTGTGTGCCAATGGATGATTCGGCGGTACCGCCAACACCAACGGCTCAGTGTACAAAGGCACCACCCGCACGCCTTCGCGCTGGCGCAACACCGGCAAGCGCAACAGGCCGACGTCCAGGCGACCGTCGGCGATTTCTTCCAGTTGGGCTTCGGAGGACAGTTTGACGATATCCATCGACACGCCTGGGCAGCGCTCCAGCCAGGTACCGATCCCTTGCAGTAACACACCGCTCATCGGCACGGTGCTCGAGTGACTCAGGCGCAAGGTGCCGAGTTGACCATTGCCCACTTGCGTCGCCATCTCGCTGGCCTTGAGTAATTCAGCCAGCAGGTTGCGCGCCCGTGGATAAAACGCCTCACCGGCGGCCGTTAGCCGCGGTTGGCGTGCGGTACGCTCGAACAATGCGGTCTGCAGTTGGTTTTCAAGCTCTTTGATCTGTCGGCTCAAGGCCGATTGCGCCACGAACAGGCGCTCGGCGGCGGCACTGAAGCTACCGCTGTCGGCAATTTCGACGAAGTAACGCAGTTGCCGGGTGGAAATCACGGGTCATGCCTTTTCGAGATGGGTGAATGGCTTTGAAGATATTAGTCGCAACACTTGCCGATGGCTAAAGTGAAGGCCAGGTCTTTCAAGGAATAACCCATGAGCGCGGTTGAGTGGATGAGTCAGTGGTCGTTCAGCGGTGTGGATTGGCTGGTGATTGGCCTGGGTGTGGTGGTGGCCTATGTGGTGTTCGGGATTGCCGGGTTCGGCACGGCATTGGTCGCGGGGCCGGTCCTGATTGTGTTTATGCCGCTGTCGAAGATCATCCCGCTGCTGGTGCTGCTGGATTTCGTCGCGGCGTTTGGCAACCTGCTGCAATCACGACGTGATGTGAACACGGGGGAGTTGTTGCGACTGCTGCCGTGCATGGCGATGGGTTGCACCCTGGGCGTGGTGTTTTTGCTCAACCTGCATTCGGATCTGTTGCTGCTGTTGATGGGGTTGTTTATCAGCGCCTACGCCATTTATAGCCTGGCGGTGAAAGCCCGACCGACGCAGCTGGCGGCGGGGTGGTCGATTCCCATGGGCACAGTGGGTGGCTTGTTCGGCGCGTTGTTTGGCAGTGGGGGCTTTCTATATGCGATCTATTTGAACAGTCGTTTGCCCAAGGATGCGGCGCGGGCCACGCAAAGCGCGTTGATCAGTTGCAGTACGGTGGTGCGCCTGAGTCTGTTCCTGATTGCCGGGGTGTATGCGGATTTGCCGTTGTTGATGGTGGCGGTTTGCCTGTTGCCAGCGATGGCGTTGGGGTTGTGGTGTGGGCGCAGGTTGACGATGCGTATGTCACGTGAGGCCTTTGTGCGGTTGGTGACGTGGTTGGTGCTGGCGAGCGGTATTGCTTTGATCGGGCGCTACTTGAGCGCTTGACCTGATTTATTCAGGGATTAAGCTGCCAGCCTTCAGGGCCTCTTCGCGAGCAAGCCCGCTCCCACATTCGACCGCATTTCTCCTGTAGGAATGCAGTCGAATGTGGGAGCAGGCTTGCTCGCGAAGGCGCCAGACGCCACACCGCAGGACTCCCATGAACTCCCAAAGCATCCTCGTCCCGAAAATCTCCACCTTGCCCGTTCACGAACCCCGCGCCCGGGCGATCGTGCGCTGGCTGGTGCGCAAGAACATCGTCAAGGAGGAATTGACCACCTGCGGCCGTACCGGCAACCGCATGGGCTATGCCCTGGCCGATGGCGCCCGGGCCGTGGTGCTGCACCCCGAGGCGCTGCCGTTCAATGAGCCGGTCAATGGCCTGGAGATCATCTACAAACGCTGCATCTACACCCCGGCCAAGGGTTTCCTCGAAGAGGCGGGTTGCCCGGAATGCCTCAAGGAAGTCGGCGAGGCACTGTTCGAAAGCCTGGAAGACTGGATGCCCGGCCACACCGACAACTTCACCTGCCCGCTGTGTGGGCATGAAGACGACATCAACGGCTTCCTGTTCCTGCAGGAATGCGGGTTCTCCAACCTGGGTTTCATCTTCAACAACTGGGCGGAGGCGGGGTTCAAGCAGAGCTTTATCGACGAATTTGCCGATTGGTTGGACCAGAAAATGAGCTGGGTCAAAGTCGAGCTTTAATCCTTCTATCAGTATTACCAAGTTTGTCAGAGTTTTACATTGAGCCCGACAGGGTGCATGTATATAATGGCGCGCTTCCATTTTCCCGCTCGGGAGCCCCCGCGATGCTGCGTATCAGCCAAGAAGCTCTGACATTCGACGACATTCTCCTAGTGCCCGGTTATTCCGAGGTGCTTCCTAACGAAGTCAGTCTCAAGACCCGCCTAACCCGTGGCATCGAGCTGAATATTCCCCTGGTTTCCGCTGCCATGGACACCGTCACCGAAGCCCGTCTGGCCATCGCCATGGCCCAGGAAGGCGGCATCGGCATCATCCACAAGAACATGACCATCGAGCAGCAAGCTGCCGAAGTGCGCAAGGTCAAGCGTTATGAAGCCGGCGTGGTGAAAGATCCAATCACCATCGAAGCCGACGCTACCGTGCGTGACCTGTTCGACCTGACCCGCCTGCACAACATCTCTGGCGTTCCGGTACTGCACGATGGCGACCTGGTCGGCATCGTCACTTCCCGTGACGTGCGTTTCGAGAACCGTCTTGAAGTCACCGTCCGCGAAGTGATGACGCCTAAAGAGCGCCTCGTTACTGTCAAGGAAGGCGCCGACAAGAACGATGTGCGCGAACTGCTGCACAAGCACCGCATCGAGCGCGTGCTGATCGTCGACGACAAATTCGCCCTCAAAGGCATGATGACCGTCAACGACATCGAGAAAGCCAAGGCTTACCCGCTGGCCAGCAAGGATGACCAAGGTCGTCTGCGTGTTGGCGCTGCGGTCGGCACCGGTAAAGACACTGGCGACCGCGTTTCGGCGCTGGTCGCTGCCGGTGTTGACGTGGTGGTGGTCGACACTGCCCACGGTCACTCCAAAGGCGTGATCGACCGCGTGCGCTGGGTCAAGCAGAACTTCCCTGACGTTCAAGTGATCGGCGGCAACATTGCCACCGGCGCTGCCGCCAAGGCCCTGGCCGAAGCCGGCGCCGATGCGGTCAAGGTCGGTATCGGCCCAGGCTCGATCTGCACCACGCGTATCGTCGCCGGTGTGGGTGTGCCGCAAATCAGCGCCATCGCCAACGTCGCCGCCGCCCTTGAAGGCACGGGCGTGCCGTTGATCGCCGACGGCGGCATCCGTTTCTCCGGTGACCTGTCCAAGGCCATCGTAGCCGGTGCTTCCTGCGTGATGATGGGCTCGATGTTCGCCGGTACTGAAGAAGCGCCAGGCGAGATCGAACTGTTCCAGGGCCGTTCGTACAAGGCTTACCGCGGCATGGGTTCGCTGGGCGCCATGTCCCAGGCGCAAGGCTCTTCCGACCGTTACTTCCAGGATTCTTCGGCAGGTGCCGAGAAGCTCGTACCGGAAGGCATCGAAGGCCGTGTGCCGTACAAAGGCACCCTGAGCGCGATCATCCATCAACTGATGGGCGGCCTGCGTTCCTCGATGGGCTACACCGGCAGCGCCGACATCGAAGAAATGCGCACCAAGCCAGAGTTCGTACGGATCACCGGCGCCGGCATGGCTGAATCCCATGTCCACGACGTGCAGATCACCAAGGAAGCGCCAAACTACCGCGTAGGTTGAGGCTTCCAGCAAAACGTTAAGTAACCGGGGCTGTTTTATTCAGCCCCGAGTTGTTTCTGATTCATTAGACGAGACTGACTTCATGGCCCTCGACATTCACGCCCACCGCATCCTGATCCTCGACTTCGGTTCCCAGTACACCCAGCTGATCGCCCGCCGCGTGCGTGAAATCGGCGTGTACTGCGAACTGCACCCGTTCGACATGGATGACGAAGCGATCCGCGAATTCGCCCCTAAAGGCGTCATCCTCGCCGGTGGCCCCGAGTCCGTGCACGAAGCCAACAGCCCGCGCTGCCCGCAAGCCGTATTCGACCTGGGCGTGCCGGTCTTCGGTATCTGCTACGGCATGCAGACCATGGCCGAGCAACTGGGCGGCAAGGTTGAAGGTTCTGAGCTGCGTGAATTCGGTTATGCCCGTGTAGACGTGGTCGGCAAGAGCCGCCTGCTGGACGGCATCGAAGACCATATCGACGCCGACGGCCTGTTCGGCCTCGACGTGTGGATGAGCCACGGTGACAAAGTCACCAAGATGCCGGAAGACTTCCACATCCTGGCCAGCACCCCAAGCTGCCCGATCGCCGGTATGTTCAACGACGAGCGCGGCTACTACGGCGTGCAGTTCCACCCGGAAGTGACCCACACCAAGCAAGGCGGGCGCATCCTGTCGCGCTTCATCCTCGACATCTGCCAGTGCGAAGCCCTGTGGACCCCGTCGAAGATCGCTGAAGACGCCATCGCCAACGTGCGTGCCCAGGTCGGTACTGACAACGTGCTGCTCGGCCTGTCCGGCGGCGTTGACTCCTCCGTGGTTGCCGCGCTGCTGCACAAGGCCATTGGCGACCAGCTCACCTGCGTCTTCGTCGACAACGGCCTGCTGCGCCTGCACGAAGGTGAGCAAGTGATGGCCATGTTCGCCGAGAACATGGGCGTCAAGGTCATCCGCGCCAACGCTGAAGACCAGTTCCTGAACAACCTGGCCGGCGAGTCCGACCCGGAGAAGAAGCGCAAGATCATCGGTCGTACCTTCATCGACGTATTCGATGCCCAGTCCAACAAACTGGACAACATCAAGTACCTTGCCCAAGGCACCATCTACCCCGACGTGATCGAGTCGGCCGGCGCCAAGAGCGGCAAGGCCCACGTGATCAAGTCCCACCACAACGTGGGTGGCTTGCCTGAGGAAATGAACCTCAAGCTGGTAGAACCGCTGCGCGAACTGTTCAAGGACGAAGTCCGCCGTCTGGGCCTGGAACTGGGCCTGCCGTACGACATGGTCTACCGCCACCCATTCCCAGGCCCGGGCCTGGGCGTGCGTATCCTCGGTGAAGTGAAGAAGGAATACGCCGACCTGCTGCGTCGCGCCGACCACATCTTCATCGAAGAACTGCGCAAGGCCGACTGGTACCACAAAGTCAGCCAGGCCTTCGTGGTGTTCCAACCGGTGAAATCGGTTGGTGTGGTAGGCGATGGCCGCCGCTACGCCTGGGTCGTGGCCCTGCGTGCCGTAGAAACCATCGACTTCATGACCGCGCGTTGGGCACATCTGCCGTACGAACTGCTGGAAACTGTCAGCGGCCGTATCATCAATGAGATCGAAGGCATTTCGCGCGTGACTTATGACGTGTCGAGCAAGCCGCCGGCGACCATTGAGTGGGAATGATCCCGCGTCCGGCATAGACCGGTAGCAAGTGGCATGAAACACCCCTGAAGCCCGCGTAATTGCGGGCTTTTGCGTTTTCGGCTCCGCACTATCTGGCAAGTTTTCGCATCGCCAAGCACCCCTTTTTTATGGCATGGTAGATGGTACGACCTGACCCTGATGCCATGTTCGGCGCTTGATACCATGTTGCTCCTAACCAGATGGGCATGGTATTGAGTTGCGTTAAGGTATTGATCCGTAAGGGTTTTATGGGATCAATACGATGCAGGCTGAGCATGGTATTTTTTAGAGGAAACCCGTCCTGACCATGCTGACCGATACCAAGCTGCGTAACATCAAGCCGAAAGACAAGCTCTACAAAGTGAACGACCGTGACGGTCTCTATGTAGCCATCACCCCGGCGGGGTCGATTTCATTCCGCTACAACTACTCGATCCACGGTAGGCAGGAGACCATCACCTTCGGCCGTTACGGTGTAGGGGGCATCACCCTAGCGGAAGCCCGGGAACGGCTCGGCGAGGCAAAAAAGATGATCGCCGCTGGGAAGTCACCAGCCAAAGAGAAGGCCAGAGAAAAGGGCCGCGTCAGGGATGCGGAGACGTTCGGGGTTTGGGCTGAAAAATGGCTGCGTGGGTACCAAATGGCTGATTCCACCCGCGATATGCGACGCTCGGTTTTCGAACGAGAGCTAAAGCCGAAATTTGGCAACCAGAAACTCGCTGAAATTACGCATGAGGACCTGCGAGCGCTGACTGACAGCATCGTTGAGCGAGGTGCTCCGGCAACAGCAGTTCACTCGCGAGAGATTGTGATGCAGGTCTTTCGATGGGCAATCGAACGTGGTCAGAAGGTTGAGAACCCGGCTGATCTGGTGCGGCCTACCAGCATCGCAAAATTCGAGCCGCGCGACCGGGCCTTGACTCCTGATGAAATCGCCTTGATGTATCAATACATGGAACGCATTGGTACCGCTTCTTCGGTGCGTGTTGCGGCTAAGTTGCTGTTGCTAACCATGGTTCGCAAAAGTGAACTGACCAATGCGACTTGGAGCGAAATCAATTTCAGCGAAGCAGTCTGGACAGTTCCCAAAGAGCGGATGAAGCGCCGTAATCCGCATTTGGTGTTCCTGTCCAGGCAAGCGCTTGATATTTTCATTGCCTTGAAAACCTTTGCGGGTGGCTCGGAATATGTTCTTCCATCGCGCTATGACTCTGACTTACCGATGAGCAGTGCCACTCTCAATCAAGTGCTAACGCTGACCTATCGCCTCGCTCAGAAAGAGGGGCAGTCGCTAGGCAAGTTCGGGCCGCACGACTTGCGACGGACTGCCAGCACATTGTTACATGAGGCTGGCTATAACACCGATTGGATCGAGAAGTGCCTCGCACACGAACAGAAGGGTGTGCGAGCGGTTTACAACAAGGCCGAATATCGAGATCAGCGTCGGGCGATGCTGCAGGATTGGGCGGACATGATCGACGAATGGACGCTTAGGAGACCGCGCTCCGAGGGCTGATACCGAGCTTCATGGACTACAGAGCACATGGCGCCCGTTCGTTTGTGGCGAAACGCCCACTTCGGTGGGCTTTTTTTTGTCCCGAAACGCACGTTTTAGGGACACTTTTTTCTCTGAATTTCGTTTAAAAAAACCACCGATAAAACAAGAGATTGGGTGATTATCCCCGTCCCGAAACTGGACGTTTGACGGACACTCAAGTGATTGATTTGTATGGGAAAATTGTCTAAAAATGCTGGAAAATACCAGAAATGTGGGGCAATAATCGAACCTCGAATGATCACGAAACGAGGTATTCGGTGTGGAGAAAGAATCGAGAAAAGTCCTGATCAGCAAGAAACAGTTGCTGGCAATGATCCCGTTGTGCGAACGCACGATCTACAACTTTGAAAAGCAGGGAAAATTCCCTCGCCGTATTGCTCTCAGCAGCCGTAAGGTCGTGTGGGATTTGGGGGAAGTCGAGGAATGGATTGATGCGTGCAAGGGGGCCGGTCCGGCTCCCCGGCCCGGAATGGGGGCCTGAATTGTGGCGATTGACTTACGGGCTGCGTTCGAGAACGAGCCGCCCACTCTAGACTTCATTTGGCCGGGCTTTCTTGCTGGGACAGTAGGGGCCTTGGTAGCTCCCGGAGCCACAGGGAAGAGCTTCTGGGCGCTGGAAGCGGCAATGGCTATCGCATGCAGCGTTGCCGGCGGTGATCTTGTTGGGCTTTCCCCCGCATGCGCTGGCCGTGTGGTCTATTTCGCTGGGGAAGACCCGGAAGTTGCATTGGTGCGCCGCATCCATGCCATAGGCCAGCACTTGAATCAGCAGGCACGCGAGGCCATTGCGAAGAACCTCATCCTTGAGTCGATCATGGGTAAACGGCTGAACGTCATGGATGACCGGCATCTTGTCCGTATCACCGAGTTTTGCGAGGGTGCCCGGTTGATCGTGCTGGATACTCTAAGCCGAGTTCACGACCGAGACGAGAACAGCAACGGCGACATGTCGCGGCTTATCGCCACGCTTGAGCACGTCGCTACCAATACCGGGGCATCAGTCCTGTACCTGCATCATGTCAGCAAGGGCAGCGCCCGCGAGGGTCAAGCCGATCAGCAGCAGGCAGCACGAGGTGCGTCCGCTCTGATCGACAACGCCCGCTGGTGCGGCTTCGTCGCCAAGATGACTGAGGAGCAGGCCAAAACTCTCAGCGACCGCAGCTATGATCGGCAACCCATCGGTAATGACCGAAGAGGTTTCTTCGTTCGTTTTGGTGTTAGCAAACAGAACTACGATGCCACTCCGCTCGATCAATGGTACAAGCGCCACGACGGTGGCGTGCTTGTGCCGGTGGAATTGGAGGCGGTGAAGAGGGAACGCGCTTTGCACGTCGTAAGTGGGAATGACGATGAGCGGTGGTAACGCCGTAGTCCCCACCAGTACTACCGCACTGGCCCGATTGAGGATTTATCAGCCTAGCCAGCGCCCACAGCATCGCCAAGGCGATTGGCTAGATACATCATTTGGGCGTTGTCGCGTGTTAGGTAGACTAGGCCAGAGACACGCCGATACTGTTGAAGCAGTCTTGTATTGCGCAGAACGGCAACGCCCTGTCTCAGATGGCGGTGTGGAACTTCTGGTAGATCCCGCTCAAGTGAGAAAAACAATTTCCGACAGCCGCTATAGCTTCACACAGATTGAGAAATTGTTTGTGGAACTGCGCGCTGCAACGATTACGATTGAAACACCCCAATTTGATTTTCCGATAATTGGCGGATTGATCGACCACGTTATTCCTTCGTCCAAGACACGACCCGATCCCCTAACTGGGGGGCAGCGTAATTTATGGCGTGTTCGCCTTGGTGTCGCACTGGTGATGCTGCTAGAGCATGACTTGAGTTTGTTCTACGACCCGGCCCCAATTGCTCGCCTTCAGCATGGCATCAGCCAAGCGGTAGCGCGGCACGTCTTGAGCCACAAAGTAGAGCCGACAGGCGGTTGGTACCTAGACACCGTTATTGTGGCGGTTGCCGGACAAGCCTCAAGTCAAGACATGCGCAATGCGAGACGTAGGCTCAAAGAGGAAGCTGAAGATTTACGGAAAATTGGGCTTGTGCTCGATGGTGATCGCATTAAGAAAAGCGGTGCTTAAAACACCTAAAGCGTGCCACACCCGCCCGATGGCGTGTCACACCCGCCCGGTAGCGTGTCACACCCGCCCGAAACGTGCCACATCCGCCCGGAGTTAGCAGGATATTCAGGATATTCAGTCCTGCGCGGCACAGCCCGCGCTTTAGGCGCGGTCCGGCCTTGCCGGTCGGCCTACGGCCGTTGGACACCAAAAAGGAAGAGCTAGGGGCCGTCCGATCTCTTTGGACTCGCCAGAACGCCGCAGGAGCCGTCAAAAACGCTTTTTGGGCGTGCGGTGATTGCTAGGGTGCGCAAGGCCCCATAATCGCTCAGAACGCAGCGCAGGGCATCACAGGGCGTGTGACGGACGGAGTTGAGACAAGTTCGTGCGTATTACTAATAGCGGAGCCCCGTGTGGTTGTTCGTCGCAGCCAAGAGTAGCCCCATATGAAGAGCAAAACCCCGCACTAAGGCGGGGTTGTGTGGGTCCGGTCAGCGATCACTGCTTGCCGGGACTCTCTTGCTTCTGTGCTTCCTGCGCGGCCTGGATGGCCATCAACGCCTGCTGATTCAGGGCTGCGTTATTCTTGCTGCCCAGCAAAGGTAGGCGATTGATAGCCTGTGCTCCGGCAAACATGCGATAGGATGCCGACAAGGCGAGCGGGCTTACTCGAAGCTGCAAAGCCGTGTACTGGCGATCCAACCTATCGAGCTGCGGCCCGTAGCCCTTGCTACGCAGCCATCGACCGAGCGTCCACATGCAGATGGCTAGCGTCGATGCGATTACTACGAATCCAGCGAACATCAGTATGTCCTTCATGGTTATTTCTCCGACGTGTCGTTGTTTGAGGCCGTGCCGGGCACGTTGAGCGAGGCTAGGCGACTTGTAGCGGGGCTTTCGTCCGAGGATGGACGGATGACGTTAGATTCCGTTTGTGCAGCTTCCACGGTTGTTTCCGCGCCATTGGTTGGAACGGGCGAGCTGGCACCGTCGGGAACAGGCGGCGAAGATCCTGCACCAAGAGATAGAGAGTGCGCATTCTCCATGCCTGGCACTGCCATCGAGGTCATCACACCGATCGCTTTTGCGCTAGCGTTGGCCGCTTGGGAAAAGCCGTTGCCAGAACCAACGACTCCCCCTTTTGGTGCCCCTTGCTGGTCTTTGTCGTCGTTGCCCTGCGCCGCTCTCCCGGCCTGCTTGGTCGCCTGCTGGACACCACTGCTAGGCTGCTGCGGAGCCGTGCCCGGTGATTGAGGGGCGGCGCTGCCGCCTACGCGGGCACCGGCCGACGACGCGCCTTGTGCGGCCGCGTGGCCGCCCGTGCTCGCGCCGAGGCCAGCGGCCGCACCGCCGTGAGCCGCCGCCGCTGCGGGCGCTCCACCACCGGCAAAACTGGAATTGATCGCAGAAGCCAGACCGCCGCCGCCAATCCCACCTGCACCCGCTACACCGGCCCCAGCAGCGCCGCCAGTACCGGCAGCGCCAAGAGCACCGGCAGCAGCCGGAGCGGCCGCCCCGGCCGTGGCGATGGTGGCAGCCGCCGCAGCTGCCCCGGCTGCCCCGGCCACCGCCATCCCGCCGATGGCCGAGCCACCACCCATGGACGTGCCGCTAATCATGCCGCCGATCAGGTCAGGAATAGTCTTGGTCAGATAGCAGCACACCAAGGCCAAGCCGACCATCGTCATCAATGACGCTTCATCATTGGTGTAGGCCGCTAACCACTGCTTAGCCGACTGTACAACCAGGCCGACAATCAGAGTCAATACAAATAGCTTTGCACCAATCGCGACGGTGAAACGCATTGGCGCAATTGCAAATTCCCGCGTCCATTGCGAGCCACCAAAGCCCAAGAACAGCACGGATGCGTTGATGATTACGTAGGCCTCTACGAGCGTGACAAACATGAATGCAGCGATGAATGCGAAACACGCCAACACAAGAATTGCGCATACAGCGATCAGAAGTCCCTTGGCTGGAGAAAATACTGAAATGCCCTCTACCATTGTGCGGCCAAAATCCAGCGCAACTGCAAGCATATCGCCGGGTTCTAATGCACGCCCGAGCCCGCTCGCTGATGCCGCTGCATCGCGGAAACTATCGACGATGGCCGTTGACCACTCCACTGAGTACTTCATGACTGCAAGGAAGAAACCGATCACCAGCACGAAGCGCAGCAGCTCGCCGACAATCTCGCCGAAGTCGGCTTGCTTCATTACCAGAGGCATGAACGTCCAAATAAACTGTATCGAGGCCAGCAGCCAGAACAGTCTGATCGCATAGTCATACAGCTTCGCTGACCACTGGTGCGACTGTTGCAAAACTAGGTCGAGTAGGCCCTGAACCGATGTATCGGCATGGGAAAGGTCGGTCGCGGCCACAGCATTTCCGGCCATGAACACACTCGCCAAGGCGAGAAACAACAAAAGACGACGATCCATAGCTAGTACCCCTTCACACCGCCGCGAGTGTTCGGGCGCGCCTCAAACGACGCATCTGCGTCACGCTTTTGCCGTTGTTGCTCAGCCATCGCAGTACATTCGATGTTGCTTTGAACCACCACGGTAACCATGTAACCGGTCAGTGCGGACCCGGCGCACATCAACGCGATTAGCCATTTCGAAATAGTCATTCTCAGTACTCCTTCACGCCGCCGCGTGTATTTTTCCGCGCTTCAAACTGCTGTTCAGTCGCTTCGCTAACGGCCTGCCGGTCGCCTTGCTGGGCCATGTAGTTGCCCTGCATGTTGATTTGAGTGGCCATCAGATCCCGCAGTTTTTGCAGTTGCTGGACGTTCTGCGAGGCGATTTCGTTGCCCGCCTGAATAGCTTGCATGCGGCCTACGGCTGACTGCGAACGGGCCACCATGCGAGCAAGCTGGGCGTCTTCAGGCTCGAACGTGCTGGTATTGAGATTTGCCGCTTCCATCGCCGTCTTCACGTTGTCGCGGCCCTGTTGCGACCACTTTTGATAGCGATCCTGCGCCGGGACCTCTGCCGAATTCGCTGCTTGATTCAGGTAGGAATCGAAGCCGGGGAAAGCCGTGTTGAACTGCGAATCCATGTTTTGGATTTGACGGCCCAAGGCCTGCGAACGGTTGTAGATGTTGACCACGCTTTTCAAGTCAGCCGCAATGCTGCCAAACATCGAATCGGGCAGGCCCGTGCCCTGCGTGACCATGTTTTGGTACTGCTGAATCTGCGTTTGCAGTTGCTCGGCAGTGTTCAGCGCCGTGTTGACCTGTTCGGCGTACTCGAACATCTGTTGATAGAACGTCGAGCAGTTAGAGCAGTAGATGGCGTAAGCCGGTGCAGGTGTGATGTAGAGGCCTACACCAAGGCCTGTGGTTGCCATTGCCACAGCTAGCGCCGCGCCTCGGCCAAATACCCGAGCGACATAAGCTGACGTTTTTCGCGATTCCATTTCCATGCCGAATACCTCACTTTGTCGTAATCTGAGGTCTGATTATTGTCCGATACGGGGTGGTTTTGAATATGCGGATAGATACTTATCCGCATAGATTTCAATGACTTGCGTCCGGAAACTGTCCGTCAATCATCCTTTGCAATGATGCCAACCATCTGACTTGTCTAGGGTTTTTCTTTCATGAGGAAGATTACTTAGCTGTCCGGTTTGATGCTTTTTGCGGACAAAAAAAAGCCCACCAAAGTGAGCTTTTGATAAGTATGTGCGCGGCGTCAGTGGGCCGCGTAATAAGGATTCTGAGCGCGATAAAGGCTACGTTCAGTCTCAGGGATGTGCAGCGTCTCTAGGTGCCACTCTTCGAGTGAAGAAGCTAGCTCGGCCGCAATGCGCTGGGCTTCCACAACGGGCTTACTAGATTGCCCGCTGGCTCGACCTAGGCAGGCTTGCAGTTCATTGAGTTGATTGGCCAAAGCGCTGATGCGGTGAGCTGTCTTCATGATCAATTCCTCTTGCTGATCCCTTCCACGATTCTATCGAATTCTTCCCGGATCTGATCGTCCGTAAGCTCAAGATTAACCAATCCTGATTTTATTGCAATTCTCCCGATTCTTTCTGCTGCTTCATTGTCGAGCTTTGCGAGCCTTGCCTTAGCCATCTCTAGCTCAGAAAGCGCGTCAGCTCGTCGCTCGGAAAGGGTTTTTCTAGCCAATTTTAGTGCTCCTTTTTTGGTGCCATTTCGGCCTTAACCTATTGTGCATCAGGGAGATTTTAGCGACCGCTGGAATTTCTGACCACATCAGGATTGGCATCGCTAAGAACGAAGCGCGGCCACGGCATGTTGGTCGCCACCCCTGTGCTTTCTCCGCCCTGTTTGATCCGTTCAGTTCAATTTCGTCGATTAAGTAAGTTCAAGGCAATTTTAGGAAATTCCTGCTTAGATTAATGCAACTCTAGGCAACTAAGGAAAAATTAACGAAATTCAAGGAAACTCAAGGCAACTTGCGTTACCAAAACGGCCATTAGCATTAAATTTCTTTGAGTTGCACTCAGACAGACGGCAAGATGTGTGTTGTGGGCCTACGCTGCTTCGCAGCTACGACCCCCACCACAGCCCCTTACTCGCCTGCGGCTCGACGGATCTTGCTCTGCGAGGCTCACCATCGCTGCCGCGACTGTTGAAAAGCTTGAGAGGTACAGCATGGAGAAAGAGCAAAAGCCCACCCCTCGACGGAAGCTGCCGCCGATCAAGGTATGGGTGTCGGAAGACGAGCGCGCAGAGATCGAGGACAAAGCTCGCCAGGCCAACATGTCGTTGTCCGCCTACCTGTTGGCGGTCGGTCGTAACAGCCCTATTCGATCCGTGGTTGACCTGCTAGCAGTTGCTGACTTGGCCAAGGTCAATGGCGACCTTGGCCGGGTGGCCGGACTACTGAAACTTTGGCTCGCGGAGAAGCGCGGACAAGGCGCAAGTCCAATGGATGTGGAAGCGATGATGAATGACTTTCGTAAATTGCAGAGCGAGGTGCTTTCCATCATGTCACGCGTCGTAAGATGACTGCTGTACGTGTCGTCTGACACAAAGCAAAGTTCAGCTTCGCACAGTCATGCCGTATCAATGCGGCCAATCGAGCGCCTGATGTTGGATTGATAGGTGGTTAGCCAACGCATCGAAGGTTCGTTCTGCGGCATGTTGCATGCATCGACGGAAGCATTGGTTGGCAGCACGCCCTATGTCGAGGCACGCAGTGCTGCGACCTCGATTCATCGGTGATGGAACTGATGAGGCGGGTGACGGCTGTGGTTAAGGTGAGTCGTGAGGCTTTCAGGGCGAGATTTGTGGTGGTTGAAGCCCGAGCACGGGAGGCGCGCACGAATGGTTGCCTTGTACCGCTTGGTGATGGAGATCGAGAAGCAAATCATGTGATTTGGTATAGACTGGATTGCACAATCCAAAATGCGAATCGGTAAGCATTGTCGAGGCTTAAATGAAAAAACAACATAGGAAAGATCGAGGCCACGATGAAGTTATGGCGGAGGCGTTTGACTCTGATCCAGAATACGCGATGAAACTTGCTGAGGAAGTTTTGCGTGATGGCGAACAAGGAGAGATTGAAATTCTGCGTCGGCAGATCCCAATAATTCCAGAAAAATATCAAGAGCAATGATTTTAGTATCGCTCTATCAATAGTTTATTCAAGGGGGAAACATGGCAGTTCCTGTGCACCATAGGGGTCGCAACGCATATCATTTCACATCGATACAGAATCTTGAATCAATAATTGATCACGGTATTTTTTCGACCAATCAAAAAATTGCTCGCGGCATTCTGCACGTTAACGTCGCTGAGGAAGGAATACAGAGGCGTCGGGCGCTTATGCAAGTGCCTGGAGCCAACGGGCGGTGTGTTCATGATTATGTACCATTCTATTTCGCAAAGAAAACGCCTATGCAGCAGGCGGTGCTCTATAAGAAGAACGTAGATCAGCAGTTCATCATTTACCTTTCCGTTTCGGTTTTGCTGATGGAGACAAGAGCTGGGGCCTATTACACAAGCGCGTCTGCAAATACGGACGTTCCCCCAGCTTTCTTTTCTGGAAATCATCAGTCTGATCAGCTCGACCAACTAGATTGGCAAACTATCGATAACAATCGGTGGGGATATGACGACGATGCTCAGAAGCACCGCAAAATGGCGGAGCTTTTGTTACCAGATCATGTCCCATTGTCTGAAATTAATCAGATAGTTACATTTAATCGCAGCGTGTCTGACTGTGTTAGGCAAATTTTTCAGAACAAAGGGGTTGTTCCGCCGAACATTGTGGAGGCGGGAGGGGAGCATTATTATCTAGAGCCTGGTAACTGGAATGCTTCTTTGGTTACAGGGCCTTTTTTCCTCAAGCGTTTTGTAGATGAGGCTATTTCTCATGTGGTCTCATTTCAGCGTCAGGTGATGCCGAAATTCCAGACCTTAAGTGACGCCTTGCGTGCTATTCGCGCTAACTTCGCGGCCATCAGAGAGCTAGAAGATATCGATGGTCTCGGCGCGAACTACGGGCCACATCGCGAAGATGTTGGCGCTCATTCTCGACGTGTTTCGGGGCTGGTGCTGAACTCACCCGAATATATTCAGTTGGACCCTATCCATCGTGAGGTCTTGGAGCTTGCAGCTTATCTCCACGATATAGGCAAAGGGCCCAAAACACGCTGGCCCAATAGCTTTATGAATAAGGCTGATGGTGAACATCCCAAAAAATCCCTGCCTATGTTGAAAAGAATTTTGACTGAGGATTTGCCTATTCTGCCACCAGATATAGTCCGAAAAATTATAATGCTGGTGACTTATGATGACCTACTGGGTGAGATTGTTGCTAAAGGTCGGGACAAAAGTCAGTTGTTCGATATAATTACTTGTCCTGAAGATATCACTATGTTGGTGGCTTTGAGTAAGGCTGATATTGGTGCGTTAAATCAAATTTGGTTGATGCAAGTCTCTGCTGGAATCGACGCCCTCAGAGTTGAGGCTCTTCAAAAATTGCAAGGTAATATTTAATGATAGAGTTTGTTTCCGGAGATTTTTTCGATTTTGATGCGGATATCATGATCAATACAGTCAACTGTGTTGGTGTGATGGGTGCAGGTGTGGCGCTCGCATTTAAGAAAAGATTTCCTGAAATGTTCGATGACTATGCTGAGAAGTGTCGTTCGGGCATTATTCGCCCCGGCCTGCCTTCCGTTTGGTTGCAAAAGGATATGATCTCGAAAGACATCGAGATCATAAATTTTCCGACTAAAAATCATTGGAAGAATCCATCTGAGTATCATTATATTGATGATGGGTTGGAATGGCTTTCTAAGTATCTTGAAGATAAGAGTGGAAAAGTAGTAACTCTTCCGGCCCTAGGCTGTGGTCATGGTGGTTTGGACTGGGACAGGGTCCGATCCATGATTGCTGAGAAGCTAAAAAACTCTCCTGCGCATATATATGTCTTTGAGCCCTTCGATTCAGTGAAAGCGGGCAATGTCAAAGCTTCGGAGCCTGACTATGAGCAACTGCTTGGTTCGGTTGGGGCTGGGGTTGTTAAATATGCGTCGGACGCATACCCGGAAAAGTTGCGCATCTACACCAAGAAGGATGTGTATTACTATCCAAAACAGCAAAATAAATTTAGATACGATTTTTCAGTTGTATGCAGCAGCAAGCCTGACTTAAGCGAGATAAATGCTATACGAAAGTTTGTTGATTTTTGCGTTCTCGAGAAGTGCAGTATTTTGTTGGGGGGGACAGCCTTTGAAAAAAAACTCGCGCTTGAACTTTCGACCCAAGGTGTAATTTGCGGCTGTGTTCTCCCATCCGGAATCTACGAGTCCATAAAAAAAGTATCGTCATCAACGCGAAAAGAAAAGCCTAATCTTCTCTCGATAGGTAATCCAGTAGTTGCCTTCGATAAGAAAGAATTTATGCCTTCTGTTTTTGCGAGGATGTATCTTTCTGAGAAGGTGGTGTTTTTCGCTAGCAAGCTTGCTTGGTTGGAAAAATATAAGAGTCAACTCAAGCGGATTTCTGTAGATGCGTATTACTGCGTTTCTGAAATCAGCTCACCAGAGGATATAAAGGCGGTATTAGACATTCGGGCAAAAGGATTTGACTTGGATATGCCCCTAACAAGCGTTTTCGCGGATGATATTCACAAGTCTGATGCGGCTAAGGGGGGGGGGGCGAACTCTGCTTGATCTCAGCTTAGCCAAAGTCGAGCATGGTATCGATCATGGTACTTTATGGTCTTGCATTCATAAGGTTCTGATTTTTATCGTTTTTTTATAGATTAAAATAATTGAGTGGGAATGATCCTGCACTGGCAGGTGAGCGCTGAATAACAAAACCCCGGCCTGGTGCCGGGGTTTTGTGTTTCAGGCTGCAGGCCAGATCAGAAAAACTCATCCAGCACACAATAGAACTTCATACGCTGCTCATCGGGCTCAACACCATAAACCTCAAAAAATGGCTTCACCCATGCCTGCCCCAGGTTGCGTTCAATACTTCGTGCTGCCAGGGCCAGGTCTTGATAACGGTCACTGATTCCCAGGCGACCGCAGTCGATGAAGCCACTGAAGCGAGCGTCTGCCGCCATGAAGTTCGGCAGGCAGGCGTCGCCGTGGGTCACTACCAGATCATGAGTGCCTGGCTGAGTCGCCACCAGTTCAGCAAACACCTCCTCAGCGCTTTGCCCTAGTCGTTCGTCGTCGAAATCCGTCGGGTCCACCAGGCCGGCGCTGAGGTGTTGCTGTGCCCGTGCGATACGCTGCTCAAGGGAGTGATCGAAGGGGCAGAGTTCGACGGGTAGCTGGTGCAGAGTGCGCAGCGCTGTCGCCAGGATGTTGATGATTTGCCCGGCAGAAAGCTCGTTGGCGCTGGCCAAGTCCTGTCCTGGTACGGTGGTCATCAGCAACCAGTGGCGATGGTTTTCTGTGATTTCATCCAGGACAGCAGGCGCAGGCAGGTCCATTTGCTGCAGCCACCTAAGTCGATCGACTTCGTCTGCAAGCTCACCCAGTTCCTCGAGGGGCTCGGACTTCAGGAACAGATCTGTACCGTCATCCTGGCGCAGGCGAAAGACGTCGGCCCGCGATTCGCCAATGGCCTGTTGTTCAATCAGCGCATGGGGATACTGCTCGCGCCATTTGTTCGGGATATTCACAGTGCTCTCATTTCCTTGTTTCAGCGTCGTGTAATCTCTGGGCAGTAGAACGTGGCCAGCGTGTGCCGTAGCTGAGTGTTGTATGGGTCATAGCGGTGCCGGCTTGCCAACCATCACCATACCCATATCCTCAAGCGCGGCAAACAATGCTTTGAGGCTGCCAAAGCGTTTGCCGCTCACACTCGGCCAGCTGGGGCGCTCGATGAAGAAATAGCCGTTCTGGTTACGGATATCCGTGGAAACCAACTCCCCCAGTTTGCTGCGATGTTTCAGGATTGGCGACAATGATGAGTCGACTGTGAACGCCCCGGAGCGCTGCAGCAGGGCCTCGAATGCCTCCCGGGTTGAAGGCTTTCGGGGTATCTGTGCCTGAAACAACAGATCGCTTTTCACCGCGCCTTCATTGCCGACCGCCGGGATACCGGGGTCCGGTATGATGCCTTGGGATTGCCCGGGTGCAACATCTTCCACCCTCAGGCCATACACTTCTTCCAGTTCGCTCAGCCCAGCAACCCCCTTGTAGTCGCTGACGTGGGTATTGCCCACCAGTGCCACCCATTTATGCGCACCTTGCGCTGCCTGGTCGGCACGAATCACGGTGCTCGCGTAGTAGTTCATCAGGGCATGGCGCTCCGCACCGGTGGGGACGAGACTGTCGCTCACGGCGGCGGTGAAGCCATCAGTTCGATAACTGGCCAGGCAATCAATGGCCTGGATCCGGATCTTATTGGCCTGGGCGGCTTTAACCAGTTCCATGAAGTTGTATTGCCCCAGGGGGTCTGTACCTTGGCCTGCGTCCAATGACTGAAGGTAGCGCCTGAGTTTCTCGGGCATCTCACCGGTTTCGGCGAACGTATCCAGGGCAGCCTGGTGAAAGTCTCTGAGCAGGTGTTCGCAATACAGGGTTTTGACGTTCTCCTGGGCTAATAACTCCATATGCTCGATCAGCAGTTGCTTGCTTCCCACGCTGTTGTGAGCCTCGCCGACCACTATTGCGCGCACGTCCTTGAGGAGCCCCTTGAGCCAGGTGGCGGTTGGCGCCTTGGCAGGTAACGCTGGCACGGGTGGCCGATTTTTCACGGTGAACTTACTCAGGAATGCCACGGCGTCTTTGAACAAACGCTGCCTTCTGGCCTTGAACGGCGCATAGGGGTCGAGTTCGTCGGGCCAGGTCATGATGCCTTCGTCGCTCAAGGCATAGCGCTCAGGGAGCGGTCCGGCGGCGGCGTTCTCCAAAGGGGAGCGTAAGTCAGGCGGTATTTCATAGGCGACGGCCGGGCTTTGAGCCTCCACCAAGGGCGTGTGGCCAAGCAGCCTGTTGAGCAGTTGCCCTCCGCCTCCTCTCAGGCCGGGCTTAGGGACCACCTCCCATTCGCCTTGGGCGTTGAAGCGCACTGGGATGTTCTCTGACAGTGCATAAGGATTTTGCGGGTCGATGATTGCCCAATGACCGTCGCCGTTGACGTCGTTGATATAGCGGACGTAGTACGGAGTGTCTTTATAAAGAATCGCGGCGGATGGGTTGGAGTTTAGTCGATAGATGCCTTGATCCCTGCCGGGTTCACTGACCGATTCCGTGCCCTCGAGGATTTCGTTGGCTTCCCACAAGGGTGGAATGGAAGGGATTTCACCCGCTCCAACTACGGTTGTCGGGTTTGCCAGTGGCGCGAACGCCGCACCTGATTCTACGTCCGCTTCCACCGGCGCCTGCACGGGCTCAGCCTCGATTTGCGGCGCTGGCACCCAGCGCTTGACCAGAGGCAAGCCTTTGGCGTTGAGCCCCTGTGCATCCAGCGCTTGGCACAGATCTGTCAATGAGGGGTAGACGGTGCCCTTGAGCCGAGGAAAGTTGCCCGGGTCGAGAAAGTAACCATGGTTGGCCGTACGCTGGACGGTGTTGCGTACCAGCGTGTTGAGCCGGTTGCGGTGGATCAGTGTCAGTTCTGTTTGCGTCTGCTCCAGAAGGTAGTCGCCGGGAGCCTTGAGCATCTCATCGACACTTTGCGAGCTGAAGATGTGTGGGTTTGCGAACTCTTGCTCCCTCATGGGGACCAGCAGGGTGAAGTCGCTGTCCAGCAGCGTCGGATTGGGGCGTGTCCGGTCACCGATGGGGGTATTGCTCACTTTGGGGCCGTAATCAATTTTGACCTGCGGGGGTTCGCCATTGAGCACCTCGCTGACCCGCACGCTGGTGCCTCCATTTATCTCACTGATCCCAGCCACCCCGCGGAATGTGTTGGTGTGCTGCGCATCGGTCAGTGCCACCCATTGACCGGGCCCATTCTTGAGTTGGTCCAGGCGGATGATTTCGCTGGTCAAAAAGTTATTGGCCATCTGGTCATCCACGGCAATCGGGTACGGCCGATAGTGGGCCAGGCTGCCGGTGGCCTGTACACGTATGTTGTTGCTGCGGGCGGCGTTGAGCAGTTCCATTGTGTTGAAGCGCACAGGCAAGTTGCTATCCAGTTCCTGGAGGTAGGCTTTCAGGTTTGCGGACATTTCCCCGGTAGCCGCGAACCTGTCTAGGTCGAGTTGATGAAGGTCGTTGCACAGGCGGTTCAGGTAGAGCGTCTTGACGCCTTTGCGCGCCAGCGCGGGCAGGTTTTTAATCAGCAAGTACAGGCTGGCGACGCGTTTCGGGCTTTCGGCCACAACCAGGTTTGCCCCGTTTTCCAGGACGCTTTCGACGAACCCAGTGGATGACAGTTCAGGCGTGATCGCCGGCAGCACAGGGCGTTCCGGAAGGCTGCGGATGAAGAAGGGGCGTGAGTAAAAGCGACGCGCATCGGCCAGGATTCTGGAGCGGGCGGGATTGATAAAGTAATCAGACGTATAAAAATGGCGGGTGCTGCCGTCAGCGTTAGGGATCACCTTGGCGTAATCGGGGCCGCCAGACATCGCAAGCTCGATCTGAAAGCTGTCCATATTGTTGAGGTCGTACGGGGTAGTCAGGCTGGATGGGGCGTTCTTATAGCCCGCAGGCCCGTAGGAAGTGGGGGTTCGCTGTTCAGCCTCGGTTGCTGGTGAAGCGGCGGCCGCCTGATGGGGGGGAGCCGGTTCTATCGGGCTTCCTCCCCTTATCGCGTCCGTTGGCTGCAAGGCATATTCCCATTCACCTTCGGCGTTGAGGCGTACCGCACGTGAGCCGAAGAATTCATGAGGGTTGGCCGGGTCGATGATGGCCCAGGTGCCCTTGCCATTGGCATCCGCTTCGTAGCGCACGTAATACACGGCGTCTTTGAACTTGATGACGGTCGACGGGTTTGAGTTGACGGTGTAAATGCCTTGGTAGCGGCCGCCTTCGTTCATCGCAGTGGCGCCTTCCAGGCCATTTTGACGCTTCCAGCCGGCCGGTATTTCCGGCTGGGCGGGGGCTGGCGTGAGCGGTTGCGATTCAGCGGGCAGCACGGGCGTTTCGCTGGGCGCAGGTATCACCACCGGCTCGTCGACAGGCGTTGTGGCTGCTTTGAATTTGGCCATCTCGGCCGCTTCTGCGGCATCCACTTCCGGGCCCAGTTCCACGATCGGACCAGGGCCGTGCAGCGCCACCAGATTGAACAGCGTATCGATGCCGCTGAGCACTGCACCGATCACACCGGCCTTGCGTTCCTCGCTGGTACGGCCATTGACCGCCTGATCAATATTCAGCGCCAGGTTGGCGATGCTGGCGCCCAATACGGGCAGGGCCACTGGCCAGCCGACCACCGCCAGCGGGCCAAAAATTTTCAAGCCTACGGTCAGGTAGCCTATCCAGAGCTTCTTTTTCAGCGCTTTTTGAGTGGTCAGTAGCTGTTGGGCTTCGTCATACATCGACCAGCGGGTCCGGTCCCTCAGCCAGGAAAATGCATCGGTGGTGATGGCCTGGTTTGTCCGGTTGATCAGGTGATGGTCCGACTTGCCCCAGGTGGCGACCAGGCGGTTCATGAGGTCGGTGATGTTACCGGTCATGGCCTGGCGGTCGGACAGAGGAAAGCGGCAGAGGAAGGTGCTGCGGTTTTTTTCCTCGTTCATCTTGTCCAGGACCCACCAATGCAGGTTCGCAGGGGTATCGAGCACCTCGAACGCCGGAGTGTCGCCGGGTGTGTAGAGAATCTGCCGACCCTTTGCATCGACGATGCGCAACAGATTGATCGCGACATGGCCGTCCACATCCAGCGCATAAACCTGCACGCCGTTGCTGGGTGTGGTTTCGGTTTGCAGCATCTGCCGGGTGACGGGCCAGCTCAGGTTGGGCGCGACGGCGTTGAGGCAGGTCTGGAAATCATCGGCAGTCAGTTTTTTGAGCTCAAGGGCCTGGACGGCCTGGCTGAGGAAGTTGCACTTGGCCAGGGTGCGAAAGTCGTCGGCAAAGGTGTGCCAGAAATCATCCAGTTTTTGCGTGTAGAGAAGGTCGAACTTCAGACGCCAAAAGTACTTCAGCACCTCGTTGCCATGCAGGCGCACTTCGTTGGTTTCATTGAAGTCGCCAAACTCCGGGCCTGCGGTATAGAACCCACCATACAGGTCGAGCAGGTCGGCGTTGTCGTAGTCGGTGACTCGAAATCGATGAATCACCAGTTGGGTCAGCGTGGTCGATTCGTAAGGCTTCTCCAGAATATGCTCCCAGCCGGTAAAGGTCTTGGTGCTGCTCTGGGCTGCCTTGAATCGGTGGTAGTAGATCTGGTCAGGGTCCAGGCCTTCTACGCCGTACCTTTTCAGAATTTCACAGGCGGTCTGATGGGCGCTGTCATGCAGGCTGGGGCACGCCTGGATCAGGCGAGTGGCCAGTTCTTTCAAAGCGGCCTTGTCGGCCGCATTGGGCAGTGCAGGGGGAGTACTCACGTTCATGGGGTTGCTCATCCTTCAAAATGAACGTTGAGATTCCCTCGGCACCTGCTATTTCGTGCATTACATAGTTAGCGAATGATCGTGATGCCCAGCGCTCATCGCCGCGCAATATCCGAAAAGTAGAACTTATCCAGCGTATGCCGCGACTCGGTGTACTCGAACTGCCGCCCGTCCTGCAAGAACGTCTGGTTACTCACCACGATCACATGGCTTTGCCCATCAAGATCCAGATGCGCCTGGTCGTCTTTGCTGCGCGGCAGGGCTTCGATGGTGCGCTGCGCAAAGCTGATTTGCAGCTGCAACGTCTGTTCGATAAACGCGTAGATCGACTGTTCGGCGATCTCGCGATCCAGGCCGGGGATCAGGTCGGCGACGAAGTGGTTGATGTCGAGGATCACCCGTTTGCCGCCGATGCGCCGCACCCGTTTGACGCGGGTGATCAGCGTGCCGGGTTCGGCCTCGATGTGTTGCAGCAGTGAGCCTTCCAGCGGGAGCTGGGTGAATTCGACCACGTCGGTGCGTACGTCTTCGCCCAGGTCGGCGTGGGTCTCGTGGAAGCTGACGATACCGCCCAGTTGAAACTCAATCGGGTTGGGTGACAGCACGAAGGTGCCCTTGCCATGGATTTTTTGTGCAAAGCCACGCTCCTGCAACTGCTCGATGGCGCGCCGCACGGTGCCACGGCTGGCTTGGTAGGCGTCCATCAGTTCGGTTTCGGAGGGAAGGCGCGTACCGCGTTGCAGGCGTTCTGTGGTGATGCTGGCAAGCAGATCCGTATAGATCTGGTTGTATTTGCTCATGAGATGGCTCTGTGCCTGGCTTGCATTCAAGGCAGGAACCTTAGTGGCACAGGTGGGGTTTGTCCATTGGGCACCCGTGCAGCCTGGGGAAAAATCTGACGGGCAGTTCGCAATATTAAACAAAAGTGTAACTCGTACAGACGAGTTGTTGATTTAACTCGTACAGACGAGTACTTTTCCCCTCGGCGTGCTGCCAATGACTGCCACCCATAAAAACAATCACAGTGGAAAACGATCATGAGCCACGACTATTCGACTATCGCCCGCGAGATTCTCGAGCACCTCGGGGGCTGCGACAATCTTGAGCAAGCCGCCCATTGCGTGACCCGCCTGCGCCTGGCGCTCAAAGACCCGAACCTGGTCAACAGCAGTGCGTTGAACCAGGTCGATCTGGTCAAGGGCTCGTTCTTTACCGGCGGCCTGTTCCAGGTGGTGATCGGCCCAGGCGAAGTGGAAAAGGTCTACGCCGCCCTGCGCGAACAGACCGGCCTTGCCGCCGCCACCATTGCCGACGTCAAAAAGAAAGGCGCCGACAAGACCAACGCCATGCAGCGTCTGGTGCGGGTGTTCTCCGATGTGTTCATGCCGATCCTGCCCGCGCTGATCATTGCCGGCCTGTTGATGGGCGTGAACAACCTGATGGGCGCCCAGGGCATGTTCATCG
Organism: Pseudomonas sp. MF6755; assembly: GCF_016405635.1. Taxonomy (NCBI): domain Bacteria; kingdom Pseudomonadati; phylum Pseudomonadota; class Gammaproteobacteria; order Pseudomonadales; family Pseudomonadaceae; genus Pseudomonas; species Pseudomonas sp. MF6755. The sequence goes on from NZ_JAEKDA010000008.1 coordinate 27,202, forward strand.
AGGGCAAGACGCTGCTGGAGGCCTACCCGAACCTGGATGGCCTGTGGAGCCTGATCAACCTGATGGCCAACACCTCGTTCGTGTTCCTGCCGGCACTGGTGGGCTGGTCGGCGGCCAAGCGTTTCGGCGGCAGTGAAATCCTCGGCATCGTGCTCGGCCTGATGCTGGTGCACCCCGACCTTCTCAATGCCTGGAACTACGGCAAGGCGGTCGCCGGCCTCGACGGCCAGAGCTTGCCGTACTTCGATATTTTCGGCTGGTTCCAGATTGAGAAGGTCGGCTACCAGGGGCAGATCCTGCCGATCCTGCTGGCGGCCTATGTGATGAGCGTCATCGAGAAATGGCTGCGGGCACGGGTGCCCAATGCGATCCAACTGCTCGTGGTGCCGATCACTACCATCGTCGTCACTGGCGTGCTGGCCCTGGCGATCATCGGCCCGGTAACCCGCCACCTCGGCATCCTCATCACCGAAGGCGTGGTCACCCTGTTTGACCTGGCGCCGATGCTCGGCGGGGCGATCTTCGGTTTGCTTTATGCGCCGCTGGTGATCACCGGCATGCACCACATGTTCCTCGCCGTGGACCTGCAGCTTATTTCTACCCAGGGCGGCACCTTTATCTGGCCGATGATCGTCATGTCCAACCTGGCCCAGGGCAGCGCCGCACTCGGGGTGTTCTACATGACCCGCAATGCGCGGGACAAAAGCATGGCCTCGACCTCGGCGGTTTCTGCCTACTTCGGCATCACTGAACCGGCGATGTTCGGCGTGAACCTGCGCTTCAAGTTTCCGTTCTACGCCGCGCTGCTGGGCTCGGCGCTGGGCAGCATTTTCCTGTCGCTGAACAAGGTGACGGCCTCGGCCATCGGTGTCGGTGGCTTGCCCGGGTTTATCTCGATCGTTCCGCAGTTCATTCCAAGCTTTGTGATCGGGATGGTCATCGCGATTGTCGTGCCGTTTGTCGTGACCTGTGTGTTGAGCATGAAGATCGTGCGGCCTGGATATCGGGTCGCCTGATCCACCGCCTTCGCGAGCAAGCCCGCTCCCACAGGAGAACGCATTTCAAATGTGGGAGGGGGCTTGCCCCCGATGGGGCCCTCAAGGCCAGCCCATAACTCTACTGAAGGAACCCACCATGCAAAACTGGCAACACTCGGTGATCTACCAGATCTACCCCAAAAGCTTCCACAGCCACGCGGGTAACGCCACCGGAGACCTGCTGGGCATCGTGGACAAGCTCGACTACCTCAAGTGGCTGGGTGTTGATTGCCTGTGGATCACCCCGTTCCTGCGCTCGCCGCAGCGCGACAACGGCTACGACATCAGCGACTACTACGCGATCGACCCCAGCTACGGGACCATGGCCGACTGTGACCTGCTGATCTGCGAAGCGGCCAAGCGCGGCATCAAGCTCATGCTCGATATCGTGGTCAACCACACCTCCATCGAGCACGAGTGGTTCCAGCAGGCGCGCAGCAGCCTCGATAACCCCTACCGCGACTTCTACATCTGGCGCGACCAGCCGAATAACTGGGAATCCAAGTTCGGCGGCTCCGCCTGGGAGTACGAGGCGCAGACCGGCCAGTACTACCTGCACCTGTTCGACCACACCCAGGCCGACCTGAATTGGGACAACCCCAAGGTGCGCGCCGAAGTGTTCAAGCTGATGCGTTTCTGGCGCGACAAAGGCGTGGGTGGTTTCCGCCTGGACGTGATCAACCTGATCTCCAAGCCCGCTGACTTCCCCGAAGACAACAGCGACGGCCGCCGTTTCTACACCGACGGCCCGAACGTGCACCAATACCTTCAGCAAATGCACCGCGAAGTCTTCGAAGGCCATGACCTGATCAACGTTGGCGAGATGTCGTCCACCAGCCTCGAACACTGCATCCGCTATTCGCGGCCGGAGTCGAAAGAGCTGTCGATGACCTTCAACTTTCATCACCTCAAAGTCGATTATCCCAACCTGCAAAAGTGGGTGAAGGCCGACTTCGATTTCCTCCAACTCAAGCAGATTTTCTCTGACTGGCAAATGGGTATGCAGGCCGGTGGCGGTTGGAATGCGCTGTTCTGGTGTAACCACGATCAGCCACGGGTGGTCTCGCGTTTTGGTGACCACGGTGAACACCGCGTGGTCTCGGCCAAGATGCTCGCCACGGCGCTGCACTTCCTCCAGGGCACGCCGTATGTGTACCAGGGCGAAGAGTTGGGCATGACCAATCCGGGCTTCGACAGAATCTCGCAATACCGCGACGTGGAAACCCTGAATATCTTCCGACTCAAGCGCGATGCCGGGGAGTCCGAGGCGTCGAGCATGGCGGCGATCATGCAGAAGTCCCGCGACAACGGCCGTACGCCGATGCAATGGAACAGCCAGGCCAATGCCGGTTTCAGCCGTGGCGAGCCATGGATTGGCATCCCGGCCAACGCCGCACAGATCAACGTTGAAAGCCAACTGGATGACCCGGACTCGGTGCTGCATCACTACCGCGCCTTGATCGCCCTGCGGCGTCGCGAACCGCTGATCCAGGACGGTGTTTACCAGCAACTGCTGCAAGACCACCTTCAGGTTTGGGCGTACCTGCGCGAAGGCCATGGCGAACGGCTGCTGGTGCTCAATAACTTCTACGGCACAGCTTGCGAAATCCAACTGCCCGACCACGTGATCAACCCGATGTGCGGGCAACGTCTGTTGATCAGCAATTACCCCGACTGCCCGGTGCGTTCGAGCACGGTGGTGTTGCGTCCTTATGAATCGTTTGTGCTGCACCTCAAGGATTGAGCCGCCCTACAGGCAATCGCATCACGCAAGAAAGCAAGAAAAAACAATAAAAATAAAAGGAGTGCTTCATGAAAACAAAAATAAAACTGGGCCTCATTGCGTCGTGCCTCACCGCGCCGTTTGGCGTCCAGGCGCTGGAGTTCGCCGGTTACTTGCGCAGCGGCGCGGGCACGTCAACGGGCAGTGGCAAGCAGCAATGTTTCCAGCTGCCGGGGGCGCAAACCAAGTACCGCTTGGGTAACGAATGCGAGCAGTACGCTGAGCTGGAACTGCGCCAGGACCTGCTGACCCTTGACGACGGCTCGGTGCTCAGCGTGGATGCGATGGCCTCGCTCTACAACAAGTACGATCGGGCCCTGAAGTTCCAGGGCGAAAACAACGGCTCGGCGCGCATGCCGCAGATGTACGCGCAGTGGTCCAACCTGCCCAGCCTCAATGGCGGCTCACTGTGGGCCGGGCGGCGTTACTACAAGCGTAACGACATCCACATCTCCGATTTCTACTACTGGAACCAGAGCGCCACCGGCGGGGGGATCGAAGACGTGCTGATCGGCGGCTTGAAATACAGCTACGCCTTGTCGCGCAAGGACAACCTGTACCAGAAGGAATACGCCACCCGTCACGACTTCAACGTGGCAGGTTTCAACACCAACCCGGGCGGCGAGCTGGAGCTTGGCTTGAGCTACATCGCAAAGGCTGGTGGGCGTGACACCAACAGTGGTTGGGCGTTGACGGCGCAGCACGTGCAAACGCCATTCCTGGGCGGTAAGAATAAATTCGCCCTGCAGTACGGCGAAGGCCCCGGCACCGGCCTGGGCTACACCGGCAATACTGCGTTGGACAAGAGCAGTAAAAGCTACCGTGCCGTGGAGTTCTTCGATTGGCAGGTGACCCCGCGTTTCGGCGGGCAGGTGGAGGCGGTGTACCAGAAAGATGTACGTCCGGGACGACAGGACCAGAACTGGATCTCCCTGGGTGTACGCCCGGCGTACGCCATCAGCGAGCAATTCAAGCTGGTCGCTGAACTGGGGCACGATCAGGTCGAGGCCACGGGCGGTACGCGCAAACTGAGCAAATTTACCTTCGCCCCGACCTGGTCACCCAAAGGCCCGGAATTCTGGGCGCGGCCGGAAGTGCGGTTGTATTACACCTATGCGTCTTGGAACGAAGCAGCCAAGCGTGCCGCGAATGAGTTGGCGGCGGGCTCGGCGTTGTCTGATACCGGCGCTTATGGCACGGCACGGCATGGGTCGAACATGGGTGTGCAAGTCGAATACTGGTGGAAATAGATCTTCGGGTGTACACGGGCTAAATGTGGGAGCGAGCAAGTCGAATCGTCGCACCGCCGCTCCCACATTTGATCTTCGTCATCCCGCAACTTTTGCATCCGGCCAATGATTTTTACAGAACAACACAACAGGTGACGTCATGACCACATCTCAACCCCTGGAACTGCTGGCGCCCCTGTCCGGGGTGCTGCTCGCGCTGGATCAGGTACCCGACCCAGTGTTTTCCAGCCGCGTGATCGGCGACGGCCTGTGTATCGATCCCACCTCGCAGAGCCTCTGCGCGCCGCTGGCTGGGGTGATCAGCAACATCCAGGACAGCGGTCATGCGGTGAGTGTCACTGACGAAAACGGTGTGCAGGTGCTGCTGCATATTGGCCTGGACACCGTGAACCTGGCGGGCCAGGGCTTCACCCGCCTGGTCGAGGAAGGCAAGCGGGTGGAGGCCGGGCAGCCGCTGATCGAATTCGACGCCGACTATGTGGCGCTCCATGCACGTAGCCTGCTGACCTTGATGCTGGTGGTGAGTGGCGAGCCATTTGTGCTGCTGGTGCCGGAACAGGCGCGGGTCAAGGCAGGCCAGCCGCTGTTGCACTTGTCACCCGCAGACACACTCGCCGAGGTGAATGAAGAGGAGGGCGACGCGCTGTTTTCAAAGCCACTGACCTTGCCAAACTCCAACGGTTTGCACGCTCGCCCTGCGGCGGTGTTTGCCCAGGCGGCGAAGGCGTTCAGTTCAAGTATTTACCTGCACAAGCAAACCCAGAGCGCGAATGCCAAGTCGCTGGTGGCGATCATGGCGCTGCAAACCTCCCGGGGCGATAGCCTGCAAGTGAGTGCAGCGGGCGAGGATGCCGAGGCGGCGATCCAGGCGCTGGTGACGCTGTTGCTAGACGGCTGTGGCGAAACGTTGGCAGCTGCGGCTGGGGTGGTCAAGCCAGCCGCACCGGTGTTATCGCCGACCGTGTTGCGGGGGGTGTGTGCGTCGCCGGGCTCGGCGTTTGGCCAGGTTGTCCAAGTGGCGCAGCCGCAACTCGACATCCCCGAGGCCGGTGCTGGAGAGGCCTTTGAGCGTGCTGCATTGGCGCGTGGCCTGCGGGCGGCAGCCCAGGCGCTGCAAACCCTGCAAGCCAAGGCGGCCGGCGGTGCCCAGGTCGACATTTTCCGCGCCCATCAGGAATTGCTCGAAGACCCCACCTTACTTGAGCACGCCCACAGCTTGCTGGCCGAAGGCAAGAGCGCTGCCTTTGCCTGGAACAGCGCCACATTGGCGACCGCAAAACTCTTGGAAGGCTTGGGCAAAGCGTTGCTCGTCGAACGCGCAGCGGACTTGGCCGACGTCGGGCAGCGCGTGCTCAAGTTGATCCTGGGCGTGCCGGACTGCGCATGGGATTTGCCTGAGTGCGCGATCCTGGTCGCCGAGCAGTTGACACCCTCGCAAACCGCCGGGCTCGATACCAGTAAGGTGCTCGGCTTCGTCACCGTGGGTGGCGGTGCAACCAGCCACGTTGCGATTCTCGCCCGCGCGCTCGGGCTGCCGTCTATTTGCGGGGTCCAGGCGCAAGTACTGGCGCTGCCCAACGGCAGGCAGGTATTGCTCGATGCCGACAAAGGCGAGCTGCATCTTGAACCCGACCTGGCTGAAATCGAACAACTGCAGGCGATTCGCCAACAGCAACTGCTGCGACGCCAACGTGAAGTGGCCCAGGCAGCACTGGCCGCGGTCACCTGTGACGGCCATCACGTCGAGATCACCGCCAACGTGGCCTCATTGCAGGAAGTGGAGCAGGCCCTGGCCTTGGGCGGTGAAGGTGTCGGCCTGCTGCGTTCAGAGTTTCTCTACCTGGACCGCAATCGCGCCCCGAGCCCCGAGGAGCAGGCCAGTACCTACAGCGCCATCGCCCGCGCCCTTGGCACCGAGCGCAATCTGGTGGTGCGTACCCTGGATGTGGGGGGCGATAAACCCTTGGCCTATGTGCCGATGGAAAGCGAGACCAACCCGTTCCTGGGCCTGCGTGGTATTCGCCTGTGCCTGGAGCGCCCCGAGTTGCTGCGTGAACAATTGCGCGCCATCCTCACCAGTGCCGGTTTAGCGCGGCTGCATATCATGCTGCCAATGGTCAGCCTGCTCTCCGAGCTGCATCTGGCGCGCGCGATGCTCGAAGAAGAAGCGTTGGCGCTCGGCCTGACCGAGTTACCGAAGCTGGGCATCATGATTGAAGTCCCTTCGGCCGCGTTGATGGCGGATGTCTTTGCGCCCCATGTGGATTTCTTCTCCATCGGTACCAATGACCTCACCCAATACACCCTGGCCATGGACCGTGACCATCCGCGCCTGGCCAGCCAGGCCGACAGTTTTCACCCAGCAGTGCTGCGTCTGATCGATACCACGGTCAAAGCCGCCCATGCCCACGGCAAGTGGGTGGGTGTGTGTGGTGCGCTGGCTTCGGAAGCATTGGCGGTGCCGATGTTGATCGGGCTCGGCGTGGATGAGCTGTCGGTCAGCGTACCGCTGATCCCGACCATCAAGGCCACCGTGCGCGAACTGGACCTGCTTGACTGCCAGATCATCGCCCGCCAGGTGCTGGGCCTGGAAGAAGCCGCCCAAGTGCGTGAGGCCCTGCGCCTGTACCACGCGGCCACCGTTGAAACCTCACCTGTCATGGAGCACTGAGCATGTTGGAGAAATTGCAGCGGGCATTCTGGAAAGCCCTGACCCCGGACCTGATTGCCGAAACGGTTGCGCCATCGACACCTGGCCTGCTGTCGGCCGATGTGCTGAGTGCATTGGGCGGCGCCGAGAATCTCAAGTCACAGCAGCGTGTGGCACTGACGCGGGTGCGGGTGCAGTTGCAGGATATAGGCGGGTTGGATGAGGCGGCGTTGAAGGCGGCGGGTGTAGCAGGCGTGATGGTGTTGTCGGGCGGCGTAGTCCACCTGCTCACCGGCCTCTAAGCCAAGCGGAGATCAAAATGTGGGAGGGGGCTTGCTCCCGATGGCGGAATGTCAGTCACCACATGCAGTGACTGACCCCCTGCTATCGGGAGCAATCCCCCTCCCACATTGGTATTCAGTGTTCTTATAATTGCGGGCTGTCCTGCGGTGGCTTGGTCTTGTCCACACCCGGCACATGCAGGTTGCCTTCCACCACCTGGTTGCCTTCCAGCTGCGGCTGGGTTACCCAGGTGAGGATGTCGTAGTAGCGCCGGATGTTGGCCACAAAGTGCACCGGCTCGCCGCCCCGGGCGTAGCCGTAGCGGGTCTTGCTGTACCACTGCTTCTGCGACAGGCGCGGCAGCATCTTCTTTACGTCCAGCCACTTGTTCGGGTTCAGGCCTTCTTTCTTCGCCAGTATGCGTGCGTCGTCCAGATGGCCACCGCCCACGTTATAGGCGGCGAGGGCGAACCAGGTGCGGTCGGGCTCGGCGATCTTGTCGTCCAGCTCATCCTTGATCTTGGCCAGGTACTTGGCGCCGCCCATGATGCTCTGCCTGGCATCCAGGCGGTTGGACACGCCCATGGCCTGGGCGGTGTTCTGGGTCAGCATCATCAGGCCGCGCACGCCGGTCTTGGAGGTGACGGTCGGTTGCCACAGCGATTCCTGATAGCCGATGGCTGCCAATAACCGCCAATCGACCTTTTCGGCCTTGGCATAGGCGCGAAAGTGCTTCTCGTACTTGGGCAGGCGTTGTTGCAGATGCTGGGCGAAGGTATAGGCGCCCACATAGCCAAGTACATCGACGTGCCCGTAATAGCGATCTTTCAGGCGCTGCAACGTGCCGTTCTTCTCGACCTTGTCCAGGTAGCCGTTGATCTCATTGAGCAGGCTGTTGTCAACGCCAGCGGCCACGGCCCAGCTCTGGTGGCTGGCATTGCCGAGGTCGAACGCCACGCGCACGTTGGGGAAGTACACCTGGTTCATTGCCACTTCGTTGGAGTCTACGAGGGTCAGGTCGATCTGCCCCTCGTCCACCATGCGCAGCAGGTCAACCACCTCAACGGCGTCGGATTCTTCGTATTCGATTGCAGGATTCTGCTTTTTCAACGCCGCCAGTTGCTCGGCGTGGGTGCTGCCCTTGAGCACCATGATCTTCTTGCCCACCAGGTCGGCCGCGTTGGTCGGGCGTGACTGGCCGTTGCGATAGATGATCTGCGGGGTCACTTCCAGGTAAGGGTGGGAGAAGCGCACCTGCTGCTGGCGCTGTTCGCTGCTCACCAGGCCGGCGGCGGCGAGCACCGGGCCGTTAGGCTTGCCCAGTTGGTTGAACAGGTCGTCGAGGTTATCGGCCGTCTCGATTTCCAGCTTTACGCCCAGTTCGTCGGCAAAGCGCTTGACCAGTTCGTATTCGAAACCGGTTTCACCGTTGCGGTCCTGGAAATACGTGGCCGGGCTGTTCCGGGTGACCACCCGCAATACGCCATCCTCCTTGATTCGCTCAAGTGTGCTGGGCTTATCAACACAGGCACTGAGCATCAGGAAGAGCGAGGTGGCGATGAGCCATTTGACCCATCGCGGGCGCAAAACAGTTGGGGAGAACATCTGCGCAGTATACGCAAACGGCCCATGGCGCCATATCTCGACAGCGGCGGACTTGTCTGCTAGCGCCGCTTAAACTGTGCTGCAGCCCGCAGAAACGTGGCTTGGCGAGCGATTATGACGGTTAAAATAACTGCGCCCAGTACCGTGGATAACACCCTGATCGCGTGCAAACCTTGCCAACTGACGTTCGGCAGCGGCCACCGGTAGCGTTTCGGGTGCCGTTGGCGATGGTTTACGCTAGAATGCACGGCCTCAAAGCACACCCCTTCCCGAGGCTGTCCCGAAGATGTTGATCCTGCGCGGCGCTCCTGCCCTTTCTGCCTTTCGCCACAGCAAACTCCTAGAGCAACTGAGCCAGAAGGTTCCAGCTGTTACAGGCCTGTACGCTGAATTTGCTCACTTCGCCGAAGTAACCGGCGTCTTGACCGCCGACGAACAGCAAGTGCTGGCACGCCTTCTGAAGTACGGCCCAAGCGTTCCTGTTCAAGAGCCGACCGGCCGCTTGTTCCTGGTTCTGCCGCGGTTCGGCACCATCTCGCCCTGGTCGAGCAAGGCCAGTGATATCGCCCGCAACTGTGGCCTGGACAAAATCCAGCGCCTGGAGCGCGGTATCGCTTTCTATGTTGCCGGCCAGTTCAGCGATGCCGAAGCCGAGTTGATCGCCAGCAGCCTGCACGACCGCATGACCCAGATCATCGTCAGCCAGCTGGAACAGGCTGCCGGCCTGTTCAGCCACGCCGAACCCAAGCCGCTGACCGCGATTGACGTGCTCGGCGGTGGCCGCGCCGCCCTCGAGAAGGCCAACACCGAGCTGGGCCTGGCCCTGGCCGAAGACGAGATCGACTATCTGGTCAACGCCTTCAACGGCTTGAAGCGCAACCCCCACGACATCGAACTGATGATGTTCGCCCAGGCCAACTCCGAGCATTGCCGTCACAAGATCTTCAACGCCAGTTGGGACATCGACGGCGAAAGCCAGGAAAAAAGCCTGTTCGGCATGATCAAGAACACCTACGTGATGCACAGCGAAGGCGTTCTGTCGGCTTATAAGGACAACGCCTCGGTCATCGTCGGCTCCGTCGCCGGCCGTTTCTTCCCGGACCCGGAGACCCGCCAGTACGGCGCGGTGCAGGAGCCGGTGCACATCCTGATGAAGGTTGAAACCCACAACCACCCGACCGCGATTGCCCCGTTCCCGGGCGCAGCCACCGGTTCCGGCGGCGAAATTCGTGACGAAGGCGCTACCGGCCGTGGCGCCAAGCCAAAGGCGGGCCTGACCGGTTTCACCGTGTCCAACCTGCAGATCCCGGGCTTCGAACAGCCTTGGGAAGTGCCGTACGGCAAGCCCGAGCGCATCGTCACCGCACTCGACATCATGATCGAAGGCCCGCTGGGCGGCGCCGCGTTCAACAACGAGTTCGGGCGCCCGGCGCTGACCGGTTATTTCCGTACCTTCGAACAGTCCATCACTACCCCGCGTGGCGATGAAGTGCGCGGCTACCACAAGCCGATCATGTTGGCCGGCGGCATGGGCAACATCCGCGAAGAACACGTCAAGAAAGGCGAGATCCTGGTCGGCTCCAAGCTGATCGTCCTCGGCGGCCCGGCGATGCTGATCGGCCTGGGTGGCGGCGCGGCTTCCTCCATGGCGACCGGCACCAGCTCGGCAGACCTGGATTTTGCTTCCGTACAGCGTGAAAACCCTGAGATGGAACGCCGCTGCCAGGAAGTCATCGACCGTTGCTGGCAGTTGGGTGACAAGAACCCGATCAGCTTCATCCACGACGTCGGCGCCGGTGGTTTGTCCAACGCCTTCCCGGAACTGGTCAACGATGGCGACCGTGGCGGCCGCTTCGAACTGCGCAACATTCCAAACGACGAACCGGGCATGGCCCCGCACGAAATCTGGAGTAACGAATCCCAGGAGCGTTACGTACTGGCTGTTGGCCCTGAAGACTTCGCACGCTTCCAGGCCATCTGCGAACGTGAGCGTTGCCCGTTTGCCGTAGTCGGCGAAGCCACTGCCGAGCCGCAGCTTACTGTCACGGATAGCCACTTCGGCAACAGCCCGGTGGACATGCCGCTGGAAGTGCTGCTGGGCAAAGCCCCGCGCATGCACCGTTCGGCCGTACGCGAAACCGAACTGGGCGATGATTTCGACCCAAGCGCGCTGGACCTGACCGACAGCATCGAGCGCGTACTGCACCACCCGGCCGTAGCGAGCAAAAGCTTCCTGATCACCATCGGCGACCGCACCATCACCGGCCTGGTGGCCCGTGACCAAATGGTTGGCCCTTGGCAAGTGCCGGTGGCCGACGTTGCCGTCACCGCCACCAGCTTCGACGTCTACACCGGTGAAGCCATGGCCATGGGCGAGCGTACGCCGCTGGCCCTGCTGGACGCTCCGGCGTCGGGCCGCATGGCCATTGGTGAAACCCTCACCAACATCGCCGCATCGCGCATCGGCAAGCTGTCCGACATCAAGTTGTCGGCCAACTGGATGTCGGCTGCCGGCCACCCGGGTGAAGACGCGCGCCTGTACGACACCGTCAAGGCTGTCGGCATGGAGCTGTGCCCGGAGCTGGGGATCACCATTCCGGTGGGCAAGGACTCGATGTCCATGGCCACCCGTTGGAACGAAGACGGCACTGACAAGAGCGTCACTTCGCCGCTGTCGCTGATCGTCACCGGTTTCGCACCGGTCACCGATATCCGTCAGACCCTGACCCCGCAACTGCGCATGGACAAGGGCACCACCGATCTGATCCTGATCGACCTGGGCCGTGGCCAGAACCGCATGGGCGCTTCGATCCTCGCGCAAACCCACGGCAAGCTCGGCAAGCACGCGCCAGACGTGGATGACGCCGAAGACCTGAAAGCCTTCTTCGCCGTGATCCAGGGCCTGAATGCCGACGGCCACCTGCTGGCTTACCACGACCGTTCCGACGGCGGCTTGCTGACCAGCGTTGTCGAGATGGCCTTCGCCGGTCACTGCGGCCTGAACATCGTGCTCGACAGCGTTGCCGAGGATGCTGCCGAAATCAACGGCATCCTGTTCAACGAAGAGTTGGGCGCGGTGATCCAGGTGCGCCAGGACGCTACGCCAGACGTGCTTGCACAATTCAGCGCCGCTGGCCTGGACGACTGCGTGGCCGTGATCGGCCAGCCGATCAACAACGGCGAGATCAACATCTCGTTCAACGGCGACACCGTGTTTGCCGGCCAGCGCCGCCTGCTGCAACGCCAGTGGGCCGAGACCAGCTACCAGATCCAACGCCTGCGTGACAACGTCGACTGTGCCGAGCAGGAGTTCGACGTGATCCTGGAAGAAGACAACCCGGGCCTGAGCACCAAGCTCAGCTTCGACGTCAACCAGGACATCGCCGCGCCTTACATCAAGAAAGGCATCCGCCCACAGGTTGCCGTGCTGCGTGAGCAGGGCGTCAACGGCCAGGTGGAAATGGCAGCGGCTTTCGACCGTGCCGGCTTTAACGCGATCGACGTGCACATGAGCGACATCCTCGCCGGTCGCGTTGACCTCAACGAGTTCAAAGGTCTCGTAGCTTGCGGCGGTTTCTCCTACGGCGACGTGCTGGGTGCAGGTGAAGGCTGGGCCAAGTCGGCCCTGTTCAACAGCCGTGCCCGCGACGCGTTCCAGGGCTTCTTCGAGCGCAACGACAGCTTCACCCTGGGCGTGTGCAACGGTTGCCAGATGATGTCCAACCTCAGCGAACTGATCCCGGGCAGCGAGTTCTGGCCGCACTTTGTGCGCAACCGTTCCGAGCAGTTCGAAGCCCGTGTTGCCATGGTGCAGGTGCAGGAATCCAACTCGATCTTCCTGCAAGGCATGGCCGGTTCGCGCATGCCTATCGCCATCGCCCACGGTGAAGGCCACGCCGAGTTCGCCAGCGAAGAAGCACTGCTCGAAGCCGACTTGTCCGGCACCGTGGCACTGCGTTTCGTCGATAACCACGGCAAGGTCACCGAGAGCTACCCGGCCAACCCGAACGGCTCGCCACGCGGGATCACCGGCCTCACCAGCCGCGACGGTCGTGTGACCATCATGATGCCGCACCCGGAGCGCGTATTCCGCGCCGTGCAAAACTCGTGGCGCCCGGAAGAGTGGAACGAAGACGGCGCCTGGATGCGCATGTTCCGCAACGCTCGTGTGTGGGTGAACTAAGGCCGTGTACAAGCTCGCCTTCTTTGTGCCCGACAGCCATGTGGAGACGGTGAAAACCGCCGTCTTCGCAGCCGGCGGCGGGCGCATCGGCGACTACGACAACTGCGCCTGGCAAGTGCTGGGCCAGGGCCTGTTCCGCGCGTTGGACGGCAGCCAGCCGTTTATCGGGCAGGTGGGCCAGGTTGAAGTGGTTGAAGAATGGAAGGTTGAACTGGTGGTGGCGGATGAGTTGATTGTGGCTGTAGTGGCTGCGCTCAAACTGAGCCACCCGTACGAAACACCGGCGTATGAGGTGTGGCAATTGGCGGATTTCTGATTCGCATACTGCATTAACAAGAAACCCGCTGAGCCAGTTTGGCCAGCGGGTTTTTTGTTGGCTGCAAGGGCCTCATCGGGAGCAAGCCCCCTCCCACATTTGAAGGTATTCACAATTCAAAATGTGGGAGGGGGCTTGCTCCCGATGAGGCCAGAGCAGACATTACACCTCTAAACCCTGGCGCCGACCTCACGGCCACTGACCAACCGCTCCAGCGCCTCACCCAACCCCGACGCCTTGTCACCAATCAACAGGTGCCAAACACCGCTATCCAGTTGGCTCACACCTTGGCAGCCGAGCGCAGTGAGCTGAGCTTCAGACAACACCGAATCATCCCCCAGCTCCACCCGTAACCGGGTGATCGCTACCGCTTCCAGATGGCGCACATTCCCGCGGCCACCCAGGGCACTCAGCCATTTCTCGGCCTCTTGAACATTCACTGCCGTGGGCTTATCCACAGGTGCAACCGCTACAGGCGCTACGGCAACAAACCCTGGCATCGCCAAGCGAATCTCATCGGCAATGCTGTCCGCCATCGGCCCAACCACCACCTGCAAACTGCCGCCGTTACCCGGGCGCACGATGGCCATGGCGCCCAGCGCTTTGAGTTCAGCATCCACTGCCTTGTTGCGATCAACCATATCCAAGCGCAGGCGCGTGGTGCACGCACCCACACTCAGCAGATTCTGCGCACCACCCAAGGCCTGGATATAAGCCGTGGCGCGCTGGTTATCGCTCATCGCTTCGGCCTGCACCACCTGGATATCTTCACGGCCCGGCGTCTTGAGGTTGAAGCGGCGGATGCAGTAGGTGAACACCGAGTAGTAGATCAGCGCGTAAGCCAAGCCAACCGGGAACACCAGCCAGCCGTTGGTGGACTTGCCCCAACCCAGCACCATGTCGATAAACCCGCCGGAGAAGGTAAACCCGAGGTGGATATCCAGCAAATTGGTGACCGCCATCGACAGGCCGGTGAGCAGTGCGTGGATGAGATACAGGAACGGTGCCAGGAACATGAACGCAAATTCAATCGGCTCGGTCACCCCGGTCAAGAACGACGTCAGCGCCATCGACAGGAAAATCCCGCCCATCACCTTGCGTCGTTCCGGCAGTGCGTTGCGGTACATCGCCAGGCATGCAGCGGGCAGGCCGAACAGCATCACCGGGAACATGCCGGTCATGAACTGGCCGCCTTTGGGGTCGCCGGCGAAATAGCGGGTCAGGTCGCCCGTCACCACCGCGCCGGTTACCGGGTCGGTGAAGCTGCCGAATACAAACCACGCCATGTTGTTGAGGATATGGTGCAGGCCAGTGACGATCAGCAGGCGGTTGAATACACCGAATACGAACGCGCCCAGGCTGCCGCTTTCCATCAGCAGCACGCCGAAGCTGTTGATGCCGTGCTGGATCGGTGGCCAGATCAGGCCGAAGATCACGCCTAAACCTACTGCGCTGAAGCCGGTAACAATCGGCACAAAGCGTCGCCCACCAAAGAACGCCAGGTACTCCGGCAGCTTGATGTCCTTGAAGCGGTTATACAGCCCGCCCGCCATCAAACCGCTGACGATGCCCGCGAGCATGCCCATGTTGATAGAGGTATCCATCACCTTGAGGGTGGATACCATCACCAGGTAGCCAATCGCCCCGGCCAGGCCAGCCGTGCCGTTGTTGTCGCGGGCAAAGCCCACGGCGATGCCGATGGCGAAGATCAGCGCCAGGTTGGCGAAGATCGCTTGCCCGGCATCGTGCATCACCGCGATGTTGAGCAAATCGGTGTCGCCCAGGCGCAGCAGCAGGCCGGCGATTGGCAGGATCGCAATCGGCAGCATCAGTGCGCGGCCCAGGCGTTGCAGGCCTTCGATAAAGTGTTGGTACATGGCGTGTCTCCCTATTCTTGTTGTTTTCAGCTCAGCGGCCAGTGGTGTTGACAGGCTTGGCGAACCGCCTTGGCGCTGCTCAGGTCGAGCAGTTCCAGGCTCAGTTGCCGGCATTGCGCCGCGTCCAGGTGGCGAACGCGGTCCTTGATTTCTCCGATCTGCGGCGGGCTCACCGACAGCTCGCTGACGCCCAGGCCGACCAGCACCGGCGTGGCCAGTGGGTCGGACGCCAGGGCGCCACAGACACCGACCCAACGGCCATGCTTGGCCGCTCCGATGCAGGTCTGGGCGATCAGCCGCAGCAGCGCCGGGTGCAGGGCGTCGACTCGGGCGGCCAGGCCGGCGTGGTCGCGGTCCATGGCCAGGGTGTACTGGGACAGGTCATTGGTGCCGATGGACAAAAAGTCCGCGTGCCTGGCCAACTGCTCAGCCATCAGCGCGGCGGCGGGCACTTCGATCATCACGCCCAGTTCGGGGCGCTGCGTTAGCTCAAGTTCCACGCACAGTTCATCCAGGCGCTGGCGAATCTGCAGCAGTTCATCCACTTCGCTGACCATCGGCAGCAGGATGCGGCACCGCGCCAGCGGCGAGACTTGCAGCAGGGCGCGCAGCTGCTGGTCGAGCAGTTCCGGGCGTACCTGGGCCATGCGAATACCGCGCAGGCCCAGCACCGGGTTGGCCTCGACGGGCAGCGGCAGGTAGTCGAGCTGCTTGTCGCCACCCACGTCGATGGTACGGATGATCACTGACTTGTCGCCCATGGCGTCCAGCACGGCTTGATAGGCCTGGCGTTGCTCTTGCTCATCCGGCGCGGTGCGGCGGTCGACGAAGAGGAATTCGGTGCGCAGCAGGCCGACGCCATCGGCGCCGTTGTCAAACGCCACCTGGGCTTCGGCGCTGGAGGCGACATTGGCGGCGACTTCGATACTCACGCCATCGGTGGTGTGCGCCGGCTGCTGGGCTTGGGCTTGTTGCTGCTGGCGCCGTAGTTTTTGCGTTTCGCGAATCTGGTGAACTTCGGCGTGGCGCGCATCACTGGGCGCCAGTTCAAGGCGACCATTGGCGGCGTCGAGCACCACCCGTTGGCCTTGGGGCACGTCGAGTACTTCACTGCCCAGTGCGACGAGACAAGGCAAGCCTTTGCCCCGGGCCAAAATAGCCACATGGGAGGTCGCGCCGCCTTCGGCCATGCAAATACCTGCCGCCCGTTGCGCACTCAGTTGCAGCAAGTCCGAGGGCGTTAGTTCGTGGGCACTGACAATCGCACCGGCCGGCAATTCGAAATGCCAGGCTTCACCCAGCAACGCACGCAGCACCCGTTGTTGCAGGTCACGCAGGTCATTGGCGCGCTCGGCAAACAGCGGTTTGCCCAACGCCAGCAGCACGGCACATTGGGCCTGGATCGCATCACGCCAGGCGTGGGTGGCGGCGCTGCCCTGTTCGATGGCCGCGGTGGCCGCGTCGAGTAATGCCGGGTCCTCCAGCAGGGCGAGGTGGGCGGCGAAGATCTCTTCTTCCTCGACGTTCTTGCGTTGGCGGGCGTGGTCCAGGGTGTTGCGGATTTCGCCGCGCACTTGCTCAAGGGCCGCATCCAGGCGTTGCAGTTGTTCGTCGACGTTATGGGTGCCGGTGTCTTCCGGCAGCTCGATACCCGCCAGGCGGAACAGCGGCCCGCACACCAGGCCCGGTGCCGCGCATACGCCTTGCAGCACATTGGCTTCGGTATTCGCCCGGCGAGGCGTGGTGGCAACGACCGGCGCGTGATGTTCCTCGTGGACTGCCACGGACAGCGCGGCGACCAGTGCCTGCAACGCGGCTTCGCAATCCTTGCCACGACAGCTCACCCGCACCTGGTCGCCCTCGCCAATCCCCAGCCCCATCAGGCCGATCAGGCTGTCGCAGGCCGCCGACTTATCACCGAAATGCAGCTGCGATTGGCTGCTGAAACCCTGTGCGGTCTTGCGAATCAGTGCAGCAGGGCGCGCATGCAGGCCGCCACGGTGGGTGATACGCACGCAGGCAGCTACTTCAGCGGCCGAGTTATCCACAGCGGTTTGAACCGGTGCGGATGTGCGCACGGCAATCCGCATCAGCGCTTCACCGACCTTTACCGTCTTGCTCGCAATCGGTTGCAGCTCGAAGCGTTCACTGTTGGTCAGGATGATCAGGCTGACCAGGCTTTTGCACTGGCGCGCAATGCGGTCCAGATCAAACTGCACCAACGGCTGACCTTCGCTCACCCGTGCGCCTTCCTTCACCAGCAAGGCAAAGCCTTCGCCATTGAGCTCCACGGTGTCGATGCCCACATGCATCAACACTTCGGCACCGTTGTCGGCGCGAATGGTCAACGCATGCCCGGTGCGGGCAACGTGGATGATCACGCCGTCACAGGGCGCCTGCAGGCAATCATTCAGCGGGTCGATGGCCAGGCCATCGCCCATGGCGCCGCTGGCGAACACTTCGTCGGGAACGTTGCCCAGGGCCAGCACCGGCCCACTGAGGGGAGCGCTTAGGGTCAGTACATTATTGTTGTTGGACATGGGCACGGTACTCATCAGGAAAACGCCACTCAGTGAGTGCGGGTAACTTTGCTCAGGTGACGCGGCTGGTCCGGGTCCATGCCCCGGGCAACGGCCAGGCCGGCGGCCATCACGTAGAAACTCTGGATGGCCAGGATCGGGTCCAGGCTCGGGTGCTCGGCGCGGCTCAGGGTCAGGTCGCGCTCGGCGATGTCGTCCGGCGCGGCCAGCAGCACGCGGGCGCCGCGTTGGCGCATATCGGCGGCCAGGCTCAACAGGCCGGCTTGCTCGGCGCCGCGTGGGGCGAACACCAGCAGCGGGTAGTTCTTGTCGATCAGTGCCATCGGCCCGTGGCGTACTTCGGCGCTGCTGAAGGCTTCAGCCTGGATCGCCGAGGTTTCCTTGAGCTTGAGCGCGGCTTCCTGGGCGATGGCGAAACCCGCACCACGGCCGATCACGATCAGGCGCTGGCTGTCGCGCAAGGCTTCTATGGCGCTGGTCCAATTCTGTTTGGCGGCTTCACGCAAACCTTCGGGCAGGGCCTGGCAGGCTTGCAGCAGCAACAGGTCCTGGTTCCAGTGGCCGATCAATTGCGCGCTGGCACTGAGGGTGGCGATAAAGCTTTTGGTCGCGGCCACGCTGAGTTCCGGCCCGGCACACAGCGGCACATGGAATTCACAGGCGGCTTCCAGCGGCGAGTCTTCGGCATTCACCAGCGAGATGCTCAGGGCACCACGCTTGCGCAACAGGCGCAGGCTGTTGACCAGGTCCGGGCTCTGCCCCGACTGGGAGAAACCAAACGCCACTTGGCCGCTGACTTTCATCGGCGCTTGCAACAGGGTCACCACCGACATCGGCAGCGACGCCACCGGGATGCCCACGTGTTGCATGGCCAGGTAGGCGAAGTAACTGGCGGCATGGTCGGAGCTGCCGCGGGCGATGGTCATCGCCACTTGCGGCGGCTGACGGCGCAGGCGACCGGCGATTTCTTCCAGCAGCGGGTCCAGGCGTTGCAGTTGCGCCGCGACGGCGTCGCAGGAGGCCAGGGCCTCTTCAAGCATTTTTGAAGTCAATGGTGTCTCCTTCGACCATTACGTCGGTGAGTGTCAGGGAGCGGTCCAGGCGCACGCAGTCGGCAAAGCTGCCGGGTTGCAGGCGGCCGCGTTCTTCCAGGCCCAGGTAGTCCGCAGGAAATTGCGACAGGCGTTGAGAGGCTTCACTGATGGGCAGGCCGATCTTCACCAGGTTGCGCAGCGCCTGATCCATGGTCAGGGTACTGCCGGCCAGGGTGCCGTCCGGCAGGCGCACGCCACCCAGGCATTTGGTCACGGTGTGGCTGCCCAGCTTGTATTCGCCGTCGGGCATGCCGGCGGCGGCGGTGGAGTCGGTGACGCAGTACAGGCACGGGATTGAACGCAAGGCCACGCGTATGGCGCCGGGGTGAACGTGGAGCAGGTCCGGAATCAGCTCGGCGTATTTGGCATGGGCCAGCGCAGCCCCGACGATGCCGGGCTCGCGGTGATGCAGCGGGCTCATGGCGTTGTACAAATGGGTGAAGCTGGTGGCGCCGGCGGCGAGGGCGGCGACGCCTTCTTCATAGCTGCCCAGGGTATGGCCGATCTGCATGCGCACGCCGCGTTGGCTGAGGGCGCGGATCAGGTCGTCATGGCCGGCGATTTCCGGGGCGATGGTGATCACGCGGATCGGCGCCAGGCGCAGGTAGGCTTCGACTTCCGCCATCAACGCGGTGTGGGCGAAGTTGGGCTGGGCGCCGAGTTTGCCTGGGTTGATGTAGGGGCCTTCCAGGTGCACGCCGAGTACACGGGCGCTGCCGGTAGGACGTTGTTCGCAGAAAGTACCCAGCTGGCCGAGCACGCTGGAGATCTCGTTCACCGGCGCTGTCATGGTGGTGGCCAGCAGCGAAGTGGTACCAAAACGCACGTGGGTGCGGGTGATGGTCTCGAAGGCTTCAACGCCTTCCATGATGTCTTTGCCGCCACCGCCGTGTACATGCAGGTCGATAAAGCCCGGCAGCAGGTAGGGCAGGTCGTTGTCAGCCGGGTCGCACGGCGTGCCTTCGATGGCGATTACTTTACCGTGCTCGTGCACCAGGCGGCCGCGAATCCAGCCGCTGGGCGTGAGGATGTTGTCTTCTGGCATGGGCACTTCTCTAGATTCGCAATTCAGCGGAATAGTCGTGGCGACGCAGCTCTGCGACGAAGTCGTAGTAGTCGTTGCGGCAGTAGGTGTCGGTGATTTCAATCGGCGTGTTGTCGGCGGTGTAGCCGACCCGGGTCATCAGCAGCATCGCGGTGCCGGGGGCGATGCCGACCAGCTTGGCGAACTCATCCGAGGCATTGATTGCCTGGATATGTTGCAGAGCGCGCACGATGGGCTTGCCGATGCCTTCCAGGTATTCGTACAGCGAATTGCCGATGGCTTGCGGGTGCGGCAGCACGGAGGCGGGCATGGCGGTCATTTCAATCGCCATCACCGTGTCATCGGCTTTACGCAGGCGTTTGAGGCGCGCCACTTTGTCGGTGGGTGACAGGCCCAGGCGGATCAGTTCTTCGTGGGTGGGCGGGGTGATGTCGCGTTCCAGCCACTGCGAGGTGGGAACAAAGCCTTTGAGCCGCAGCATTTCGCTGAACCCCGACAGGCGTGAAAGCGGTTGTTCCAGGCGCGGCGTGATAAACGTGCCGGAACCCTGGCTACGGCGGATCAGGCCTTGGGCAAACAGTACTTCCAAGGCTTTACGGGCGGTGACCCGCGAGATACTCAACTGCTCGCTGAGGACGCGCTCCGAGGGCAGGGCCTGTTCGGATTTCCACTGGCCGGCATGGATCGCCGCTTCAAGGTTACGGGCCAGTTGCAGGTAAAGCGGCGTGGATTGCTTGTCGTCGGGGCGCAGCGTCAGGATGGGGTTCATCTATCAGGTTTCCGATGCGGTTATTGGAGTGTTGTCGCCCGGTAATGGCCGGAAATTAATACCACTTAAATACCATGTCAATGCTGCCAAAACGGTGCGAACCCCGGTTTTAGGGCGCCTTAAAGGTGCTTGGTATCAAGTGGTATTAGAGAGGTCTTTATGGCGCGCAGAAGTGCACTGTCCTGCGCGGTGAACTGGTATTCACCGGCAGGCGCTGCCAGGGGGCAGGAATTATTTTCGAATTATTTTACGAACGGTGCGAAATTACGGCCGAATCTCGATCAGGGTGCCGTCCTTGACCAGGCTCCACACTTCGCGCATGTCTACGTTACGCATGCCGATGCAGCCGTCGGTCCAGTCCAGGGTGTGGAACCACTGCTCCGGGTATTCCTCGCTGTCGGGCGTGCCGTGGATCATGATCATACTGCCCGGTTTAACCCCTTCGCGGCGGGCGCGGGCGGCGTCGCTGATGTTCGGGTAGGAGATGTGCATGGCCAGGTTGAAGCGGTCGCTGGCCTTGCGCCAGTCGATCCAGTAGAGGCCTTCGGGCGTGCGGCGGTCGCCTTCGATCAGCTTGTGGCCTTTGGGGTTCTTGCCCAGGGAGATGCGATAGGTCTTGAGGGGCTTGCCGTCGTTGATCAATTGCAACTGGTGGGCGGACTTGAGCACCAGGACTTTCTCGACCGTTTTACCGCCGATGGTTTCCACCGTGGAAGCCCAAGACAGGGTAGCGAACGACAGGCAGATAAGAGCGAGCAACCAACGCATTAAAACGGTTCCTGATAAAGGTGCTGCCTGGAAGGTTATTTGGCTGGACGTGTCATCGGCGGCACTGACTCGCTGCGCACCGGAAATAGCTGCTGGCGGCGGTCAGCGAAGAAGCATTCTAAGGTACGCCCGACCGTGCGGAAAGCCAGCTCGGACCAAGGAATGTCGGCTTCATCGAACAGCTTCACTTCAAGGCTTTCGGGGCCGGCGGCAAAGTCCAGGTCGATCAGCTCGGCACGGTAGAAGATGTGCACCTGGCTGATGTGCGGCACATCGATGAGGGTGTAGATGCTCAGGTTACGCACCCGGGCGCAGGCTTCTTCCTGGGTTTCGCGCATGGCCGCCTGTTCTACTGTCTCGCCGTTCTCCATAAAGCCTGCGGGCAGGGTCCAGTAACCCAGGCGCGGCTCGATGGCGCGGCGGCACAGCAGCACTTGATCACCCCATACTGGCACGGTGCCGGCGACGATATTGGGGTTCTGATAGTGAATGGTCGAACAGTGGTCACACACATAGCGCAGGCGTGCGTCGCCTTCGGGAATGCGTTGGGTAACCGGTTTACCGCACTGGCTGCAAAAATTCATGCTGGGGTTCCTGGAGAATGGGCACATCTTGGCTCGGTGCCAGGCTTTCCTGCAAGTTGTCGTTTCGCGACATGCACGGGGTTTTGGGCTTGGGCGCCCGCACGCTTTGGTGCATGATGCTAGGTAGCCAACAGACCGAGATGACTCATGCTGGACGAGCTACTTCGCCGGGTAAGCAATCACACACCCCACACCCTGGAGACTGACGGGCGTTTCCCCGAGGCCGCGGTGCTGGTGCCGATTCCCCGCAGTGACGAACCTGAGCTGATCCTGACCCTGCGCGCCAGCGGCCTGTCGACCCACGGTGGCGAAGTGGCCTTTCCTGGCGGGCGCCGTGACCCCGAAGACCCGGACCTGATTTTCACCGCCTTGCGCGAAGCCGAAGAAGAAATCGGCCTGCCACCGGGGCTGGTCGAAGTGATCGGGCCGTTGAGCCCATTGATTTCCCTGCATGGCATTCGCGTGACCCCGTACGTGGGCGTCATCCCGGATTATGTCGAATACCTGGCCAACGATGCCGAGATTGCCGCGGTTTTCAGCGTGCCTTTGGACTTTTTCCGACAGGACCCGCGCGAACATACCCACCGGATCGATTACCAGGGCCGCAGTTGGTATGTGCCCAGCTATCGTTTTGGCGAATACAAGATCTGGGGCCTGACCGCGATCATGATCGTCGAGTTGATCAATCTGCTCTATGACGATGCCAACATCAGCCTGCATCAGCCGCCCAAGAGCTTCATCAATATCTAAGCCATCGTTTGAATGGCAAGCCGTGAGGAAAAACCATGAAATACCGCCTGGGCGACGCCCGCGTCGAGACGCATCCCGACAGTTGGGTAGCACCGAATGCCACGCTGGTGGGCAAGGTCAAGCTGGAGGAGGGCGCCAACGTCTGGTTCAACGCGGTGTTGCGCGGCGACAACGAACTGATCCTGATCGGCAAGAACAGCAACGTGCAGGACGGCAGCGTGATGCACACCGACATGGGCTACCCGCTGACCCTCGGCACCGGCGTGACCATCGGCCATAACGCCATGCTGCACGGCTGCACCGTCGATGACTACAGCCTGATCGGCATTAACGCGGTGATCCTCAACGGCGCCAAGATCGGCAAGCATTGCATCATCGGTGCCAATTCGCTGATCGGCGAGGGCAAGGAAATCCCCGATGGCTCACTGGTCATGGGCTCGCCGGGAAAAGTCGTACGTGAGCTGACCGAGGCGCAGAAACGCATGCTCGAAGCCAGCGCCGCGCACTATGTGCATAACTCGCAGCGCTATGCGCGTGATCTGGTTGAGCAGGAAGAATGAGTGCGGTTGAACGGCCTGTAGCCTCGCCCTGTGTGAATATTTGCGCG
Organism: Pseudomonas sp. MF6755; assembly: GCF_016405635.1. Classification (NCBI taxonomy): domain Bacteria; kingdom Pseudomonadati; phylum Pseudomonadota; class Gammaproteobacteria; order Pseudomonadales; family Pseudomonadaceae; genus Pseudomonas; species Pseudomonas sp. MF6755. The sequence continues at coordinate 50,342 of NZ_JAEKDA010000008.1, forward strand.
CTGGACGAGGACGATATCTGTACCGGCTGCCAGCGTACGGTGGACGAGATTACGCGTTGGAGCCGCATGGACAACGTCGAGCGGCGGGTGGTGCTGGGGTTGTGTCATGAGCGGGCGGTGGCGGGTGGGTTGGTGTTTATGGCTTCTGGTAAATCCGGCGCCTGATAGACCGCCATCGGGGGCAAGCGCCTCCCACATTTTGATTTGTTTACACATTCAAGTGTGGGAGGGGGCTTGCTCCCGATGAGGCCCTCCCAGACGACATAGTTCCAAATGTGAAGTACCCTGTGCCCCTTGTTCACAGGTCCATCCCCATGCTTTTCCTGATCGCCTACATCAGCAGCGTCGTGCTGATCAACTTCGCTTTCTCCACCGCCCCGCACCTGGATGTGATCTGGTCCGCCTGGGGTGGCCTGGTCTTTATCCTGCGCGACATGGTGCAAACCCGCTTCGGCCACGGCGCAATCATTGCCATGCTGGCGGCGCTGGTGCTGTCCTATATCACCTCCGATCCGTCCATCGCCCTGGCCAGCGCCACGGCATTCGCGGTGTCCGAGTGCATCGACTGGCTGGTGTTCAGTATCACCAAGCGCCCGCTCCATGACCGCCTGTGGATAAGTTCGGCGCTGAGCATTCCCCTCGATACCTTTATCTTTTTCGGCCTGATTGGCGCACTGACACCTGCGGTGGCGGGCACGGCGCTGGTATCGAAGTTCGCCGGGGTTACGGTGGTGTGGCTGATCATGGCCTGGCGCCTGCGTAAGCGAGCGGTCGCCAACTGAGGCCAATTTTTACAGTTCATGTAAAATGCCGGCCTTTCTCCCCATGATCCGCTCCCCTGAGGACCTGAGATGACCCGAATCGGAACTCCATTGTCGCCAACCGCGACCCGCGTTTTGCTGTGTGGCTGCGGTGAGCTGGGCAAGGAAGTGGTAATCGAGCTGCAGCGCCTGGGCGTTGAAGTGATTGCCGTGGATCGCTACGCCAATGCGCCGGCCATGCAGGTTGCGCACCGTAGCCACGTCATCAATATGCTCGACGGTGCCGCCCTGCGTGCGGTGATCGAGGCCGAGAAGCCGCACTTCATCGTGCCGGAAATCGAAGCCATCGCCACTGCGACCCTGGTGGAACTGGAGGCCGAAGGTTTTACCGTCATCCCGACCGCCCGCGCAACGTCGCTGACCATGAACCGTGAAGGCATCCGCCGCCTGGCCGCCGAAGAACTGGACCTGCCGACCTCGCCGTATCACTTCGCCGATACCTTTGAAGACTACAGCAAGGCCGTCCAGGACCTGGGCTTCCCGTGTGTGGTCAAACCGGTGATGAGTTCGTCGGGCAAGGGCCAGAGCCTGCTGCGCAGCGCTGATGATGTGCGCAAAGCCTGGGATTACGCCCAGGAAGGCGGGCGTGCCGGTAAAGGTCGGGTGATCATCGAAGGCTTTATCGATTTTGACTACGAAATCACCTTGCTGACCGTGCGTCATGCCGGCGGCACCACTTTCTGTGCCCCGGTTGGTCATCGCCAGGAGAAAGGCGACTATCAAGAATCCTGGCAGCCACAGGCCATGAGCCCGATTGCCCTGGCCGAATCCGAGCGTGTTGCCAAGGCGGTGACCGAAGCCTTGGGTGGTCGTGGTTTGTTTGGCGTGGAGTTGTTCATCAAGGGTGATCAGGTGTGGTTCAGCGAAGTGTCGCCGCGCCCGCATGACACCGGTTTGGTCACACTGATTTCCCAGGACCTGTCGCAGTTCGCGCTGCACGCACGCGCCATCCTGGGTTTGCCGATCCCATTGATCCGTCAGTTCGGGCCTTCGGCTTCGGCGGTGATCCTGGTGGAAGGGCAGTCGACCCAGACAGCATTCGCTAACCTGGGCGCTGCGTTGAGCGAGCCGGACACGGCGTTGCGTCTGTTTGGCAAGCCAGAAGTGAATGGCCAGCGCCGCATGGGTGTGGCGTTGGCGCGGGATGAGTCGATTGAAGCGGCTCGGGCTAAAGCGACCCGCGCTTCGAAGGCTGTTGTTGTAGAGCTTTAAAAGCATCGGGGGCAAGCCACCTCCCACATTTGAATGTATTCACAAATCCAACGATGTGAACCCGATCAAGTGTAGGAGGGGGCTTGCCCCCGATAGCGGTCTGTCAGGAGACCTTGTTCAAATCATTATCCCGCGTCTCTTTCAGACACAGCACCGCAATCAAACTCAACAACGCTGCCGCCGACACATACCCACCGACATAACTCAGGCCACCCATCGCCACCAGCTTGGTCGCGAAGAACGGTGCTGCCGACGCCCCGACGATCCCACCCAGGTTATACGCCGCCGAAGCGCCGGTATAACGTACACGGGTCGGGAACAATTCCGGCAGCATGGCGCCCATCGGCGCGAAGGTCACGCCCATCAAAAACAGCTCCAGGGCCAGGAACAGCGCCACGGCCCAGGTCGAGCCATGGTTCAGCAGTGGTTCCATGGTAAAGCCCGACAGAATCGCCAGGATCGCCCCAACGATCAGCACCGGCTTACGTCCATAACGATCACTGGCCAGCGCTGCCAGCGGCGTCGCCAAGCCCATGAACAGCACGGCAAAGCACAGCAAACCGAGGAATGTCTCGCGGCTGTAGCCCAGTGTGGAAACCCCGTAGCTCAGGGAAAATGCCGTGGTGATGTAGAACAGCGCGTAGCACACCACCATCGACGCAGCGCCCAGCAGCACCGGCAGCCAATGCTCGCTGAAAAGCTCCACCAGTGGCACCTTCACCGGTGCTTCTTTGGCTACGGAGTTGGCGAACACTGGGGTTTCATGCAGCTTCAGGCGTGCATACAGGCCCACCATTACCAGTGCGGCGCTGAGAATGAACGGAATGCGCCAGCCCCAACTGCGGAACTGCTCGTCATCCAGGCTCATGGCCAAAATCAGGAACAGCCCGTTGGCCGCCAGAAAGCCAATCGACGGGCCCAATTGCGGGAACATGCCGAACCAGGCGCGTTTGCCTTTGGGCGCGTTCTCGGTCGCCAGCAATGCCGCGCCGCCCCATTCCCCGCCTAGGCCCAGCCCCTGGCCGAAGCGCAGTACGCACAAGAGGATCGGCGCCCAGGCGCCGATGCTGTCATAGCCGGGCAGCAAGCCGATCAAGGTGGTGCACACACCCATCAACAGCAGCGAAGCCACCAGGGTTGATTTGCGCCCGATACGGTCGCCGAAGTGGCCGAACAGCGCCGAGCCCAGCGGGCGGGCGATAAAGGCGATGCCGAAGGTCAGGAACGACGCCAGCATCTGCGCCGTGCCGGAGCTCTGGGGAAAGAACACCGGGCCGATCACCAGCGCAGCAGCCGTGGCGTAGATATAGAAGTCGTAGAACTCGATGGCGGTGCCGACGATGCTCGCCGTGGCGACGCGGGCGGTCGAGTTGGTTGGGGCGGCGGTCGCAGCCTCTTGGTAGGTGGTGCTCATGGAGGTATCCCTGACGGTCATTGCGCGTTTGGACGCGGATTATTATTGGTCGAACACCCATGGATCAGGGTTGTGCGCGGGGCGGCTCGGGATGGGAGCCAACACCGGTCGGACATGAAGCAGTGCCTGGACGCGCTGAGTGCGGGTAGCACGCGGTCGGGCGCAGGCTTGGGTAAGCCGCAGGGATTATAGGAAGGGGTTTGGAAATACAACAAGTGGCTGGAGTGCCGCAAACCAAATGTGGGCTGTCAGAGGTTAGGCGGCGACGGGCACATGGCTGGTATGCCAGATCAACACCTTGCTCACCCGGTTGTCCTCGGTCTCGAGGATTTCCAGGCGGTAGCGGCCGATCTTCAGGCACACCGCGCAATCCGGAATGGTCTCCAGCGCCTCTGTCACCAAGCCGTTGAGGGTCTTGGGGCCATCGCTGGGCAGGTGCCAGCCCAGGCTTTTATTCAGTTCGCGGATCGAGGCAGCACCGTCGATGATGTAGCGGCCATCGGGCTGGGCTTCGATATGTGGGTTATCCACAGCCGGGTCGTTTTCGAATTCGCCGACGATCTCTTCAAGAATATCTTCCAGGGTGACGATGCCCTGCACTTCGCCGTACTCATCCACCACCATGCCCAGACGCCGCTGCTGCTTGTGGAAATTCAGCAGTTGCAGCTGTAGGGGCGTGCTTTCCGGGACGAAGTAGGGTTCGTGGCAGGCCGCGAGCAGCGCCTCTTTGGTCAGGCTGGCGTCGGGTAGCAGATGCTGGACCTGCCGGGTGTTGAGCACCGCTTCGACCTGGTTGATATCGCTGTGGAACACCGGCAGACGGGTGCGCTGGGAGCTGCGCAGTTGTTCGATGATCTCGTCGATCGAGTCATCCAGGTTGATACCGTCCACTTCGCTGCGCGGCACCAGGATGTCATTGACGGTGATGTTGTCCAGGGCATGAATGCCAGGCATACCGGGCGTACGGTCGTCGTCGGCTTCGGGCTGCGGTTCGTCGTCGTGGTGGGGCAGCGGCTCGTCGCTGTTTTTTACCACGCCGGCCTTGCGGGCAAACGGGCGCAGCAGCAACAGGCTGATGCCATTGAGCAGCCAGGCTGCGGGATAGAGGATTTTCAGCGGCACGCCCAGCAGAGTGTTACCGAAACCCAGCACCGCTTGCGGATGGCGGGTGGCGAGGGCGCGGGGCAGGTAGTCGGCCAGTATCAGCAGCAGTGCGCAGGAGATCAGCCAGCCGAGCCATGGGCCGTTCTGCGCCCAGGCATAGATTGCCAGCAGCGTGCAGAGGATCACCACCGCGGCGCGGCACAAGCTGTTGCACAGGATCAGGCTATGGCGCGGGAAGCTCAGGCGCGCGGCAGCCTTGTCGCCCTGGCGTGTACCGGGGCGCAGGGCCAGCAGGTGTTGTTGCGCGGCTTCAATGGCGGTAAACAGCGCCGCCCATAAAATCAGCAGGGCAATTACGGCGAGCATCGGCCCTAAGGGCAAGTTGTCCATGATCGCTGCCCGTCAGATATGCAGGATGTATTCGCGAACCAGCTTGCTGCCGAAATAGGCCAGCATCAGCAGGCAGAAACCGGCCAGGGTCCAGCGGATCGCCTTGTGCCCACGCCAGCCGAGGCGGTTGCGGCCCCACAGCAACACGCTGAACACCACCCAGGCCAGGCACGCCAGCAAGGTTTTGTGCACCAGGTGCTGGGCGAACAGGTTCTCGACGAACAGCCAGCCGGAGATCAGCGATAGCGACAGCAGGGTCCAACCGGCCCACAGGAAGCCGAACAGCAGGCTTTCCATGGTTTGCAGCGGCGGGAAGTTCTTGATCAGCCCGGACGGGTGCTTGTGTTTGAGCTGGTGATCCTGCAGCAGCAGGAGCAGGGCCTGGAACACCGCAATGGTGAACATGCCGTAGGCAAGGATCGACAACAGGATGTGGGCAAGGATACCCGGCTCCTCATCGATCACCTGCACGGTGCCGGTGGGCGTAAATTGCGCCAGCAGGACCGTCAGCATTCCCAGTGGGAATAGCAGCACCAGCAGGTTCTCGACGGGAATGCGGTAGCAGGCCAGCAGCGTCAGCGCGATGACGGCCGCGGCGATCAGGCTGGCGGCGCTGAAAAAATCCAGGCCCAGGCCCACGGGGGTCATCAGGTGGGTAAACAGGCTGGCGGCATGGGCCAGCAGGGCCAGCACGCCAAGGCCGACGAGCAGACGTTTGTCCGCTTTAGTGCCTTGGGCCAGACGAGTGCCCTGATAGAGGGTCGCAGCGGCATACAAGATGGCGGCGGCGAGGCTGGGTAGCAAACTGGGTGACAAGGGGAGCATAAATCCTGATAGACAAGCCCGAAAGGCGCTGAGTTTGGCACACACCTGCGCTCCACGAAAGACTCATGGGCCAGACAGCGGGTGTGCATGGGCGCAGTCTTCGCTATAATCCGCGACCTGCCCACGCCGCAGGCTCGCCGAGCGCTGTTTTTAATAGCGATTTACCACAGCCTGGGCCGCCACTACCTCGGTCTACCAATGCATTTTGTTGAATAGGGCCTGAAAGGATCGCGCATGTTTGAAAACCTGACTGACCGTCTCTCGCAGACGCTGCGCCACGTTACCGGCAAGGCCAAGCTGACCGAGGACAATATTAAAGACACCCTGCGTGAAGTGCGCATGGCGTTGCTGGAAGCCGACGTGGCTTTGCCGGTGGTGAAGGACTTCGTCAACTCGGTCAAGGAGCGCGCGGTCGGCACCGAAGTGTCTCGCAGCCTGACCCCGGGCCAGGCCTTTGTGAAGATCGTCCAGGCCGAACTCGAAAGCCTGATGGGCGCGGCCAACGAAGATTTGAACCTCAGCGCCGTGCCACCGGCCGTCGTGCTGATGGCGGGTTTGCAGGGCGCGGGTAAAACCACCACCGCCGGCAAGCTGGCGCGCTTCCTTAAAGAGCGCAAGAAGAAATCCGTGATGGTGGTATCGGCCGACGTGTACCGTCCGGCGGCCATCAAGCAGTTGGAAATGCTCGCAGGCGAAGTAGGCGTGACCTTCTTCCCGTCCGACCTGAGCCAGAAGCCGGTCGACATCGCCAACGCAGCTATTAAAGAAGCCAAGCTCAAGTTCATCGACGTGGTCATCGTCGATACCGCCGGTCGCCTGCACATCGACGAAGAGATGATGGGCGAGATCAAGGCGCTGCATGCCGCGATCAGCCCGGTCGAGACGCTGTTCGTGGTCGACGCCATGACCGGCCAGGATGCGGCCAACACCGCCAAGGCCTTTGGTGACGCACTGCCGCTGACTGGCGTGATCCTCACCAAGGTCGACGGCGACGCCCGTGGCGGTGCTGCGCTGTCGGTACGTGCCATCACCGGCAAGCCGATCAAGTTCATCGGTATGGGCGAGAAGAGCGACGCACTCGAGCCGTTCCACCCCGAGCGTATTGCCTCGCGTATCCTCGGCATGGGTGACGTGCTCAGCCTGATCGAACAGGCTGAAGCCACGCTCGACAAGGACAAGGCCGACAAACTCGCCAAAAAGCTGAAGAAGGGCAAGGGCTTCGACCTCGAAGACTTCCGCGACCAGTTGCAACAGATGAAGAACATGGGCGGCCTCGGCGGCCTGATGGACAAGCTGCCGAACATTGGCGGTGTGAACCTGGCGCAAATGGGCAACGCCCAGGGCGCGGCAGAGAAGCAGTTCAAGCAGATGGAAGCCATCATCAACTCCATGACCCCGGCCGAGCGCCGCGACCCTGAGCTGATCAGCGGTTCGCGCAAACGTCGGATCGCCATGGGTTCCGGCACTCAGGTGCAGGACATCGGTCGCTTGATCAAGCAGCACAAGCAGATGCAGAAGATGATGAAGAAATTCTCCGCCAAAGGCGGTATGGCCAAGATGATGCGCGGCATGGGCGGTATGTTGCCCGGCGGCGGCATGCCGAAAATGTAAAGTATTCGAGCGGGAGCCCAGCTCCTGCTCCGACCCACAGGGATGTGGGATCTCCAGCAAACCCGCCGTTGGCGGGCGCTGACTCGCCGTTTTAACCGACGGCTCTATAGCAGATCTGAGTGGCACGCTGATAGGCGCCAGAAAAAGACATTTGCAAAAGTCGGGATATTCCTTAGAATATGCGGCCTTTCGGGCACCTATGCCCGCTGTGCATTTAGATTTGCAGCACCGACTACAGGAACGATGTTCACATGCTAACAATCCGTCTTGCCCTTGGCGGCTCCAAAAAGCGCCCGTTTTACCACTTGACCGTAACCGACAGCCGCAACCCGCGTGACGGTTCGCACAAGGAACAGGTTGGTTTCTTCAACCCTGTTGCTCGTGGTCAAGAAGTTCGTCTGTCCGTGAACCAAGAGCGCGTAGCCTACTGGCTGAGCGTTGGTGCACAGCCATCCGAGCGCGTTGCAAAACTGTTGAAGGACTCGGCTAAGGCCGCAGCCTGAGCAATATGAACGCGACGCCAGCTGTTGCTGATGATTTGATCGTTATCGGCAAGATTTACTCTGTTCATGGCGTTCGCGGCGAAGTGAAGGTGTATTCCTTTACTGATCCGACTGAAAACCTGTTGCAGTACAAGACCTGGACGCTCAAGCGCGAAGGTAGTGTGAAACAGGTCGAGCTGGTCAGTGGACGCGGGAGCGATAAGTTCCTGGTCGCAAAGCTCAAGGGTCTTGATGATCGTGAGGAAGCTCGTCTTCTGGCCGGTTATGAGATCTGTGTGCCGCGCAACCTGTTCCCTGAATTGACCGACGGCGAGTACTACTGGTACCAGCTGGAAGGTCTGAAGGTTATTGATCAACTCGGGCAATTGCTGGGGAAAATCGATCATCTTCTGGAAACCGGCGCCAATGATGTAATGGTGGTCAAGCCTTGCGCTGGCAGCCTGGATGATCGCGAACGCCTGTTGCCCTATACCGAGCAATGCGTGTTGGCCGTCGACCTGGCAGCGGGCGAGATGAAGGTGGAATGGGACGCGGACTTCTAAGCGTGGCTAATTTGCGCATTGAAGTGATCAGTTTGTTTCCCGAGATGTTTTCCGCCATCAGCGAGTACGGCATCACCAGTCGGGCGGTGAAACAGGGGCTGTTGCAGCTTACCTGTTGGAACCCGCGAGACTACACGACGGATCGACATCACACTGTGGACGATCGCCCATTTGGCGGTGGCCCGGGCATGGTGATGAAGATCAAGCCCCTGGAAGATGCATTGGTTCAGGCCAAGGCAGTCGCCGGGGAGAAGGCGAAGGTGATTTACCTGTCCCCTCAAGGCCGTCAGCTGAAACAGGCGGCGGTACGCGAACTGGCAAATGAGGAAGCACTGATCCTGATTGCCGGTCGCTATGAAGGCATTGACGAGCGTTTTATTGAAGCTCATGTCGATGAAGAGTGGTCGATTGGGGACTATGTCCTGTCTGGCGGCGAGCTGCCGGCGATGGTCCTGATAGATGCGGTTACACGACTGCTGCCCGGAGCTTTAGGGCATGCGGACTCCGCGGAGGAAGATTCCTTCACGGATGGTTTGCTGGATTGCCCGCACTACACCCGTCCGGAGGTGTATGTGGATCAGCGTGTTCCCGACGTATTGCTAAGTGGCAATCACGCACACATCCGGCGTTGGCGTTTACAGCAGTCCCTTGGTCGGACCTATGAACGACGCGCCGATCTTCTGGAAAGCCGCTCGCTTTCTGGAGAAGAGAAGAAGCTGCTCGAGGAATACATCCTCGCGCGGGACGATAGTTAACAACGTATCGATGGTAGGTCCATTGACTTACCTTAGGAGCACAGCATGACTAACAAAATCATCCTTGCACTCGAAGCAGAGCAGATGACCAAAGAGATCCCTACCTTTGCCCCGGGCGACACCATTGTCGTTCAGGTGAAAGTGAAGGAAGGCGACCGTTCGCGTCTGCAAGCGTTCGAAGGCGTGGTAATCGCCAAGCGTAACCGTGGTGTGAACAGTGCTTTCACTGTTCGTAAAATCTCCAACGGTGTTGGCGTAGAGCGTACTTTCCAGACCTACAGCCCGCAAATCGACAGCATGGCCGTCAAGCGTCGCGGTGACGTACGTAAAGCCAAGCTGTACTACCTGCGTGACCTGTCCGGTAAAGCAGCTCGCATCAAGGAAAAACTGGCTTAAGTCCAGCTTCCCGATGCAGAAAAAAGCAGCCTACGGGCTGCTTTTTTGTGCCTGAAATTTGTCTATTTACCGGTATCCCGACATGACCACCCGCCTCGAAGAAATCCAACGCCGCACCGACCTGTCCGTCACCCACGTGACCAAGGCCGTGTTCCCGCCGACCACCAACCACCACAACACCCTGTTCGGCGGCACCGCATTGGCGTGGATGGACGAAGTGTCGTTCATCACCGCCACGCGTTTCTGTCGCTTGCCCCTGGTGACGGTGTCTACCGACCGTATCGACTTCAATCACGCGATCCCGGCGGGCTCCATCGTTGAGCTGATCGGCCGGGTGATCAAGGTCGGCAATACCAGCCTCAAGGTAGAAGTGGAAGTGTTTGTCGAGAGCATGAGCGTCGATGGCCGTGAAAAGGCGATCCAGGGCGTGTTCAGCTTTGTCGCGATTGATGCAGACAAACGCCCTGTACCGGTACTGCCTGGGTTTGCCGACTGATTACCCGACAGTACTGTTCTCTGGCTGGATCACCGCCAGCAAGGTCCAGCCGGCGCCAGGTTTCACGCTGCTCTCGGGTGTCACCACGTGCACCCAGCCGCTGGTGTCCCGGGCGAACAGCAAGGTGGCCCGCTCCCCATGCAGCGCCTGGTATTGCTCCCACCCAAAGCCCTCGGTGAGGTGGGTGCTGTACAACTCCGCGCCCTGGCCCAGCAGGCTGGCCAATTTGGCGTAGCTCAAGGGTTGGCTGCCCAGCAGGTGGCCACGGTGTTCGTGGCTGGCCTTGTGTTTGTCGGTGCGACGGCTTTCCTGGCTGCTGGCCAGGGCGAACAAGCGATGGCCAAAGTCATGGCGAAAACGCATGGTGGCCAAGGCGTTCAGTTCCCCGGAAGGCGAGAGCGCGAGCAAATGCCCGAGGCCAACCAGATCCAGATGGGATTCGGCATGCTGTGAGGCCGGGTTACCGAAGTAGGTGGGCAGCCCCTCCATGCGGCTGGCGCGGATGTTTTCCCAGCTGGAATCCGTCAGCAGCACTCTGCTACCCAATTGCTGCAACGCCTTGCCGAGTGCACGTGCCGGGCCGTTGGCACCGACAATCAGGAAACCACTGGGCGCAGGTTCGGCAACTTTCAATAGACGGGCCAAAGGGCGAGCCGTGGCGCTTTGCAGCACTACGGTGCCGATGATCACCGCGAAGGTCAGCGGTACGAGCAGCAACGCGCCTTCGTGACCCGCCTCGTCCAGGCGGATCGCAAAGATCGCCGACACCGCCGCTGCCACAATGCCCCGTGGAGCGATCCATGCCAGCAGTGCGCGCTCACGCCAGTTCAGCCCGGAGCGGAAGGTTGAAAGCGCGACGTTCAGTGGGCGCGCAATAAATTGGATGATCAACAGCAGGATCAATACGAACGGTCCCAGAGCGATCAAGGCATTCAAGTCCAGGCGCGCCGCCAGCAGGATGAACAGCCCGGAAATCAGCAACACACTGAGGTTTTCCTTGAAGTGCAGGATGTGCCTTACATCCACGCCCTTCATATTCGCCATCCACATGCCCATCAGCGTGACCGCCAGCAGGCCGGACTCATGCATCACCTGGTTGGCGGCGATAAAGATGCCCAGCACGCCGGCCAGCGTCGCCAGGTTATGCAGGTATTCCGGCAACCACTGCCGGCGCATGATCTGCCCCAGCACCCAGCCTCCGGCAATACCGAACAGGCTGCCGCACAGGATCACGCCGCCGAAAGTCAGCAGGCTATGGCTCAAACCGTCGCCCGAGGCCCGGGCAATGATGAAGCTATAGACCACCACCGCCAGCAGCGCGCCAATCGGGTCGATGACGATGCCTTCCCAGCGCAGGATGTTGGCAATCGAGGCTTTGGGGCGTACCACGCGCAGCATCGGCACGATCACGGTCGGGCCCGTTACCAGGGTCAGGGTGCCGAACAGCAGGGCGAGCATCCAGTCAAACCCCAGCAGCCAGTGGGTGGCCAGGGTGATCACCGCCCATGTCGACAGGGCGCCGACCGTGACCAGGCGATGCACCACGCTGCCGATGTCCTTCCATTCCGAAAGGTGCAGGGTGAGGCTACCTTCGAACAGAATCAGCGCCACGGCCAGGGATACCAGTGGCATCAGCAACGGGCCGAACATCTCCTGAGGGTCGAGCCAGCCGAGCACCGGCCCGACCAGGATGCCAGTTAATAACAGGAAGAGAATCGCCGGCAGCTTCAGGCGCCAGGCCAGCCATTGGCAGCCCAGTGCCGCCACGCCAATGCCACCGAAGGCCAGCAGAATCTGTTGTTCGTTCATTGAAGCTTCCTGTTCCTTGAAGTAGCGGGCTATGAAAGACTAGCGACCCTTGCCACAGTTCACTAAATAATTTGCGCCAAGCCCCGTGCCGCGTAGCTTGAGTACCCATGCCTGCCATCGACCACCCTTTGATCGACCGCTTCCTCGACGCCCTCTGGCTGGAAAAAGGCCTGTCGGACAACACGCGCCAGGCGTATCGCAGCGACCTGGCCCTGTTCAACGGTTGGCTACAGGAGAAAAATCTCGAACTGATCAATGCCGGGCGCGAGCTGATTCTCGATCACTTGGCCTGGCGCCTGGAGCAGAACTACAAGCCGCGCTCCACTGCACGATTTCTCTCTGGCGTACGTGGTTTTTATCGCTACCTGCTGCGGGAAAAGCTTATTGCCCTCGACCCGACCCTACAAATCGACATGCCGCAACTCGGTAGGCCGCTGCCCAAATCTCTGTCGGAAGCCGACGTCGACGCCTTGCTCGCCGCTCCGGACCTGAGCGAAGCCATCGGCCAGCGCGACCGCGCCATGCTAGAGGTGTTGTATGCCTGCGGCTTGCGGGTGACCGAACTGATCAGCCTGACTCTTGAGCAAGTCAACCTGCGCCAGGGCGTGTTGCGGGTAATGGGCAAAGGCAGCAAGGAGCGGCTGGTGCCGATGGGCGAGGAGGCGATTGTGTGGGTGGAGCGCTATATGCGCGATGCGCGCCACGAGTTGCTCGGTGGCCGCCCCAGTGATGTGCTGTTCCCCAGCCTGCGCGGCGAGCAAATGACCCGCCAGACCTTCTGGCACCGCATCAAGCACCAGGCCAAAGTAGCCGGAATCGGCAAGGCCCTGTCACCGCATACCTTGCGCCATGCATTCGCCACCCATTTGCTCAACCATGGCGCGGATTTGCGTGTGGTGCAAATGCTGCTCGGCCACAGTGACTTATCCACAACCCAGATCTACACCCATGTGGCACGGGCACGTTTGCAGGACATGCACGCCAAGCACCATCCTCGCGGATAAAAACTGTCAGAAACGGCCCAATTTGCCTGCCACAGTCTGCCCCCCGGCCCAACTGTGGTAGGCTTTGCCGGTTCGCAAAGGGGACGGCCCGAGTTGTGTTCCAGGTCGATATTCTGCCCCCGTCCCTGCCTCTGCCTTCAGGAGTTCCCATGCGCTTGACCCAGATTATCGCCGCCGCAGCCATTGCGTTGGTTTCCACCTTTGCTGTCGCCGATGATGCGGCCGAGCAAACCATTCGCAAGAGCTTGGCCAACTTGCAGCTCGACACGCCTATCGAAAGCATCAGCGCCAGCCCCATGGCCGGCCTGTATGAAGTCAAGCTCAAGGGCAGCCGTGTGCTGTACGCCAGTGCCGATGGCCAGTACATCGTCCAGGGCTACCTGTTCCAGCTCAAGGACGGCAAGCCGGTCAACCTGACCGAGAAAGCCGAGCGCCTGGGCGTGTCCAAGTTGATCAACGGCATCCCGGTGGCTGAAACCGTGGTTTACCCCGCCATCGGTGAAACCAAGACCCACATCACCGTGTTTACCGACACCACCTGCCCGTACTGCCACAAGCTGCACGCCGAAGTCCCTGCGCTGAACAAGCTGGGCGTGGAAGTTCGCTATGTGGCGTTCCCGCGCCAGGGCCTGGGTTCGCCGGGTGACGAGCAGTTGCAAGCCGTGTGGTGCTCGGCCGACAAGAAGGCCGCCATGGACAAGATGGTCGACGGCAAGGAAATCAAGGCGGCCAAATGCGCCAACCCGGTTTCCAAGCAGTTCGCGCTCGGCCAGTCCATTGGTGTGAGCGGTACACCGGCCATCGTTTTGGCCGACGGCCAGGTGATTCCGGGCTACCAGCCGGCGCCGCAAGTTGCCAAACTGGCACTGGGTGCCAAGTAAGCATTAATCGTCGAGCCTTTGACGATCATGACCCGCCGAACCGTCGACGGGTCATTAATTGAGAGCCGCAGTTGCGCGGCTGTTTTCCACGGCCGACCTTGAGTCGGCCGTTTCATGGGGAGTTCTTCAGTGAAACCGGTCAAAGTAGGCATCTGTGGGTTAGGGACCGTCGGTGGCGGTACCTTCAACGTACTTCAGCGTAACGCTGAAGAAATTTCCCGCCGTGCAGGTCGCGGGATTGAAGTGGCGCAAATTGCCACGCGTTCGCCAAAGCCTCAGTTCGAAACGACCGGTATTACGATTACCAACGATGTCTTCGCCGTGGCCACCAACCCTGAAATCGATATCGTCATCGAACTGGTGGGTGGCTACACCGTGGCCCGCGAGCTGGTGCTCAAGGCCATCGAGAACGGCAAGCACGTGGTCACCGCCAACAAGGCGCTGATCGCCGTGCACGGCAACGAGATCTTCGCCAAGGCCCGCGAGAAGGGCGTGATCGTCGCGTTCGAAGCTGCGGTGGCCGGTGGTATCCCGGTGATCAAGGCGATCCGTGAAGGCCTGTCCGCCAACCGTATCAACTGGGTGGCCGGCATCATCAACGGCACCGGTAACTTCATCCTCACCGAAATGCGCGAGAAGGGCCGTACCTTCGAAGACGTACTGGCCGAAGCCCAGGCCCTGGGTTATGCCGAAGCCGACCCGACCTTTGACGTGGAAGGTATCGACGCAGCCCACAAGCTGACCATCCTGGCCTCCATCGCCTTTGGTATCCCGCTGCAGTTCGACAAGGCCTATACCGAAGGCATCACCAAGCTGACCACCGCCGACGTGAACTACGCCGAAGCCCTGGGCTACCGCATCAAGCACCTGGGCGTGGCGCGCAGCACCGCGGCGGGTATCGAGTTGCGTGTGCACCCGACACTGATCCCGGCCGACCGCCTGATTGCCAACGTCAATGGCGTGATGAACGCGGTGATGGTCAACGGTGACGCCGCCGGTTCTACCCTGTTCTACGGCGCCGGCGCCGGCATGGAGCCGACCGCGTCGTCGGTGATCGCCGACCTGGTGGACGTGGTTCGCGCCATGACCAGCGACCCGGAAAACCGCGTACCGCACCTGGCCTTCCAGCCGGACTCGCTGTCGGCCCACCCGATCCTGCCGATCGAAGCCTGCGAAAGCGCCTACTACCTGCGCATACAAGCCCAGGATCATCCGGGCGTGTTGGCCCAGGTGGCGAGCATCCTGTCGGAGCGTGGCATCAACATAGAGTCGATCATGCAGAAGGAAGTCGAGGAGCAAAACGGCCAGGTGCCGATGATCCTGCTGACCCACCGCGTGCTCGAACAGCATATCAACGATGCCATCCACGCCCTGGAAGCTCTGCAAGGCGTGGTCGGCCCGGTGGTGCGGATTCGCGTCGAACACTTGAACTAACCGATTTGTTCCAGGGGCCCCGTCTGTTCGGCGGCCTCTGTTCGAGAATGTTTTAGAGGAGCCAGTCATGCGTTACATCAGCACCCGCGGCCAGGCACCGGCCCTGAATTTCGAAGACGTTTTGCTGGCAGGCCTTGCCACCGACGGCGGCCTGTACGTGCCGGAAAACCTGCCACGCTTCACCCAGGAAGAAATCGCCTCCTGGGCCGGCCTGCCGTACCACGAGCTGGCATTCCGAGTGATGCGCCCGTTCGTTACCGGCAGCATCCCGGATGCGGATTTCAAGAAAATCCTGGAAGAAACGTATGGCGTGTTTTCCCACAACGCCATCGCGCCCCTGCGCCAGTTGAACGGCAACGAGTGGGTCCTGGAACTGTTCCACGGCCCGACCCTGGCGTTCAAGGACTTCGCCCTGCAACTGCTGGGTCGTTTGCTCGACTACGTGCTGGAGAAGCGCGGCGAGCGCGTGGTCATCATCGGCGCTACCTCTGGTGATACCGGCTCGGCGGCCATCGAAGGTTGCAAGCACTGCGAAAACGTCGACATCTTCATCCTGCACCCGCACAAGCGCGTGTCGGAAGTGCAGCGTCGGCAGATGACCACCATCTTCGGTGAGAACATCCACAACATCGCCATCGAAGGCAACTTCGATGACTGCCAGGAAATGGTCAAGAACAGCTTCGCTGACCAGAGCTTCCTCAAAGGCACGCGCCTGGTAGCTGTGAACTCGATCAACTGGGCGCGGATCATGGCCCAGATCGTCTACTACTTCCATGCATCGCTGCAGTTGGGCGGCCCGGCGCGTTCGGTGTCGTTCTCGGTGCCCACCGGCAACTTCGGCGACATCTTCGCCGGTTACCTGGCGCGTAACATGGGCCTGCCGATCAACCAGTTGATCGTCGCCACCAACCGCAACGACATCCTGCACCGCTTCATGAGCGGCAACCAGTACGTCAAGGAAACCCTGCACGCCACGCTGTCGCCATCCATGGACATCATGGTGTCGTCGAACTTCGAACGCCTGCTGTTCGACATGCACGGTCGCAACGGTGCGGCCCTGGCCGAGCTGATGAACAGCTTCAAGCAGGGTGGCGGCTTCAGCGTCGAGCAAGAGCGCTGGACCGAAACCCGCAAGCTGTTCGATTCCCTGGCCGTGGACGATGCACAGACCTGCGAAACCATCGCTGAGGTCTATGCCCAGACCGGCGAAGTGCTTGACCCGCATACCGCCATCGGTGTGAAGGCCGCCCGCGAATGCCGTCGCAGCCTGGATATCCCGATGGTGATCCTCGGTACCGCCCACCCGGTCAAGTTCCCGGAAGCAGTCGAGAAGGCAGGTGTTGGCAAGGCACTGGAGCTGCCAGAGCACCTGACCGACCTGTTTGCGCGTGAAGAGCGTTGCACGGTGCTGGCGAATGACCTGAAGGCGGTGCAGGCGTTTGTCAGCCAGCATGGTAATCGCGGTAAGCCGCTCTGATTGAATCGTGGTCATCAGTTGAATACTGATCGTCCGTCAGGCCACGCCCGTCCTCGCGACGGGCTTTTTCATTCTGGCGAGCCATACTTGCCCATTCGCCCAATCAAGGAAACCCAATCGGTGCAGGTTTTGATCCAATGGACATTGCGGCTGATGTGCATGCTGTGGCTCACCCAAGTACCGGCAAGCCTGGCGGCCGTCAGCTTGCCCTTCAAGCTGGTGCCAGCGTTTATCCCGCTTGAACCTATGCCCCTGGCCCCCGCGGAGCAGCAGTGGCTGGCGGCGCATCGGACATTGAAGGTGGGCATTTCCATTGATGACTATCAGCCGATTGATATCACCCGCGACCGCAATCGCTACCAGGGCATCAGTGCCGATTACCTGAGCCTGGTCGGCGCTCGCCTGCAGATGCCCATGCAGGTGCTGGGCTTTGCCGAGCGGGCCCAGGCGGTTGAAGCGTTGCGCAGTGGGGCCATCGATATCCTGACCAGCGCCAATGGCTATGAACGTGATACCCCCGGGTTGCAGTTCACCCAGGACTACATGCCCGACCAATCGGTGGTAGTGCTGCGTCGTGACGAGTTTCAAGAGGACGACCTGGCGGGCAAGAAAGTGGTGCTACTCGACGGTTACGCCAATGTGCATAAGGTGCAGGCGGCCTATCCCGACAGCCACATTATGCTTGCGCCCAACCTTTACAGCGGCCTGGAAGCACTCAAGCAAGGCGACGCCGATGCGTTTATCGGCAATGAAGTGATTGTGCGGGCCTACAAGTCGCTGCGGCCTTACCTGGGCTTGCAGATCAAGGAGCAAAGCCGGCTGGCGCCCATCGGCTTTGCCTTCGCCACTCGCGCTGCGGAGCCTTTACTGGGGGCGATGATGAACCGCGCCCTGGCGAGCATCGACGAGTCGGTGCAACGGGAAATCCTCGCCCGCTGGACCACCGGGCTCGGCGTCGGTTTCACCGGTGAGCGTGTTGAGCTGTCGGCTTCGGAACACACGTGGTTGATGCAGCATCCTCATGTCGTGGTGGTGGCCCAGCAGATGTCGCCCTACATATTCAAGGACAAGGACGGTCACTGGGTAGGCATGAACGTCGACCTGCTGCATCGCATCTCGCGCATGACCGGTTTGCAGTTTGTCTTCGAAGAGGTGCACTCCACCGCGCAAACCCTGGAGTGGTTGGAAACCGGCAGGGCGCAGATGAACACCACCCTCGCGGCGAATCAGGAGCGCAGGGCGCTGCTCGACTTCAGTCATGGCTTTGGTGGCTCCGGCTGGGTGTTTGTCGAACGCGCCGATGCCACGCCGCTGACCGGTTTGAAACAGCTGGAGGGCAAGGTCCTGGCGCTGCCGGCGCGCCATGTGTTGGAGAGTGATATCCGCCAGATGCACCCTGGGATCGAACTACGCCTGGTGAACAATTACGCCGAGGCCCGTGAACTGGTGCAGCGCGGCGAGGCGGCGGCGACGCTGCAGACCGAAGTCGAGGTGCAGAGTTACACCGAAGATGGCTTGCGTATCGGCCGCAGTGTCGACGGCAAGTGGTCATCCAACTGCCTGTCGGTACGCAAGGACCAGCCTGAGCTGTTGAGCATTCTGAACAAGGCCCTGGAAGCGTTGCCGGTGGCCGAGTTGAACGCGTTGCGCATGCGCTGGATTGGCGCCGTGGCGATTCCGCTGCCGGTCTGGCAACGAGTGCCGCCCTGGGCCTATTGGACGGTGGCCACGGCGTTGCTGTTTGTCCTGGTATCGCTGGTATGGAACAGCCGGCTCAAGCGCCAAATTCGCCAGCGACTGGAGGCCGAGCAGCGCCTCAATGACCAATTGGCGTTCAAGCGCGCCTTGCTCGACGGCATGCCCAACCCGCTGTTCGTGCGCGACTTGGCCGGGCGGCTGATGACCTGCAACAAGAGTTATGAACAGCAACTGGCGACCCGGCTGGAGCTGATCCAGGGCCTGACGCTGATGGAGAGCGGGGTAATGCCCGAGGCGACGGCGGCGCGCCTGCACGCCAGCCACATGGAGCAATTGGCGACGCAGCAGTCATTGTTTGTCGACCGACAGTTGGAGTTCAACGGCGGCAGCTTCCACGTCTACCAGTGGACCGTGCCTTTCTTCGATGCCCAGGGCCGCTTGCAGGGGCTGTTGGGCGGTTGGATCGATATCAACGAACGCAAAGACCTGGAGCACCAACTGATGGATGCCCGCCAGGCCGCCGACGAAGCGAACTACGCCAAAAGTGCATTTCTCTCGGCCTTGAGCCACGAGATCCGCACACCCATGACCGCCATCATCGGTTTGCTCGAGCTGGAACAGGAGCGCTGCCTTTCAAGCGGCCAGCCGGTTTCCCAAGCGCTGCAGGTGGCCCATCGTTCGGCGCGCGAGCTGATTGCGCTGATGGGCGACAGCCTGGACCTGGCCAAGATCGAGGCCGGTCACCTGCAACTGGTTCCGCAGACCACTGAGCTGAAGGGTTTCTTCGAAGGCATTCAGCGCCTGTTCGAAGCCACGGCGCAAAAAAAGGGCCTGCATTTGACCCTGGCATTTGATCCCGCCGCCCAGGGCTATTACTGGTTCGACCCGCTGCGCCTGCGCCAGGTGATGCACAACCTGTTGGGCAATGCGCTGAAGTTTACCGAGCAAGGCGGTGTTCGCCTCAGTGTCACCTGCCAAAGGGATGACACCGATACGGAATACCTGCACCTGTGCGTCGAGGACAGTGGCCCCGGAATCAGTGCCGAGCAACAGCCGCGGGTGTTCAAGCCGTTTACTCAGGTGAGCGCATTGACGGCGGCGGAACATGGCGGAACCGGGCTGGGCCTGAGTATCTGCAAGCAATTGGTGGAGTTGATGGGCGGGCGCATTCACCTCGACAGCGTGGTGGGCGAGGGTACGGTGGTGTGTATTGATCTGCGTCTGGATCGGGTCAGCACCGATGATGTGCCGGCGACGCCTACCGTAACCTTGCCACCCGTGGGGCGCAGTCTGTCGGTGCTGGTGGTCGATGACCTGGCGGCCAATCGCCTGGTGCTGGCTCAGCAGTTGCAGTTCCTCGGTCATCAGGTGATTGCCCTGGATTCGGCCGAGGCCGCGTTGCAACGCTGGCGTGAGCAGCGTTTCGACGTGCTGGTGACCGATTGCCAGATGCCGGGCATGTCCGGCTATGCCTTGAGCGAGGCGATCCGGCGCATCGAAGCCGAGGAACAACGAACCCGTTGCGCGTTGATCGGTTGCACCGCGAACGCCATGAAAGATGAACAACGACGCTGCGAGGACGCCGGTATGGATGAACTGTTGGTCAAGCCGGTGACCCTGGAGCACTGGAACCGAGTGCTGGCCCGAGTTGCGCCGCAGCGGTCGTTCGATATCCAGGCCTTGCGCACCATGACCCAGGCCGACGGGCCAGTGCTGCACAGTATGTTGAAGGAACTGGCAAAGAGCCTGGACCACGAACATGAGGTATTGGCCAGCGCCCTGGCCGAGCGCGATGTTGCACGCTTGAATGCGGCGTTGCATCGGCTCAAGGGCATTTGCTCACTGGTGGACGCACTGCCGCTGGCCAAGGCGTGCGTGGCCCTGGAAAAGTGCGCGCGTGAGCAACGCGGCGCCGAGCTTGAGGAGCCTTGGTTGAAGTTGTCCGAAGTATTGAAGGTGTTTCGTCGCGACCTGCAACCCTACTTGGATGCCCAATATTAGGACATGTCCTATGGGGCTGTGCGGGGCTTCTGAGTAGTGTGTCAGGCATCTGCCCCGATGCTGACTCAATGCCCTATGCGATCTCTCAATGTCCTGATCCTCGAAGACAACCCGTTTCAATTGATGGCACTGCACCAGATGTTCAATGCCAACGGCGTGTTCAATGTACTGACCGCTGAAAATGTCGAAACGGCCCGCCAATCCCTGGACAGCAAAGGCCCGGTGGATATCGCCATCTGCGATCTGTACCTGGAGCAGGGCGATGGCCTGGAGCTGATCCGCGAATTGGCTGAGCGTCGCCTGGCCCAGGTGCTGATTCTGCTCAGCAATGCCGAGCCTGATGTGCTGGAAGGCGTGGCGAACATGGCGCGGCAACTGGGGCTCAAGGTGTTGGCGTGCTTGCCAAAACCGGCCTCGGCAACGTTGATCGGGCAGGTGTTGGCCGATTGCCAGACGCACTTGCGCCCGGGGCCACCGGTGCTGTCCTGGGAGCGCGTGCGCCAGTTGCTGGGCTTGAGCGACAGGGAGCAGTTGCCGCCTTCGGCGGATGTCAGCCAGGCCACCATCGCGCGTTGTGGCAGGGTCTGGTATCAACCCATCGTCAGCCAGGCAGGTGTGCTGCAAGGTGTCGAGGCGCTGGCGCGCTGGCAGTTGCCGGAAGGTGAGTTGCTGCTGCCCGACGAGTTCCTGCCGCTGCTGGAGTTTGCCGGCATGGAAGAGGCGTTTACCTGGCACGTGCTGGAACAGGCGCTTGGCCTGGCGAACCAGGTCATGGGCGAGACCGGCCAAGTGCTGCCGGTGGCGGTGAATATTCCGGGGCGCATGCTCGAGCGCGGGCACTTTCCCCAGGTGCTGCAAGGCTTACTGCAACTTCATGGCGTGCCCGCCCATAGCCTGACCCTGGAACTGGTGGAAACCTCAACGTTGAAAACCGACAGCGCCCATGTCACCGGGTTGCTGCGCTTGCGAATGTTGGGGTGCCAGTTGTCCATCGGCGATTTCGGCATGGGCGGCACCAGCCTGCAGCATTTGCTGGAATTGCCTTTCACCGAACTGAAAATTCCCCCGGCGTTCGCCTGCGGGATGGCCAAAGACGACCGCAAGGCAGCGGTGGTGGCGGGAGCCATGAGCATGGCCAAGCGGCTGGACATCGCCGTGGTGGTCACCGGCGTGGAAACTGCCGCCGACTATCACGCCGTGGGGGAACTGGGTGCAGCGTGGCTGCAAGGTTGCTTCATTGCCCGGCCGATGGACGCTGATGCGCTCAAGCAATGGATCGCATTCCAGGCTAGGCCAGCCCGTGTTCCTGCACATAAATAAACAGCGCGGCATCGTTGCCCAGGCCCAGCTTGCGCATGGCGCCGACTTTTTGCGCACTGACGGTCTGCTTGCTGCGATGCAGGTGGGCGGCGATCGCGCCCACGGTCATGCCACTGGCCAGCAGGCGAATCACCTCCAGCTCCCGGGGTGACAGCTGTTCCTGGGAGTGCAGGCGATCGGCGCCGACTTCGCCGGCCAGGCTCAGCGCCTGGCGAATGGTCTGGGCCACATAGGGGCGTTGCTGACGCATCTGGCGGATCGCCTGCGGCAGTTCATCGGCCAGGCTGGCCTTGCTCAGCAGGCCCATCACGCCCAACGCCAGGATGGAATGAAACAGACCGGCATTATTGAGCATGGTCACCACCACAATGGGCAGGTCCGGATAGTGCCGGCGCAGTTGCTCGATCAGGCGCAAGCCGTCGGCCTGGGGTTCGGCGGGCATCATGAAGTCGGTCACCAGCACATCGCAGGCACAGTGTTGCAGCAACGCATTGAGCGCTTGTGGCGAGTTGGCTTCGCCGACGATGCTGATGTGCGGGTCACGCTCGAGTACGGCGCGCAGGCCAATCAGGAAAATCGGGTGATCGTCGGCAATGACGATACGCAAAGGCGGTTCAGACGCGGCTCTCAAGGCAGGCTCCCGGGTTAATCCAGGGATTCTAGCCTGTGAGCGGATGTTTTTTCTCTGTCATATTTTCCGTGCATGCTCGTTTTCCTTAAGCAGTGGATTACACGAAATGTAGAACTTTCTGCTTTGAGCACGGGTCACTTGAATGTCAGCCTCTTCGTGACATTTTTGTTTTTCGAACCTTTTTCGAATGATTGAGTGGTGATCGAGATGGAAAGTATCAACCTATTGCTCAGTGAAGCGCTGAGCCCTTATCAGGTTACGCTGACCACTTCTGGTGTGCGGGACGACTGCCTGGTAACCGTGAAGAATCCCGGTGGCGCCATCGTGGTTGAACGCGAAGTCGACCGTGCGCAGTTGACCGACAAACGCGTGTTGGTGGACGTGGTGGATTGCCTGCTGCGCGACCTGAAAATCGCCGAAGGGCGCCTTGAACCCTCTGTCATTGCTGCCTTGCGCAACGCCGCCCAAACCCGTGGCGGCGCCCTTGCATGAAACATTATTTTTCTTCGGAACCTTCCTACGCGGCGGTCAGTCAGAGTTCGTAACAGCAAGAGCGAGCATTGTGCTCCGGTGCTTGTAGCTTGCTGTACTGGTCTTTGTAGGCCACGTTTAACCCCGAGTTGTCTCCCCACTGCTCGGGGTTTCTTTTTGCCCGCGATTTACCAACGAATTTTTTCATGGCTCGGGTGAGTCCTGGAAAATGCGCGGGTTATCTTGCAAATAATGCGCCCGGGTCTGCGGGTCCAGCCATGAGGCATAGGATTGCTGGAGCTGCGCCTGGGGGATGTCACGCAGTACCTGGTTGATGCGTTCGATGGCCTGGCGGCCCTCGGCGGTGTCCGAACAGCCAATATGGATGCGCTGGTAAGGCGCGGTGCCTTTGATCGGGAAAAACCTCAAGTCTTCCGCGGCGATCTGCTGTTGCAAGGCGTGATAACGGATCTCGGGCCAGTAACCCAATACCGCTTCCAACCGGCCAAGACGCTGCATTTGCAACAAGCTGCCCAAGGCATCGTTACCGTAATGCAATGCCAGCTTGTGTGACTCTGCATGCTTGAGGCGGTCGTCGATGACAGGGCCGTAGCTGCGCTCGGCAGTCGCGCCCAGGCGGGTGCCGGGCGTGTCGAGAAAACCCTGTAGATCGAACTCGCCGGCGGCAATGAAGGGCGCCATGGCCTGCTGCTGGCTGCGCCGGATCATCACGCCATTGCTCACCACCACCAATGCCTGGGCCGAAAACGCAACGTACTGCGCCCGCTCCGGTGTCCAGAGCATTGAGGGATCGCAGGTCGTCGACGCGGCGGCCCGCAGCATCTGCGTGCCGCGGGCGCGATTGACGTGCAGGACCTGATGTTGATACTCCGGCAAGCGCTCGATAAGTTTGGGCAACAGCTGATCCAGCGCGCCCTGGCCTTTTTTCGGGCCTTCGAAGATGGTCAGGGGTGGCAAGTCGCGCAGCAACCAGGTCAGCGTGCCCTCGGCACTCGCCGGTAGCGGCCAAGTGGCTACCAACCCCGTGATAAGACACAGGCGCAGCAGTCGACGCTTGGCGCCCCCCGCCATCAGATCGCGCCATCCTCACGCAGGCGGGTGATGGCCGCGGCGTCGTAGCCCAGGGCATTGAGCACCACACTGTTGTGTTCGCCCAGTTGCGGGCCGACCCATTCACAACTGCCAGGCGTGTCCGAGAGCTTGGGCACGATGCCTGGCATCTTGAAGTCCTTGCCGTCTGGAAGCTGTGCCTTGAGGAACATTTCCCTGGCCAGGAATTGCGGGTCACCCAGCATGTCTTCGGCGCTGTAGATGCGGCTGGCGGGTACCTCGGCTTTGTTCAGTTGCTCAACCACCTGATCCAGCGGCAGCGAATTGACCCAGCGGTCGATCACGCCGTACAGCTCGTCGCGGCGCAGGTCACGCCCGTCATTGCTGGCCAACTGCGGATCATTCGCCAAGTCGTCACGCCCGATGGTCGCCATGAAGCGTTTGAAGATCGCATCGCCATTGGCGCCGATCTGCACATGCTTGCCGTCCGCGCTGGTGTGGATCGAGGACGGGGTGATGCCGGGCATGATGTTGCCGGTGCGTTCGCGAATAAACCCGAACACATCGAATTCGGGGATCATGCTCTCCATCATGGCGAAGATGGCTTCATACAGCGCCACATCCACCACTTGGCCCAGGCCACCATTGACTTCGCGATGACGCAGCGCCATCAGCGCGCCGATCACGGCCCACAGCGCAGCAATCGAATCGCCGATGGAAATCCCGGTGCGCACCGGCGGGCGGTCCTCGAAACCGGTGATATAGCGCAAACCGCCCATGGACTCGCCCACCGCGCCAAAGCCTGGCTGGTCCTTCATCGGCCCGGTCTGGCCGAAGCCCGAGAGGCGCACCATCACCAGCTTGGGGTTCAGTGCGTGCAGGGTTTCCCAGCTCAGGCCGAGCTTTTCCAGCACACCAGGGCGGAAGTTTTCGATCAGGATGTCGGCGTCGGCCAGTAGTTGCTTGAGGATCGCCAGGCCATCCGGGTGTTTGAGGTTGAGGGTCAGCGACTGCTTGTTGCGCGCTTGTACGAACCACCACAACGAGGTGCCTTCATACAGCTTGCGCCATTTGCGCAGCGGGTCGCCGCCGTCCGGGGATTCGACCTTGATCACCTCGGCACCGAACTCAGCGCAGATACGCGACGCAAACGGGCCGGCGATCAGCGTGCCCAGTTCGATGACTTTCAGGCCGGCAAGTGGTTTGGCATTAAGCGACATGGGGATCCTTACAAGCGCGGGACGGTGGTGTATTGCCTTTTAACATAGGCGAGCGCCCCAGGGATAAGGATGATGCAGCGCAGTATTCGTTGAATGGCCTCGCCATCGGTTAGACTGGCCGCCTTTCCTTGTCTCTAGAAGCCCGTTCATGGCCCAGCCGTCCACGACCTACAAATTCGAACTCAACCTCACCGACCTCGACCGCTCGGTGTACGAGAGCGTTAAACAGACCATCGCCCGCCACCCTTCGGAAACCGAAGAGCGCATGACCGTGCGTCTGCTGGCCTACGCCCTTTGGTACAACGAGCAGTTGGCGTTCGGGCGTGGCCTGTCAGATGTAGACGAGCCGGCCCTGTGGGAAAAAAGCCTGGATGATCGGGTTTTGCACTGGATCGAAGTCGGCCAGCCGGATGCCGACCGCCTGACCTGGTGCTCGCGCCGCACTGAACGCACCAGCCTGCTGGCCTATGGCAGCCTGCGCGTGTGGGAAGGCAAGGTGGTGCCGGTGGCCAACAACCTGAAAAACGTGCACATCGCCGCCGTGCCCCAGGAAGTCCTCGAGACCCTGGCCAAGGACATGCCCCGCGTAATCAAGTGGGACGTGATGATCAGCGAAGGCACGATCTTCGTCACCGACGACCGTGGCCAGCATGAAGTGCAACTGCAATGGCTGGTTGGCGAGCGCGGTTGAAGCAAGCCCCCTCCCACATTTGAGCTGTGTTGCCTGAAGAATTGTCGTTTAACCGTTGTATTAGAAGAGAAGCGCCCGTCACCCCATGCGTATCGATCCCCGCCCATTGCCCGCCGTCCTGCCTTTTCTCGGTGAATTGCCGCCGCTGTTGACCCGCCTCTATGCCGCACGCGGGGTGCAATCGCAAGCCGAGCTGGACAAGAGCCTGGCGCGGTTGATTCCGTATCAGCAGCTCAAGGGTATCGACGCGGCGGTGGACTTGCTGGTGACTGCCCTGGAGCAGCGCCAGCGCATCCTTATCGTCGGTGACTTCGACGCCGATGGCGCCACGGCGAGCACGGTGGGTACCTTGGGCCTGCGTTTGCTCGGGGCGGCCCATGTCGACTACCTGGTGCCTAATCGCTTCGAGTATGGCTACGGCCTGACCCCGGAAATTGTCGCGGTGGCGCTGCAGCGCGAGCCGCAGTTGCTGATCACCGTGGACAACGGTATCTCCAGCGTCGAAGGCGTGGCAGCGGCAAAGGCGGCGGGTTTGAAGGTACTGGTGACCGACCACCACTTGCCGGGCGATGAATTGCCGGCGGCGGACGCCATCGTCAATCCTAACCAGCCGGGCTGCGGGTTCCCCAGCAAGGCCTTGGCCGGTGTCGGCGTAATCTTCTACGTGTTGCTGGCCCTGCGCGCGCGTTTGCGCAGCCTGGGTTGGTATGACAACAGTCCACAGCCAAACATTGGTGAACTGCTCGACCTGGTGGCCCTGGGCAGCGTTGCCGACGTGGTACCACTGGACGCCAACAACCGCATCCTTGTCCATCAGGGCCTGGAGCGTATTCGTGCCGGTCGGGCACGGCCGGGGATCAAGGCGATCCTCGAAGTGGCCAAGCGCGACCATGCCCGCATCACCTCTACCGATCTGGGTTTTATCCTCGGCCCGCGTCTGAATGCGGCCGGGCGCCTGGACGATATGAGCCTGGGCATCGAATGCCTGCTGACCACGGATTTTGCCGCCGCACGGGAAATGGCCGCGCAACTGGACGGCATGAACCAGGACCGCAAATCCATCGAGCAAGGCATGCAGCGCGAAGCCCTGGCCCAGCTCAAGGACTTGCCGGTGGAGTCGATGCCGTACGGCTTGTGCCTGTTCGACCCGGAGTGGCACCAAGGGGTGATCGGGATCCTGGCGTCGCGCATGAAGGAGCGTTATTTCCGCCCGACCATCGCCTTTGCTGATGCGGGTGACGGCCTGCTCAAGGGCTCTGGGCGTTCGGTGCAGGGCTTTCATATCCGCGATGCACTGGCTGTGGTCGCCAGCCAGCACCCCAATCTGATCACCAAGTACGGCGGCCACGCCATGGCGGCGGGGTTGACATTGCCTGAGGCGAACTTCCCACTGTTTGCCGAAGCCTTTGATGCCGAAGTGCGTCGGCAACTGCGTGAAGAAGACCTCACCGGCCGCCTGCTCTCCGACGGTACATTGGCTGTGGAAGAGTTCCACCTCGAACTGGCCCGCGCCCTGCGTCATGCCGGCCCGTGGGGGCAACACTTTCCCGAGCCGTTGTTTCACGGTGTGTTCCAGTTGGTGGAACAGCGTGTCGTGGGCGAACGGCACTTGAAGGTCGTGCTCAAGACCGAATGCGGTTCAGTGAAGCTCGATGGCATTGCCTTTGGCGTGGACCGTGAGGTGTGGCCGAACCCGACCGTGCGTTGGGTGGAATTGGCCTACAAGCTGGACGTGAACGAGTTTCGTGGAAATGAAACCGTGCAGTTGATGATCGCGCACATCGAACCACGCTGAATCTCAGCCACAGCACAAGGCAAATGTGGGAGGGGCTTGCTCCCGATAGTGGTAGCGCAGTCACAACATCATTGACTGTCACTCTGCTATCGGGAGCAAGCCCCCTCCCACATTTGGTTTTGTGTACAGCCCTGGAGCTATTCGGTTTTGGCCTGGTGCTTGACGATGATATCCACCAAGCGCTTGGCCAGTGCCGGGTAGTTCTCATCGAAGTGATGCCCGCCCGGCAGCTTCAACGCTTCACCCACGGCCGTCTTGTCAGTACAGCCACTCTCGTCGACTTCCTCGGCACCGTAGATGCACACCACTTTGTCCGCCGGCAGCTTGGCCATTTCCGGGCCGGTCGCGGCTTCTTTGCCGGCGTTGCCGAGCCAACCTTCCACTTCGATTTCAAAGCTGCCGGTGCGGGCGAATGCCAGCAGGATGATCGCGTCGACCCGCTGTTGCTCGCTTTCCGGCAGACGGTTGTAGATAGCGGGCAGTACGTCGGCGCCGAACGAGTAACCGGTCAGCACAAAGCGCTTGGTGCCCCACTTCTGCCGATAGTGCTGCATCAGCTCGGTAAGGTCCTTGGCGCTTTGCTCCGGGGTCTTGTGCTGCCAGTAGTAGCGCAGGGTGTCGATGCCGACCACCGGGTAGCCGAGCTTGGCCATCTCGCCGGCCACGTCGCGGTCCAGGTCACGCCAGCCGCCGTCACCGGAGAGGAACAGGGTCACGGTGTCCTTGGCTTGGCCAGCCGGCACTTCCACCACCGGAATCGCCAGGCCGCCGTTGTCCGAGCCGATCAGTTGCTTGCGCAACTCATTGTTCAGTACTTGCGGGTAATGAATGTCGTAGTCGCTGATGCTGGTGGTGGCACGCGGTGTGTCGCGTACGAAACTGGCGCTTTCATCGTCAGGGTTGTCGTTCCACGCCACCAGCCAGTTGCCATGGGCGGAGGTTTTCGGCAGCGGGTCCTTGCAGCCTTCCTGAGACAGTGCGAAGCCTACGGAGATGGCGTTGGCCTTGTCGTCGTTCTGTGTGGCCAGCCAGCGCCAGGCGAGGGCGGCGCCAGGGCCGATGCCGCTGACCAGCGTCGCCGGGCCTTTAAGCTGGGCCAGGGCGCTTTGCAGGGCTTGTTCCTGCAATGTGCAGTCAGCCTTGGGCAGGATCACCTGAACGATTTGCGCTGCGCCGCCCTGGCTCAGGGCAATCAATTGGCTGTCGGTCAGGGCTTCGTCGGCCATCACGGCCACGGCCACGCGGGCTTTCGCGGCGCTGGCCGGGGTCACGCGGGTCATCACCGAACCGTCGGCCTGGGGCAATTGCTCCAGGGTCGGTTGCGGGGCAGGGCGGTTCCAGTACCAAAAGCCACCCGCCGCGATCAGCGCAAGCAGCACTACAAGGGCCAATACATACCGCCAGGAGCGTCGAATCATCAGCGTTTCACCAATCCAGTCAAGCCGCCCGCGATCAGGGCGGCGGTATCGGCCAGTGCCACCAGCGGATCAAGTCCTGCGGGCACGGCCATGTAACGGGGTTCCCAGTCAGGCTGGAACTTGTCTTTGAAGCGGCGCAAACCTTGAAAGTTATACAGTTGCTCGCCACGGCGGAACACCATCGAGCCCAGGCGTTGGGTCAAGGGTGCGCCACGGCGGGGTTGCAGACCCGACAGCGGCACCATGCCGAGGCTGAAGCGGGCGTAGCCGTGGTTCTTATAATGTTGAATCAGGCCAACCATCATGAATTCCATGGTCAGCTTGGGTGCGTCCGGGTGGGCGCGCATCAGGTCGAGGCTGGCCAGGTCGTGGTTGTAAGTCTCGAGCAGGTTGGCGAAAGCCACCGGGCGACCTTCGAAGCGAATGATCGCGATACGGAAGTGCTTGAGGTAGTCGTCACTGAAACGGCCCAGGGAGAAGCCCTTTTCGCGCACATTCTTACCGGTAAGCCACGCATCGGAGATGACTTTTAATTCATCCATCGGTGCCTGGCCTGGCTCGAAGATCTCCAGGGACAGACCGTCCCGGGTGCCACGGTTCCAGGTGTAGCGCAAATCCTTCATCTCTTTGCCCTTGGCTTCCAGGTCAAAGCGTTTCAGGTCGACGCGGGCTTCTTCGCCCAGCTTGATCGCAGTGAGGCCGATGTCCATGTAGTACGGCAGGTTCTCGGCACGTACCTGATAAAACACCGGGCGGGCGTGGTGGATGTCACACAGGTCACGGAACTGCCAGATCATCTCGGCGCGGGGTTGGGTCGGGCCGATCGGGTCATACAAGGCCACCAGGCTGCGCCCGCGACGGGCGTACATCAGGAAGGCTTCATCGTTAGGGTGGAACAGCAGCGCCTTGTCACCGGTCAGCGCCAGGCCGCCGTCGGGTTGGGAGGAGGCCATCAGGATTTTGGTGGCGCGCTCCAGTTCTTCAGGTGTAGGCAAGTGGATGACCGGGCGTGCAGTGCGCAGCAGCCAGGTCAGCGACACAATCACCAGCAGCACGGCGGCGCCCAGCAATGAGCGCAAGCCTCGCGGGGCGTTGGCGTCGAGGGTGAACTGCCACCACAGTTGATGGCTGTAGGGCACGTCCTGATAGGCGAACAACAGCAGCCAGATCGAAGCGCCGAGTACACAGACACTGGCCACCAGGTACAGCGGCGAAAAAGGCAGCTCGGTCAGGCGGCTGGCGCGGTAGAACGAGCGACGGAAGATTGCCAGCAGCACCGCCGTCATGGTCATCAGGCTGGCTTCTTCCCAGTCGAAGCCTTTAAGCAGCGAGAGCAGGGCACCCACCAGCAGCAGCACCATGGTCAGCATCCAGGCTGCCGACAAACGTCGACGCAGGCCCTGGGCTAGCAGCAGGCACAACACGCCGATCAGGCTCGCGCCAAAGTGCGACGCGTCAATCAGGCGGTGGGGAATCAGGAAGCCGATGTTTTCCAGGCGTGAGTCGATCTCCGGCGTGGCGCCGGAAAACAGCAGGACCACGCCGGACAAAAAAACCAGGACGGCCAGTACTGGCGCCGCCAGCCCCGAAGCCACCCGCAGGCTCTGCTGGGTCTGGAACAGGCGCTGTGCCTCGTTGACCAGCAGGAACACACAGGCGATCAGCAGCGGCAGCACCACGTAGATCATCCGGTACAGCAGCAAGGCAGCAGCCAGAGGCGCGGCACCGAGTTTGTCGGCGAAGGCTGCCAGCAGGATCGCTTCGAACACACCCACGCCGCCCGGTACATGGCTGAGCACACCGGCGGCCAGGGCCAGCAGGTACACCAGCAGGAATGGACCGAAGGGTGGTGCTTCCGGCAACAGCAGATAAAGGACGGTGGCGGCAGCGGCGACGTCCAGGGCGGTGATGATCAGTTGCAGGAAGGTCAGGCGCCGACCGGGCAGGCGCAATGTACGGCGCCCGGCCTTGACCAGCAGGTTGTCGGGGTAGGGTTGTTCCGGCAGGCGGCGGCGATAGATGCCGATGCACAATGCGGCTGACAATAGCAGCACGGCGCCGGCGACGCCGCCGAGCAGGCTTTGCGGTAAATGCAGGTAAGTGGAGGCTGCCGGCAGGTTGCTCAATGTGGCCAATGCGGCCAGTGGCGGCAGGGCGCAGCCCAGGGCCAGGCTGGCGAACACCGTCATGTGCGCCACTTCCGACGCGCCGATGCCATGGCGTGCATATAAACGGTAGCGCACCGAGCCGCCCGAGAGCATCGACAAGCCAATGGCGTTGCCGATGGCAAAAGCGGTGAAGCCACCCAGGGCCAGGGTCTTGGCGGGCAACTTCACCCCCGCATAACGTGCGCCGGAGAATTCATAGCCGAGCAGGATAATGAAGCCGGCGACCGCCGCCGCAAATGCACCGAGCAAGGCTGGCTTGGGCACTTCCAGAATCGAATCGTGAAGGGCGTAGAGGTCCAGTTCCAACAGCAGGTGTCGGCAGGCGATCAAGGCGATTGCAAACAACAGCAGCGTAACGGCCAGGCCGATGGGTTGCCGGTACTTGCTCAACAGCTCCAGCCAACGCAAACGGGTGGGGGCGATTGGTTGTTCCGCTGTGACGGTGTCGTGTGGTTCAGACGAGTTGGCGCGCATCAATCACCTCGTGGATTGTGCGCGACAGGATGGAGGTATCCAGCCAAGTTACCAATCCCTATGGACAAAATAATTACAAATATTAACGCGGATCGCCGGGTGCGGCGACTGCGGCCATTGGTCGTAGAGGGTAGCGCTTGAGCATTGAGCATAGCGTGCAGTGAGATGGACTCCACAAACCCTGTGCGGTTTCATGAAAGATGCCATGCCATTGTTTCAGAAGAACTTTTTCACCGGATACAAAAAAGGCCACTCTTTCGAGTAGCCTTTTTTGATGTTTGGTTGCGGGAGCCGGATTTGAACCGACGACCTTCGGGTTATGAGCCCGACGAGCTACCAGACTGCTCCATCCCGCGTCTGTGGGCGGCATTCTACAGCCCAGCGGCAGGGTGTCAACCGTTAATGCGCCGATGGCGTAAATAAGCGCTAATTATTCTGAAATCAAGGCCTTGGCCGCATTTTGCAGAAGCGGCGGATGAAAAACAGGCGCGCACAAAAAAGGCCACTCTTTCGAGTAGCCTTTTTTGATGTTTGGTTGCGGGAGCCGGATTTGAACCGACGACCTTCGGGTTATGAGCCCGACGAGCTACCAGACTGCTCCATCCCGCGTCTGTGTGTCGGCATTCTACAGAGGAACGCGGGTGTGTCAACCTGTGAATCAAAGAAAAGCGCTTGTGGTTCAATCGGTTAGCTCTCCAATGCGAGGTCGTGAACCGCTCGGGACCAGTCAGGCCAAGGCTTTCAGCTCTATCGGAAGGCTAAATTCGATTGAGAAAATAAATTCATCCGGGAAATTTCCTACCACTTGGAAGGAAGAATCAAACTACTGGTGCTATATACAGGGGTGAATGCGATACTGCCCACCCGTTGGTTCACACCCCGTTTATATGACGCAGCGCAAAATCATCCACGTCGACTGTGATTGCTTCTACGCCGCCATCGAGATGCGCGACGACCCGAGCCTGGCTCAAAAGCCGTTGGCCGTCGGCGGCTCGGCTGATCGTCGGGGGGTGATCGCCACCTGCAACTACGAAGCGCGGGCGTACGGGGTTCGTTCCGCCATGTCGTCGCGCCACGCCTTGAAGCTGTGCCCGGACCTGACCATCGTCAAGCCGCGCATGGATGCCTATAAAGAAGCGTCCAAGGAAATCCAGACGATCTTTCGCGACTACACCGACTTGATCGAGCCGTTGTCGCTGGATGAAGCCTACCTCGACGTCTCTGACAGCCCGCATTTTGGCGGCAGTGCCACGCGTATTGCCCAGGACATCCGTCGGCGGGTCTCCAACCAGCTGCATATCACCGTGTCTGCCGGGGTGGCGCCGAACAAGTTTTTGGCCAAGATTGCCAGCGACTGGAAAAAACCCAACGGCCTATTCGTGATTACCCCGGACCAGGTCGAAGACTTTGTGTCGATATTGCCGGTGAGCAAATTGCATGGGGTCGGCAAGGTAACCGCAGACAAACTGGCGCGCCTGGGTATCGAAGACTGCTTGCAGTTGCGCGAGTGGAACAAATTGGCGCTGGTGCGCGAATTCGGCAGTTTTGGCGAGCGCCTGTGGAGCCTGGCCCGTGGGATTGATGATCGCGTGGTGCAGAACGACAGCCGTCGACAGTCCATCAGTGTGGAAAATACCTACGATGTGGATTTGCCGGATCTTTCAAGCTGCCTGGCGAAACTGCCCGAGCTGATGGAAACCCTGGCTGGACGCATTGCGCGTATAGACAGTAGCTACCGGGCGGGCAAGCCGTTCGTCAAAGTGAAGTTTCATGACTTTACCCAGACCACCTTGGAGCAAGCCGGGGCAGGGCGGGATCTGGAAAGTTATCAACAGTTGCTGACCCAGGCGTTCAATCGCGGGGGGAAGCCAGTGCGATTGTTGGGAATTGGCGTGCGCTTGCTGGACCTAAGCGGCGGCAATGAACAGTTAGAGTTCTCCTGGTAGATACCCGGATTAAAACTGTGGGAGGGGGCTTGCTCCCGATGACGGTAGGTCAGTCAATGTATTCAGTGACTGAAACACCGCTATCGGGAGCAAGCCCCCTCCCACATTTAGATCTGCGGTAGTCCTCAGGTTTCAGCGTGCGCCGGGATCTGCGACAAGCCGCCCCGCATCCTTGGTCAGCGCCTGCACAAACTCCTGCTGCAACTCCGGATCATTGCGAGTCAGTTCAATCAGGCTCTGTTCCAGTTCGCTGGCTTCTTCTTCCAGGCCCAGTTCCGACAGGCGCTTGACCCGGTGTACCCACTGGTTCACTTCGTCATCTTCCAGGTCGTCGTAGATCAGGGCATGGGCTTCCAGCAATTTGCCGCGCAGGCTGTTGCTGACTGCCAGGGTCGAGTCCGTATGCACGTCGTCCTGGCCATCTTCCACGCTGATCTTCAAGGTCGTGACGCGGTTCAGGTCCTGCTCGGCGAATGGGCTGTCCAACAGGTTCAGGCGCAGTATGCCGTTGCGGTCGGTGGTCAGCTCATGGGTCTGCTTGCCGGCGCTGACCTGTACCGGGCGCTCGCTCCAGGGCAGGCTCGAATACTCCAGGCGCTTGTCACGCTGGACTTCATCGATAGCTGCCAGGTTCTGTTGCGCACGGCCGTGGGATTGCACGTTCATGAACGGGTTGATGCCGTCCACGCCGTAGCTCAGCCAGTCACGGGTCACGCTCGTGGGCAGGTTGCCGAGGGCGAAGATATTCGCAACGTTGGCGCCCACGCCGGCCACCAACGCCACTGCACCCAGCGGCATCTCATAGAGTTTGCGCCAGGGCTGGTAGGGCGTATAGCGGTCGTAACGACGGGTGACTTCGAATTCGGTGACCTCGAAGGTCTTCTGCTCATGAATGCGAACCCGGCGTTGCGGCAGCTCCAGCACTTTGGGTTCGCCTACATCGATCTGCAGGCTGTGATCGAGCAACTTACGCTCGATCCGCTCCTCGTGCTCACTGCGTTGCGACATCTGATTGGCGCAGCCGCTGACCAGCAGGGCGCCGCACAAGGCGGCGCCCCCCAGGGCTCTGGTGTTTCGCTTGAACATGACTTCTCTTGATCTGGTTTTCAGCGACGAATACGCGCCTGGAGGAAAGACAGCACGTCAGCCACCGGCAACGGTTGGGCTTCGGCTTCGGTCCGGCTCTTGTATTCCAGATTGCCATCGGCCAGGCCGCGGTCGCTGATCACGATCCGGTGCGGGATGCCAATCAGTTCCATGTCGGCGAACTTGATGCCCGGGCTGGTTTTCTTGTCCCGGTCATCCAGCAGCACTTCAAAACCGGCGGCCGTCAGTTCGGCGTACAGCTTGTCAGTGGCTTCGCGTACTTGCTCGGTTTCGTAGCGCAGCGGTACCAGGGCAACCTGGAATGGCGCCAGGGCGTCGCTCCAGATGATGCCTTTCTCGTCGTTGTTCTGCTCGATGGCAGCCGCAACCACGCGGGATACGCCAATACCGTAGCAGCCCATGTCCAGGGTGATCGGCTTGCCGTTCTCGCCCAGCACTTCGCACTTCATCGCCTTGCTGTACTTGTTGCCCAGCTGGAAGATGTGCCCGACTTCGATACCGCGCTTGATTTCCAGGGTGCCCTTGCCGTCCGGGCTTGGGTCACCGGCCACGACGTTACGCAGGTCGGCCACGGTAGGAACCGGCAGGTCACGCTCCCAGTTCACGCCGAAGTAGTGCTTGTCGTCGATGTTCGCGCCGATACCGAAGTCGCTCATCATCTCGACCGAACGGTCGATGATGATTGGCAGCGGCAGATTCAGCGGGCCGAGCGAACCGGCACCGGCACCAATGGCGTCGCGCAGTTCGGCGTCGGTGGCCATGACCAGCGGGCTGGCCACGCCAGGTTGCTGGGCAGCCTTGATTTCGTTGAGCTCGTGGTCGCCACGGATCACCAGGGCGATCAGCTTGCCTTCTTCTTCGGCGCGCACGATCAGGGTCTTGATGGTCTTTTCAATCGGCAGATTGAATTTCTCCACCAGTGCCGCGATGGTCTTGGTCTCTGGCGTATCCACCAGGCGCAGTTCCTCAACCGGTGCTGGACGGGAGGTTTCCCGTGGCACGGCTTCGGCTTTCTCGATGTTCGCTGCGTAGTCGGAGCCGTTGCTGAACACGATATCGTCTTCGCCGGACTCGGCCAGTACATGGAACTCGTGGGAGCCGGCGCCGCCGATGGAACCGTTGTCCGCTTCAACCGGGCGGAATTTCAGGCCCAGGCGCGTGAACACGTTGCAGTAGGCCTTGTGCATGCGGTCGTAGGTGACCTGCAAGGAAGCCTGGTCGGCGTGGAATGAATAGGCGTCCTTCATGATGAACTCGCGGCCACGCATCAAGCCGAAGCGTGGGCGGATTTCATCACGGAACTTGGTCTGGATCTGATACAGGTTCAGCGGCAACTGTTTATAGCTGCTCAACTCGTTGCGCATCAGGTCGGTGATCACTTCTTCATGGGTCGGGCCAGCGCAGAAATCGCGGCCATGACGATCCTTGAAGCGCAGCAACTCAGGGCCGTACTCTTCCCAGCGCCCGGATTCCTGCCACAACTCAGCCGGTTGGGTGCTCGGCATCAACACTTCCAGAGAGCCGGCGGCGTTCATTTCTTCACGAACGATGGCTTCGACCTTGCGCATCACCTTCAAGCCCATGGGCAACCAGGTGTACAGGCCGGAGGCCAGTTTGCGGATCATACCGGCGCGCAGCATCAGCTGATGGCTGATCACAACCGCGTCGGAAGGCGTTTCTTTCTGTGTGGCGAGCAAATATTGACTGGTACGCATGGTAGGCCGTTGTCGGTTGCTTGGACTTGAAATGACTTGGGATTGTACGGGCGGTTGCTGCCGGAGTACAGGCGTGACATTGCGGGGGGGGATCTGACTATTGGAGATCCAAATGTGGGAGGGGGCTTGCCCCCGATGGCGGTGGGTCAGCTAAGTATCTTATAACTGACGCACTGCTAATTGGGGGCAAGCCCCCTCCGACATTGACCGAGTCGTATCAGTCGTCTTGTGTTGGACTCAACCGAATCCGCCGATTTTCCTGGAACCAGTGCAACGCAATCAGGAACAACGTCGGCACACCCAGCAAACAGGTGATCAGGAAGAAATTGTGGTACCCGAACTTCTCCACCATCACCCCTGAATACCCGCCGATCAAGCGTGGCAGCAACAGCATGATCGAGCTGAGCAGTGCGTATTGGGTGGCGGAGAACTTGAGGTTGGTCAGGCTCGACAGGTAGGCGACAAACGCAGAAGTCGCCATGCCCGAGCTGAAGTTATCCAGGGAAATGGTGACGATCAGCATCTGCAGGTCGGGGCCCATGTCGGCGAGCATCACGAACAGCAGGTTGGTGCCGGCCGAGGCCACGCCGCCGATAAACAGGATCGGCAAGATCCCGAACCGCACGATCAACAGGCCGCCCATGCCCGCGCCGAGCAACGTCATGATCAGGCCGAAGATTTTGCTCACCCCGGCGATCTGGTCCTTGGTAAAGCCCTGGTCGATGTAAAACACGTTGGCCATCACGCCCATGACCGTATCGGACATGCGGTAGGTGGCAATCAGCCCGAGCAGCAGCAGCGCCTGCCACCGGTAACGCAGGATAAAGTCATTGACCGGCGTCAGTACTGGCGCCAAGCCCCGGCGACCCATGGCTGACAGGCAGAGCGTAGTAAGGGTGATATAGAGGATAGCGCGCAGGAACGCGCGGTCTTCCATCAGCAGTTCCCACAGGCTCACGCCCTGGAACAGCACGCTGGCAAAGTCGGTGTTGTAGAGCTGGGTGAACATCGCCGGCACCGACACCAGCAGCACGATCAGTACGAACACCGACACCAGTTGGTGCGCGAAGCTGTAGCGACCGGCCTGCAACTGGGTGCGCAGGGGCACATCGGGTTCACGCATGAGCAAGGTGGTCAGCAGCGCCGGAATCATCAACACGCCGAACAGCACATACGTGCCGGTCCAGGCCGAGTGTTTGTAGTTGAAGCCGGTGGATCCGAAGCCTTCGGCAAAGAACAGCGCCCCGGCCGTGGCCAGCAGCGCGGCAATGCGATAACCAGACATGTAGCTCGCGGCCAGGGCGGCCTGGCGGCTGTCGTCGGCAATTTCCAGGCGATAGGCGTCGACGGCGATGTCCTGCGTGGCCGACGCAAAAGCGACGACCACCGCAATGGCGATCAACCAGGACAGGTGCTTTTGCGGGTCACAGAAGCCCATGCCGATCAATCCGAGGATCACCAGCGATTGGGCGAGTACCAGCCAGGAGCGACGACGCCCCAGTTTGCCGAGCAACGGCAGGCGCCATTGGTCGAGCAGCGGCGACCAGACCCATTTGAAGGCGTAGGCCAGACCGATCAGGCTCGCGTAGCCGATGGTCTCGCGGGCCACACCGGCTTCACGCAGCCACACGGAAAGCGTCGAGAACACCAACATATAAGGCATGCCGGCGGCGAAACCGAGCAACAACAGCACTAACGTCGAGGGGCTGGCATAGGCGGCGAGCGCGGCGCGCCAGGTTTTACGGGGCATGGGCTGGAGTCTGCCTCAGGTTTGCGGAAACAAAGCGCGCACTCTAACCGCTGTGCTCTACCGGGCGCCAGCCATGACGCTGAATATCCACGCGATTGTTCAGGATAGTGACGCCTTCGCTACGCAAACGCGCACGTTGTTCGTCACCCGAGGCACTGCCCACCGGCAGGCTTATCCGACCGCCGGCACCCAGCACTCGATGCCAGGGCAATCGGGTGCCCTCGGGTAACTGGCTCAGGGTGCGCCCGACCCAGCGGGCAGCTTGGCCCAGCCCCGCCAAGTGGGCCAGCTCGCCGTAACTCACCACGCAGCCTGCCGGCACCTGTGCCAACGTCAGGTACAAGGCGGTGCGACGCATCTCGGCGGAGCTTTGCGGTGTATCGGCAGGTGGGTTCACTGTGAGGGTATCCGTTTAGATCTTCGTTGTTTTGTCGGAAACGTCTGTAAGTATGGCGTTGAGAATTGAACTCAATATAAATCCTTGAGTCAGTTCTAGCCATGTAACACTATAACGCCCCTTATTTTCGCCTACCCTGAGCCCCGTATCTGCTTATGTTGTCCAGAACCCTGTTGTGCCTTGCTGTTTTCAGTGCTTCCACGCCTTTGCTCGCCGATACCGTCTGGTTGAAAAACGGTGATCGCCTGACCGGCAAGATCAAAGTCTTCGACGGTGGCAAATTGCTGATCCAAACTGCCTACGCAGGCTCCATTCCGGTGGACTGGAAGCAGGTCAAGACCCTGGAAAGCGACCAGGAACTGCTGGTCAAGCAGGATGCCTACAGCGGCGAAAAGGCCAAGTCCTTGCAGGCGTCGGATGATGGCAAGGTGGTACTGGCCAATGGCGAGGCGCCCAAGACTGTGGAGCTGGCGAGTATCCAGCAGATCATGAAGCCCAAGCCCGTCATCGAAGACCTGGTGTGGAAGGGCAACGTCGATCTGGCGCTGGACTACAAGCGCGCAGACAAAGACACCAACGACTACGACATCGACTTCAAGACCTCGGCCCGTCACGGCCAGTGGCGTCATACGGGCAAGGGTGAATACAACCGCGAATTCCAGGATGACGTCACCACTACCGACAACTGGGCGCTGGAATACAACCTGGACCGCTTTATCACCGAGCACTGGTTCTGGGAAGGTCGCCTGACCTACAAGCGTGACAAGGTCGAAGACCTGGCTCGCCAGCGCGTTGTCGGTACCGGCCCGGGCTATCAGTTCTGGGACGATGAGCTGGGCGCATTCTCCCTCGGTTCGCTGGTCAACCGCACCGATTACGAATATGCCGACGGCGG
The DNA here is from genome assembly GCF_016405635.1 of Pseudomonas sp. MF6755. NCBI lineage: Bacteria > Pseudomonadati > Pseudomonadota > Gammaproteobacteria > Pseudomonadales > Pseudomonadaceae > Pseudomonas > Pseudomonas sp. MF6755. Next base: position 89,784 of record NZ_JAEKDA010000008.1, read on the forward strand.
CAAGGACAACTTCTATTCCCTGGCCATGAAGTGGAACTACAACCGCTACCTGGTGGGCAAGACGGTTGAGTTCTTCACCAACGGTGAATTGGGCAAACCCCTTGCCGGGCCGGCCGAATATTCCCTGGATGCCGAGATGGGCCTGCGCTACAAGGTCACCGAGTGGGCCTCGCTCAATTTGAAGGCTGAGCGCAACGAGGTCAGTGGCAATTCCGACAGCAGCTTGAGCAAGACCCGCTACACCGCAGGCTTTGGCGTGGCCTGGTAAAACCTGCGTCGGCCGCTCTGGCAACCTGCGCGGATATTGATTACCTTGTGTTGAGATCCATTCCCATATGCCATGGGCGGCGGAACACCCGAGGAGTCATACGTTGAGCGCGCACGTTGCCAAGAACGCCCGAGAGCTGTTGCTCAAGGAATACCGTGGGGCTCTCTCCACACTGTCCAAAGCCATGCCCGGGTTTCCCTTCGGCTCGGTCGTGCCTTACTGCCTCGATGAGCAGGGTCGCCCGCTGATCCTGATCAGCCGCATCGCCCAGCACACCCATAACCTGCAAAAAGACCCCAAGTGCTCGCTGCTGGTGGGTGAGCGCGAGGCCGATGATGTGCAGGCGGTAGGGCGCCTGACCTACCTGGCCGAAGCTGAGAAGTTGGAAGACGGCGCGGCGATTGAAGCCGCCGCCGAGCGTTATTACCGCTATTTCCCTGATTCGGCCAACTACCACAAGGCCCACGACTTCGATTTCTGGGTGCTCAAACCGGTACGTCACCGTTATATCGGTGGGTTTGGCGCGATCCACTGGGTCGACCAGTTGACCTTGGCCAACCCGTTCGCCGGCAAGGCCGAACGCAGCATGATCGAGCACATGAACAGCGATCACACCAAGGCCATCGCCCACTACGTCGACCTCAGCGGTTTGCCGACCACCGAGCCTGCGCAACTGGCCGGCATCGACAGTGAAGGCATGCACCTGCGTATCGGCCAATCCCTTTATTGGTTGCCTTTTGAAGAGCCTTGCAACACGCCGACACAAGTACGCGAAGCCTTGGTTTCATTGGCTCATGCTGAGGCCTGGCCGAAAAAAACCGCCGCCAGCGCTTGAATTCACGAAACGACGACGTCATCTAAGGTGGACTGGCAAGGCATTCTTGCGTTGAGGAACCATTTGATGCGCCCTTTTTTATTGCTCTTTCTGCTATTCCCGGTGTTGGAGCTGTTCGTATTCGTTCAAGTCAGCGGTGCGATCGGGTTTTTCCCGGCGCTGTTGCTGATCATCGCCGGCTCGATGCTTGGCGTCCTGGTGCTGCGCGTCGCCGGCCTGGCCACGGCGCTGCGTGCCCGTGAAAGCCTGAACCGCGGCGAACTGCCGGCCCAGACCATGCTTGAAGGCCTGATGATGGCCCTGGCCGGTGGCCTGCTGATCCTGCCGGGCTTTGTCAGCGATGTGCTTGGCCTGATCCTGCTACTGCCATTCACGCGCAAGTTGCTCGCCGGCAAGATGCGCCAGCGCGCCGAAGAAGCGGCGATTCGCCAACGCGCTTTCGCCGACGACCTGCAACCCCGTGGCGGCACGGCCCCGCGCCAACCCCTGGGGCGTGAAGGCGACGTGATCGAAGGCGAGTTCGAACACCGCGACAGCAAATAAGCGCTTCACTGACACGGCACCTTCGGGTGCCGTGTTGCATTTGACCGGGCATCAAAACGAAAAAATTTCCGCTTCGGCCCCTTGTAATAAGCTTGTGCGCCCTTATGTAACGGTCACCGCAAGGTTTCTGGTGGCAACACCAGACAGACTTCCGCGTCTCGCCCAGCGAGCCGCGACCGGCACCGCCGGAATTTAACCCGCCGGAATTGATACCGGCCGATGAAAAACACAATTAGGAGAGATCGACAATGAGCAAGCTTCGTCCTCTGCACGACCGCGTCGTCATCCGTCGCAGCGAAGAAGAAAAGAAAACCGCTGGCGGGATCGTTCTGCCAGGTTCGGCTGCTGAAAAAGCCAACCACGGTGTGATCGTCGCTGCTGGCCCAGGCAAGACCCTGGAGAACGGTGATGTACGCGCACTGGCCGTGAAAGTGGGTGACAAGGTTGTTTTCGGCCCTTACTCCGGCAGCAACACTGTGAAAGTCGACGGCGAAGACCTGCTGGTAATGGCTGAGAACGAAATTCTCGCCGTACTGGAAGACTGATTTTCCCGCTCATTTTCCCGTTACTACAAAGTATTTAAGGAATATCGATCATGGCTGCTAAAGAAGTTAAATTCGGCGATTCCGCCCGCAAGAAAATGCTCACCGGTGTCAACGTCCTGGCTGACGCAGTAAAAGCGACCCTGGGCCCGAAAGGCCGTAACGTGATCATCGAGAAGAGCTTCGGCGCTCCGACCATCACCAAGGACGGCGTTTCCGTAGCCAAAGAAATCGAACTGGAAGACCGTTTCGAGAACATGGGCGCGCAGCTGGTCAAAGACGTTGCCTCCCGTGCCAACGATGACGCAGGCGACGGCACCACCACCGCTACCGTCCTGGCCCAGGCGATCGTCAACGAAGGCTACAAGGCCGTCGCTGCCGGCATGAACCCGATGGATCTCAAGCGCGGCATCGACAAGGCGACCATCGCCATCGTTGCCGAGCTGAAAAACCTGTCCAAGCCATGCGCTGACACCAAGGCTATCGCCCAGGTAGGTACCATCTCCGCCAACTCCGACAGCTCCATCGGCGACATCATTGCCGAAGCCATGGAAAAAGTCGGTAAAGAAGGCGTGATCACCGTTGAAGAAGGCACTGGCCTGGAAAACGAACTGTCGGTTGTAGAAGGCATGCAGTTCGACCGTGGCTACCTGTCCCCGTACTTCGTCAACAAGCCAGAAACCATGGTTGCCGAACTGGACAACCCGCTGATCCTGCTGGTCGACAAGAAAATCTCCAACATCCGCGAAATGCTGCCAGTGCTGGAAGCCGTTGCCAAAGCCGGCCGCCCACTGCTGATCGTTTCCGAAGACGTTGAAGGCGAAGCCCTGGCGACCCTGGTCGTGAACAACATGCGTGGCATCGTTAAAGTCGCAGCCGTCAAGGCGCCAGGCTTTGGCGACCGTCGCAAGGCCATGCTGCAGGACATCGCCGTATTGACCGGCGGTACCGTTATCTCCGAAGAGATCGGCCTGAGCCTGGAAAGCGCCACCCTGGAAAACCTGGGTAGCGCCAAGCGCGTGACCATCTCCAAGGAAAACACCATCATCGTTGACGGTGCTGGCGTTGAAGGCGACATCCAATCGCGCATCACTCAGATCCGCGCCCAGGTTGCCGAGACTTCGTCCGACTACGACCGTGAAAAACTGCAAGAACGCCTGGCCAAGCTGTCCGGTGGCGTTGCAGTGATCAAGGTTGGCGCGGGTTCCGAAGTTGAAATGAAAGAGAAGAAGGCCCGCGTTGAAGACGCCCTGCACGCTACCCGTGCAGCCGTTGAAGAAGGCGTGGTACCTGGCGGTGGCGTTGCGCTGATCCGTGCTCTGGAAGCGCTGACCAACCTGACCGGCGACAACGCCGACCAGAACGTCGGTATCGCTGTGCTGCGTCGTGCTGTTGAAGCACCGCTGCGCCAGATCGCTGCCAACTCCGGCGACGAGCCAAGCGTTGTGGTCAACGAAGTCAAGAACGGCAAAGGTAACTACGGTTACAACGCTGCGACTGGCGTCTATGGCGACATGATCGAAATGGGCATCCTGGACCCTACCAAGGTGACTCGTTCCGCGCTGCAAGCCGCAGCCTCCATCGGTGGCCTGATCCTGACCACCGAAGCTGCTATCGCTGACAAGCCGAAGGCTGAAGGCGCAGCGGGCGGCGGCATGCCAGACATGGGCGGCATGGGTGGCATGGGCGGCATGATGTAGTGCGACGAGAGTCGCTATAGGTAGAAGCACCTAGCGGGCTACATCCTAGGTGGCCACCGGTTGAACCGGTGGCCACTTTCCCGCAGAAACAGCTTAAAAAACCCGAAGTCCGGGCGTCAAAGCCCGGATTTCCGGCACCCACAAGGTGCTTAGAATTCGGCGCAATGTCGCCTATATATCGTGATTCTCTCCCCGAAAATCATCAGAACGATATACGTACTGAGCTTGCAGATTTTGAAACACTGCGAGGGAGGTATGGGAAATCGTGTCTAAAGAGCTGGCCTGCTCCTATCTATAGGGCGCAAGCCATAGCTGTCATTGTCTCACCCAGAAACCGCAAGGTAGACGGGGCGCGAGACCTTTTGTTCAGCCAAAAGTAGCCTAGGGATAGTGCGTCGCTGGTAACGGCGGGGTGCGAAGCTTCCTGACAATGTAGTCCCACGATGTTTGTGGTGTGTGATCGCCGCGAGGCGCCATGCAGACCCTGCGAGCAACACGCGGGCGAGACGCTAGGCTGGTTGGTATGGCCAACGTAAGTGAACTGCTGATAAACACCGTCAACCGCATGGAGCCAAAGTTGCTGATAGGCTTTGACCAAAATGGTGCATGACTGGTTGTCCCTTTTACATCTGGGGGCACGCTGACATTGAGTCATCGGTGAATAGGCAGGGCCTAACCCATCCTTGTGACGGTTATGGAACTCGGTAAGCCCGTATTTTTGCCACTGGCCTGTATGGCAAGGCAGGTCGACCGTGAGGAAGACTGTTGAAAGTGCGGGTAGAGGATGTCGGAAAAAGCGAATGCCACCCTGTAATGGGGTTGGATAGGGGCTGTGCCCTGACCGGAAATGGTGCTGACTTCCGACTGGTCTTTGATCGCGAGAAGGCTTGTAAAGCCATCAAGAACAGACGTGTGTCGGTCTGACCGGCTGCGTCTAATTCATAGAAATCCCTTGCGGGGCAGTGTACTCACTCTCCCACAAGGGCGACGTGCGTCTGCTGCCCTCTGGGGAAATCTTCTCTGGAGGAAAAGCAAGATGAGTGCGTCTGAAATAGAAGTACCTGCGTCCTCCCATCTGGTCACCAGTTGGCATTCGATAGACTGGGAAACAGGTCATCGACAGGTGCGAGGGCTACAGGTACGGATCGCGAAGGCAGCCAAGAATCAGCAATGGCGGCAGGTGAAAACCTTGCAGCGCATGTTGGTTCGCTCGTTTGCCGCCAAGGTATTGGCGGTTAAACGGGTCACTGAAAACCGGGGTCGCAGGACTCCCGGCGTTGATGGGGAAACCTGGAGCACGCCTGAAAGCAAATGGAAGGCAGTTTTTCGGTTAGAGCGCAGGGGGTACAAGCCCCGGCCACTGCGGCGGATTTACATTCCCAAGGCAAATGGCCAGCGCAGACCGCTGGGGATTCCGACGATGTTGGATCGAGCAATGCAGGCGTTATACCTGCTTGCCCTCGAACCGGTGTCCGAGACCACAGCCGACCGAAACTCCTATGGCTTTCGTCCTCATCGCTCCACGGCAGATGCAATCGAGCAATTGTTCGTCAATCTCGGTCGCAAGCACTCTGCGCAGTGGGTCATGGAGGGGGATATCAAGGGGTGCTTCGACAATATCAGTCACGACTGGCTGATCACCAATGTCCCGATGGACAAGGTGGTTCTAAGGAAATGGCTGAAAGCGGGATATATGGAATCCGGTCAATTGAACCCAATCGGGGCGGGAACTCCGCAAGGAGGCATCATCTCGCCAGTATTGGCCAACCTGGCCCTTGATGGACTGGAAAAGGAGCTCGAATCTCGGTTCGGGCAGCGCAATACCAAAGCCAGCTACAAGACCAAGGTCAACTATGTGCGGTACGCAGACGATTTCGTCATCACCGGCATCTCGAAAGAGTTGCTGGAAAACGAGGTGAAGCCACTCGTCGAAGCCTTCATGGCCGAGCGGGGGTTGAGCCTTGCGGTGGAGAAAACGCTGTTCACGCACGTAGCGGATGGGTTCGATTTCCTCGGTCAGAATATTCGCAAGTACGGTGACAAGCTGCTGATAAAGCCAGCCCACAAGAACGTGAAAGCATTTCTGGCCAAGGTTAAGGCGTTGGTTGAAGCAAACAAAGCGGCACCGGCCAGTCTGTTGATCAAGCAACTCAATCCAGTCATTCGGGGTTGGGCCAATTATCATCGGCCGATTGTCGCCAAGCAGACCTTCAATTACGTGGATTACAGGATCTGGAAATTGCTATGGCGATGGTGCAGACGGCGACATCTGAATCGCTGCAAACGTTGGATCAAGGAAAAATACTTCAAGCGCGTGGGAACACGCAGTTGGGTATTCACCGGGCTACACCCCAGCGGCAAACTGCTCCACCTGTTGTACGCCAGCGATACGCCGATCAAGCGGCACACCAAGATCAAGGCGGAGGCTAACCCATACGCCCCAGAGGACGAGATGTACTTCGAGCAACGGCTGGAATATGCGTGGCGGAGTTCGGATGAAGGGAAGCGGAAGACGCTGACGTTGTGGCTTGGCCAGAGCAAGCGCTGCCCGATGTGCAAGCAGTTAATTACGTTCGAAAGCGGGTGGAACATCCACCATGTTATCGAGCGGCACATGGGTGGAGGTGACGAGCTGGACAATCTGGTGTTGTTGCATCCCAACTGTCATCGGCAGCTACATGCACAATCCAATCGGTGATGCTTTATCAGATCACTATATGATGTGCTTCGGTTGGTTGGTTTTTGGTACATGTTGTGTTTGTTGGTGTTGCCTGCTAGTCTCCAAGGACATTCTCAAATGTCGAGGTGTCCTATGTCAGGTAAGAACCAGCACGTTGTGAAGTGGGATGAGGGTTGGGCAGTACGTGGGGAGGGGAATTCGAAAGATACCTCTCATCACAGAACCCAGCAGGAAGCCGCTGAAGCAGCACGTAGCATTGCTCAGAACCAAAAGAGTGAAGTTCTGATCCATGGTCAGGATGGAAAGATCCGCGCCCGGGACTCCTACGGCAACGATCCATATCCACCCAAGGGTTAGGAGTGAGCTCACTGCTGGCTCTCCCATTTGGAAGGGCTTACAAAGGCTTGAGCTGTATGCGGGGAAACTCGCACGTACAGTTCTTAGGGGAGGGGCGGCCAGTAATGGCCGCTTCTTACCCGACAGCCAGCCTCACCCGGCACTGAAAAACCCCGCCTGCAGTGATGCAGGCGGGGTTTTTTATGGGCGGCTTTTACGTCAGCCTATGAGGCGGCGTCGCAATAACCGCTTGAAGGTGAACCCGCGTGCCAGGGTCAATTCGGTACGCGGCATAAGTGCCAGGGCCCCCGGCGCAGCAGTTGCGTTGAATGAATGATGGACAGACAGGTGCGTGGGCTTTTTATGGAGCGCTGGCCTGGGCCGCTCCCAATGCCCGGCCATGACCACCATGCCCAGCAACTTGAGCGTGTTGGCGTAGTAGTCGTGGGCTTTGAGCGAGCGGTGTTGCAAGTTGTCCCAAATGTTATTCAGCCATGGCTGGTTGTCGGGGCTGATCATCGCGCTGACGCCCAATGCGGCAATAAACGCAGGATCGTCTGGGGCCGCGTCCAAGGCGCTGCCATCGACGTGATAGCCGCTGTTGAATGCAGCGGGTGAATTCGCGGTGGTCGCGCGGGCCCATAAATTGAAGGTACTCAGGGTGTCCAGTGCGCGTGGGTCGCCATACATCAGGTAATCCAGGGCGATGCGCCAGGGATAGCGGGCCGCATTCCAGGCGTAATCACCGTCGTGCTTGCCTTCCACCAGGCCGGCGCGGGCTGGTGTGGGTGTTGTGTCGAGGTGACTGATAAAGTCCGGCACCAAGGCGCTACGCGCACTGTAGCGTGCGATGAAGGTGTCGATGATCGCGTAGGTTTTGTCGCGCACGGCGAGCCAGCGTTTATCACCGGTCATCTCAAAAAAACTGTTGAGGTGCGACGGCATGAAGTCCGAACTGCGGGTGGCATATTCGAGTTCGGTGTCGCCATCGGTGCCGGCCCAATCACCCAGCATCAAATGATGGGTACGCGGGTGCACTTCATGTTTCAGGATCGCGGCCAAGACTGTGTTGGCCTGGCTGCGGTAGTCGATGCTGCCTTGGCTGCCCCAGACATGGTCGGCCAACAGCAAGGCATAGGCGATATCCAGGTCGCCGTCGGTGGCACTGGCGTCGCCACGAAACCGGCCAATGGCATTGCCACAGCCTTCGACCTGGTTCCAGGCCATCAGCCCAGGGTCGGACTTGGTCGGGTGGTCCTCGAAGTAGCGCACCATGCCATCGAAGATCTTTTGTGCGTCAGGGTCCTGGCCCGCCATCATCACGCTGAGCAACATCCCGTAGCCATGGGCTTCGGACACGGTGAGGGTGTTCGGCGCCGTACCGCCGCCCACCGGCTTGTGGTCGGCACTGACGTTGACGAAGTAGCTGTCGCTGCTGCACGCCTGGGACAGGTAGAGCGCTTTCCACTCGGTATAAAACGCCGTCAGTTGCTGGTCCATGACGGCTTGGGAAATATGGCTGGGCTTGATCGTGCCCGGGTAATAAGGCGTGGCCGAGATAAAGGCACGCGCATTGCCGGACAACAGTGCGCCGGTCACGATGCACAGCGACAGCATCCATGTGGGCAAAAACGGCTTGGGGCGACGCATGAAAGGGCTCTCCAACCTGGGATTCAGGCGGCGAGGTTACGAGCAATCAGCAGGCTTCACTGTCACAGGCTGTAACACGCTGCCTACTGCGGGCGCAGTGGCAGGATCAATGTCATGCGTGCGCCTCCCAAGGGGCTGCGACTCACCGACAACTCGCCGTGGTGCCATTGGGTCGCGCGTTTGGCCAGCGCCAGGCCGAGGCCGAAGCCCGTGGGTTCATCGCCGCCCATACCCAGGCGTACAAAGGGCTCGAAGATTTTTTCGCGGTTTTCTGCCAGCACGCCGGGGCCGTCATCGTCGACATGCAACACCAGATGATCCTGGCCATGGTAAGCGGCGCTGACACACACCTGATCGCGTGCGTAAGTGATGGCGTTGCTCAACAGGTTGCGCACAATCAGGTGCAACAGGGCGCGGTCGCCGATCACCTGCAATTGCGGCGGCTCGGTGTCCAGGCTCAAGCGACGCTGATGCCCGTCCAGCAAGGCAAACTCCTGATGCAGCCAGTCGCGGATGGGGATCGGTTCATGTTGCAGGTCGGTGGGCGCGCCGGCCATACGGGCAAAGGCCAGGCTGGCACGCACCAAGGCTTCAAGTTCTTCGACGTCGGTGTGCAAACGTTCTTGCAGGCGGGTACGTGTGAGCGGGTCGTCGCTTTTGCTCAGCAGCGTCAAGGCGAAACGCATGCGTGCCAGTGGCGTACGCAGTTCATGGGACACGGCCTGGGAGACTTCGCGATGGCGTTCGTTCATGGCGTTGATGTCCTGGGCATGTTGCTGCAACGTCAGCAGCAACGGTGTCCATTCCTTGCCCATGGCGGGCAACATCACATTGGGCGTGTGCGCCAGCGTGCCCAGGCAGGCATTAAGCCTGTTCAGTTCGGCGGTACGCCGACGGTGCGCACGTAAACCGACCCAAAGCAGCAGTAGCACCGGCAGGCCGGCGACGCATGCGGTTACCCAGTAAATGGGGAACTCCAGCAGGTCCTTGACCTCGGCCGTACCCCACATGGGGCCGAATTGGATCACGGTGTCGTCGTCCAGCGGAAAGTAGGTGATGTCTTCGTCGCTATTGAGCGCCGGCTGTTGATGTTCCAGCATGACCAAGGCTTCTGGCGGCAGCTCGACCTCATCCAGCGTGACCAGCTCCACGGGGTACTGGAAATGTGCACGCAGGGTGTCCATGTGCGCTTCGCGTTGGTCGGCTGGCAAGGCTTTGAGCTGCTCGGCCACCAGGTAGCCCGGCCCGGCCATCAGGCGCAAGAAACTGTCTTCACCGACAAATACCGAGGCGTTGGCACACAGCCACAATAGATAAAACGTCAAGGTCGCCCAAGCGGTGCCCGCCACGACGGCCATCCCGGGGCGCATGTTAGCCAGCATCTTGGTCGCCCTGCGGGGCTTCGACAAACAGATAGCCTTGGGCGGTGATGGTCTGGATGGTCACCGGGCAGGCCAGGTTCATCAGCTTTTTGCGCAGGCGCGACACACGCATATCAATCGAGCGGTTGAGCCCGTCGTACTCCAGGCCGCGCAGGCTCTGCAGCAGTTTTTCCCGGGTCAGCAACACGCCGCAATGGCGGGCGAAGATCGCCAGCAATTCGAACTCGGCCACCGAAAACTGCAAGGGGGTTGTATCGAGCCAGGCGAAATGGCTGTTCAGGTCCAGGCGAAAACTGCCCCATTGATAGGTGGCGCGGGGCGCTTGAGGGTGACGGCGCAGCAGCGAGCGAATACGTGCCAGCAACAGCAGCGGGTCGACGGGCTTGACCACATAGTCATCCGCACCGACGTTGAAGCCGGTCAACTGCTCGGCGTTTTCATCCAGCGCGGTCATCATCAGGATCAGCCCGGGGTACTGGCTGCGGATCTGCCGGCACAGGGTGAAACCGTCGATGCCCGGCAACATCACATCCAGGATCAACAGCGCTGGCTGTTCGTCGAGAATACGCTGGGCAGCGCGGTCGCCACGGTGCTCGACAGCGACAGTAAAACCTTCGGCGCGCAGGAATTCGGCGGTCAGTGCGGCCAGTGGCAGGTCATCTTCAATCAACAGCAGGGTGTCGGACATGAACAGGTGTCGTTGCCGGGAAAGGCCGCCAGTGTTACGCCCTTGCCTGACGGGAGGCAAGGGCTGTAGTGGGCGTCAGCGTGCGCTGATCGCGTGCGTGGTGTCCTTGGGCGCTTTCCAGCTCAGCAGTTGCTGTTTATAGCCATAGCTGGCGGCCTGGTAGTAGGTGATCGCCCGTTGGATCAACGGGTCATCGCTGCCCACGCGCAATTCCTGGCTCTCTCCAAGGGCCTGGTCGTGGCGACGCAGCCCTTGGCGCGGGCTGAGGATCGCCAGGTCCTTGCCGTCAAACAACCCCAGGTGCTGGTAATTGCCGACCACTACTCGCGGTGGCAGCGGGTTGTCCTGCAGCAGGTTGCGGCCAAAGAAGGTCGACTCATAGCTCAGGTTGAGCAGGCCCAACAACGTCGGCGCAAGGTCGATCTGGCTGGCCAGTTGAGCGGACTCCCGAGCGTCGATCAGCTTGGGCGCATAAATAAACAGTGGGATCTGATAGTTGGTGATCGGTAGGTCTTCCTTGCCTGCGCTACCGGCCGTGTGGTCGGCGACGAACACAAATATCGTGTTATCGAACCACGGCTTCTGGCGCGCAGCCTCAAGGAACTGGCCGATAGCGTAGTCGGTGTATTTCACCGCGCCGTCGCGGCCCTTGCCGGACTTGATGTCGATACGCCCGTCCGGGTAGGTGTAGGGACGATGGTTGGAGGTGGTCATCAGTTGCAGCAAGAACGGTTGCTGCTTGGCGTAGTCGTCGTCGGCCAGTTTCAGGGTCTGTTTGAACAGGTCCTCGTCGGCCATGCCCCAGGCATTTTTGAATGAGATTTCGGACTCCGGCACGCTGCTCTGGTCCACGACCCGATAACCATTGCCGCTGAAAAACGCGTTCATATTGTCGAAGTAACCGCGCCCGCCGTAGACAAATACGCTGTCGTAGCCGATGGCCGTGAGTTGTTGCCCAAGGCTGGCGAACCCGCTTTCACGGCCGATGCGCTTGACGATCGAACGCCCTGGTGTGGGAGGGATTGCCAGGGTAATGGCCTCCAGGCCGCGGTCAGTGCGGGTGCCGGTGGCATAGAAGTTATTGAAGTACAGGCTTTGTTTGCGCAACGCATCAAGGTTGGGCGTGAGGTTGCGCTCATCGCCATTGCTGCCCATGTACCTGGCGCTGAAGCTTTCGAGGGTCACCAGGACGATGTTGGGTTTGCGCAAGGTGCCGGGGTTGTCGATGGCCCGGCGGATATCCAGTGGGTCCTGGTCGATAAAGCGCGCGTTCGGCTCGCTGAGTTCGGCGCGCAATTGCCGGGCGACCACTTCGGTGGGCAGGCTTTTGTAGAACTGGGTGTAATCCAGTTCGTTATTGCGGAAAGCGGCGAAGAATTGATAAGGGCCATTGCTGGCCAATTCGTTTTTGTAGGCGTTACCGCCTTGGGCGCGCGGGCTGTCCTGGCTGATCAGCTGCAGGCTGAGGCCGGCGACCACCAGCAGGCCCAAGGCATTGACCAAGCGGCCACGCCCTGTCGGCAACGGCGCCGCCATGGCAGCATTGAAAGGTTTACGCAGGGCCAGGCTCAGGAGGATGGCCAGCATCGCCAGCAGGCTCAGCAGCTTGCCGATTGGGTAAGACTCCAGCAGGTTGTTCAGCACCTCATCGGAGTACACCAGGTAATCGACGGCGATAAAGTTGAAGCGCACACCAAATTCATCCCAGAACAACCATTCGGCCACCGAGGTGAACAGCATGGCGAACAGGCTGATGGTCAGCACCGCTTGCAGGAACCAGCGATGGCCGCGGCGGCGCCACAGCGCAGGCGGGCACAGCAGCAGGTACAAACCCAGCGGCAAGGCTGCGTAGGCGAGGAAGCCCAGGTCGTAGAGCACACCCACGCCAAACACCGGCAGCAAGTTGCCACCGGCTTCATCCAGGTGAGTCATGAGCAGCACGCTGCGGGTCAGCAGGAAAACCAATAACCAGGCACCGGTTATCAACAGCAAATAGCGCATTGGCGCTGTTTTGAAAAACCCCATGTCGAAGTTCCTTATATCAATGGGGCGCGATCTTCACCCTGAGACTGTGGTCAGTTTGTGAAGCTATAGTGAAAAACTCGTTTGACCATACAATCAGTTGAAAACCTTTATCGACGGGCTTTTCAGCTCTATCCCTGAGCTTCGCTTGGCCTTAAGCTGCGCGAGCCAACACGGCCGTTACCGCGTACGGAGACACTGCCCATGCGAATTCTATTGGTTGAAGACAACCGCGATATCCTCGCCAACCTGGCCGATTACCTGGGGCTAAAAGGCTACACAGTGGACTGTGCGCAGGACGGCTTGTCGGGCCTGCACCTGGCGGCAACCGAGCATTACGACCTGATCGTGCTCGACATCATGCTGCCAGGCATCGATGGCTACACCCTGTGCAAACGCCTGCGCGAAGACGCGCGCCGCGATACGCCGGTGATCATGCTCACCGCCCGAGATCAATTGGATGACCGGCTGCAGGGCTTCAAGTCCGGCGCCGATGATTACCTGCTCAAGCCGTTCGCCTTGTCGGAGCTGGCCGCGCGTATCGAGGCGGTGCTGCGTCGTGCCCAGGGTGGCGGGCGGCGTGCCCTGCAGGTGGGTGACCTGAACTACGACCTCGACACCTTGGAAGTCACCCGCGAAGGGCGCCTGCTCAAGCTCAACCCGGTGGGCCTGAAACTGCTGGCGGTGTTGATGCAGAAGAGCCCGCACGTACTGCGCCGGGAAATTCTCGAAGAAGCCCTGTGGGGCGATGACTGCCCGGACAGCGACAGCCTGCGCAGCCACGTTCACCAATTGCGCCAGGTGATCGATAAGCCCTTCGCCAAGCCATTGCTGCAAACGGTGCACGGTGTGGGTTATCGGCTGGCCGAGGGGCGTGATGGAGTTTAAGCAAAGCCTTGCCCAACGGATCATCATCGCCTTTGCCTTGATGAGTGCGTTGGTAGCTGGGGCCTTCGCCATGGGGATCGTTGCGACGGTGCACCTGGTGGAAGAGAAGTTGATCTCGGCGGGCCTGGGCGGTGACCTGCAACGCCTGCTGTTGATGGACAGTGTCGAAGACTGGAGCCACCGGCCGGAGCCGGACCAGCTGTTTTATTTCAGCGGCGGGCGCGGCGATTTCGAGCTGCCCAAGGATTTGCGACATCTGGAACCGGGTTTTCATGAGGTGTTCCGCGAGTCGCTGTCGTACCACGCCATGGTCGAAGTGGTCGATGGCCGGCGTTATGTGCTGCTGCAGGACCAAAGCGATTTCGAAGAACGTGAGCGTGTGCTGTTTGCTGTGGTGCTGGTGGGGTTCGTGCTCAGCCTGGCGCTGGCGGTATTCCTCGGCTGGGTACTCGCCCGCAAGGTGATGGCGCCGGTGGTGCGTCTGGCTCGGCAGGTGCGTCATCGTGACCAACTGTTGGGCCTGGCCCCGCCCTTGGCCCCGGATTACGCCGCCGATGAAGTGGGCGAGTTGGCGGTGGCGTTCGACGCCACCCTGGGCCGCTTGCGCCAGGCGCTGTCCCGCGAGCAACTGTTTACCAGCGATGTGAGCCATGAGTTGCGCACGCCCTTGATGGTATTGGCCAGTTCCTGCGAACTGTTGCTGGAAAACCCTGCCATTGATCAGCGCGGCCGCAACCAGGTGGAACGCATCGCCCGGGCCTGTGGAGAAATGCGCGAACTGGTGCAGACCTTCCTGATGCTGGCCCGCGCCAAACACGACGATGCGGCCGCATCGCCCCAAGGCAACCTGACCCAGGTCGCCGAAGACCTGCTTGGCATCTGGCGCGAGCCCATCGAGAAAAAAGGCCTGGAGTTGATCTATCGGCCCGGCAACCCCCTGGACACGCGGTACAACACCACGTTCCTGCATGCGGTGATGGGCAACTTGCTGCGCAACGCCCTGCACTACACCGAGCAAGGGTTTATCCGCCTCACGCTGGAGCCCAGTGGCTTTGTGGTGGAGGACACGGGTGTTGGCATTCCCGAAGAAAAGCGCGAAGCAATGTTCGAGCCGTTTGTACGCGGCAGTGAGAACCGCGGCGAGGGCTTGGGGCTTGGCCTGTCACTGGTGCAACGGATCTGCGAGAGCCAAGGCTGGAGCGTGAGTTTGAGCACCATGGAGCCCAATGGCTGCCGCTTTCATGTGGAGTTGAGCCAAGTCAAAACCTGACCGTTCAGTCTGTCGTTTTGCTGGTGCAGACTGAACGCTTTTCAGCGAAGATGGCCCCATGCTACTGAATGTTTCTGTAAAGTCTTGAAATGTATGCAATTAGACAGGACAAGATTTTCACAATGAGTTGACCTGTTGATCACAGTTCGCTGCATATGGTTGTAGGCATCAGATACTGGAGACGTACGATGCCTTCCCCAATCAAGTTGGAATTTTCCGAAAAGTACGACGATCAACACGCGCAACAATATTTGCTCAAACATCAGGACAATTTGGCTCGCCGGTTGTCCCACAAACGCGACGAGCAACTGGCGCGCGGTGCGCTGGCCATGGCCGGTGAGCCGGGCCTGGTGCTGGACTTGCCGTGTGGCGCTGGACGTTTCTGGCCGTTGCTGGCTGAAAAACCCAACCGCGTGATTATCGGGGCTGACAATTCGGCGTCGATGTTGAAGATCGCCACCACCGCCCAACCGGCGGATGTGGTGAAACGGGTACGGCCCTTGCAGACGTCTGCCTTTGATATCGATTTGCCAGATAACTCCGTCGACAGTATTTTCTGCATGCGCCTGATGCACCACATCGGTGAACCGGAGCACAGGCTGACAATACTGCGTGAGTTTCAGCGGGTTACCCGCGACAGCGTGATTCTTTCGTTGTGGGTAGACGGCAATTTCAAGGCCTGGAAGCGCAAGCGCAGCGAAGTACGTCGTCGCAAACGAGGTGAGCAGGAAGGTTACCAAAACCGGTTTGTGTTACCGGCTGCTACTGTCGAGGCAGAATTCGAGCAGGCCGGTTTCCGTGTTCAGGAATCCCTGGACTTCATACCGCTCTACGCCATGTGGCGAGTGTATGTATTGCGTAAGAGGTAACAGGATGGCAGTTGAGTGCGTAGCAGGCAGTCATGTAGCTCCCGAGGAGCGGTTTGATTATTTCTGGCGCCAGAAGGGCGAGTGGGTCGAAGAACCTAATCGTCGGCGTGGTGGTGAAAGTGGTGTGCAGCGGGTTGTGAGCGCCAATGGGCGATTGCTCTATAGCAAGCGCCAGACCGGTCACATCTACCGCAGTTGGTTACACCCTTTTGGGCGTCCGACCGTGCTTCGTGAACGTGATGCCCTCAAGGGCCTGCGTTTGCTGGATGTGCGCGTGCCGGAACTGGTGTTCTGCGAGGCGCGACGCGACCCGGAGCACCAATGGAAAGCCCTGCTGGTGACCGCGTCCCTGGACGGGTTCGACGAGATCGAAAACTGGTACGCCGCCGGTGGCCGTGAGCAGTATGGCGAGGCAGTCCATGAGCGCTTGCTGCAGGAATTGGCCGCTACCCTGGCGCGCATGCACAAAGGCCGCTGGCAGCATGGTTGCCTGTACATCAAGCACATCTTCGTGCGGGTCACCGGCGAGCCCGATGCGGCGACTGTGGAAGTGGCCCTGCTGGACTTCGAAAAATGTCGCCAGCGCTTGACCGCTTATCGGGCCGCGTCCCATGACATGCTGCAATTGCGCCGCCATTCGTCGTGGAACGATGCCGACTGGAAAAAACTCAGCTACTTTTACGAGACGGCGTTTGGCAGCGCTATCAAGGGTTTAACCAGATGAAGCTAGAAATAGCACGAGGTTTGTTCCTGGTCGGGGCGTTGGGCGTTTCAGCCTTGGCCCTGGCCGTGTGGGAGCAACCTCGCACACAAGTGCTCAGTGCGGTGCAAGGTGGCGGGCAATGCCTGCTGCCGCGTATTGCCAAGGCGAGTGTGGCGGCCAAGCCTGACCATGAATTGCTGTTATTCATGTTCGGTATGTCTCAAGGGATGAGGCCGCAAAGTTGAAACGATTGACCCCCAAAAGGGCCTTGCGATGCGAGGCCCTTTTTTTTGCCTTTTGGATCGTGAGTCAGACCAGGTGCAGGTGGTTATCCCAAAACCCCGCCGGCAACTCCAACGGTTTGGCCAGCAACTGTTCCTGGCGGCAATCATAGAAGCGGCAGCGCCCCTGTCCTGATGTCACCACAAACCCATCCGCCACCGCACCGACACCGGCGCAGTCGGGTAACGGCCCATCCAGGCGCAACTCGGCGCTGTCCATATCCCAGATAAAGAAGCGGTTGCCCCTTGGGGCCGTCAGCGCCACCAGGCGCAGTTCGCTGTGCACCGCCACACTGGCGGTGTAGTGCCCCATCGCCTGCAACTGCTCGTCGGCCACCGGGAACGCCACGAAAGGCTGGCCCGGACGCTTGATTGCCAGCAACTCGGAACGCTCCTGGGACGGCCCCATGAACTGCTGCCCGGTGAGGATGGTGCCATCGCTGGCAATCCCCATATGGCGCACGCTGTTCATCTGCTGGCCCAGGGTTTCCTTGCTGATCAGGCTGCCATCGCGGTGCATCAGTACCAGGCTGGGCTCCATGGCGTTGAGGTTCATCTCCACCCGGCTTTCGGCTTCGGTACGGATACCGCCGTTGGCCACCACCAGGGTTTCACCGTCGGGCATCCAGGAAACCTGGTGGGGTCCGACGCCGTGGGTGGAAATCTCGCCGCTGTGCACCAGCCGCTCGCCCTCGAACTTATACACACCCAGTAGGCCACGGCCAGGGTCGGAGGTGTCGTTCTCGGTGGCGTACAACCAGTCGCCACTCTTGTGGATCACCGCATGGCCGTAGAAGTGGCGGTTGGCGTTCGAGGTGATGGTTTGCAGCAACGCGCCATCGCGCAAGTCGATCAGGTAACTCTCGGTGCCTGGGCGACGGGCAACGAACAGCGCAATCGGCAACGTCGGGTGGTTGATGATGTCGTGGCAGCGCTGGCCGACCTGGGTGGCAAATACCTGCTTGCCATCCAGGCGATAGCCGACGGCGTAGTGCTTGCCGTCGGCATCATCGCGCGCCGACAGCAGCAGCGGGCCCTTGTCTTTGCCTTTGAACAGCGTCCAGCCACCCAACGTGAGGGCGCTGAGCAGTACGCTGCCCATCGCCAAAGCCTGTCGCCTGAGCATCATCAGTCACCGTCGTTGGCATTGAAGCCCAGTTGGACACCCAAGGCCTTGGCCAGCTCGCCCTCGTGCAGGCGGTGGACCACGTTGAGGCTGTCGTAGATGTCGTTGAGCTGCTGGCGCCCGGCGTCATCGTTCAACAGTTCGTTGAGGGTGCGCTGGTTGCTGGCGAACAGTTTCAGGGAGGCAGCATAGGCGGCGTCGATCTTCTCGGCCAACGCCTTCTGATCCGCCGGCAGCAGGCCACGCAAGCCTTTGTTGTCGACGCCCACCCACACGGTCTGGGCCGCGGCGAGGCTGGCCTCGAGGCTTTGCAGGGACGACTGGCTGCGCCACGCATCGGCCTGGAACGGTTGCGGAATGCCCTTGGTCTGGCGGCCCATGGGCGTGCCGAGTTTTTTCTTCAGGGTGTCTAGGGCCGTCACTTGTACGCGCAGCAGGTCGGCAATGGCTTCGTGGGAATCGGCGTAGCGCTGGTTCGGGAACTTGGTCATCTGCGCGAGCATGCCGTCAGTGCTGTTCCAGCTGGCGAGGATCTCTTCGGCCAGGGCTTTCTGACGCTCGCCGATCGCCATCAGCAGCGGGCAGTAGCGGGCTTTCTGGGCTTCATCGGCGACGTCGGGCTTGGCGTCGTAGAGGATGTATTCGTAGGCCGACAGGCCCTGCACCACGACGCTGGACTTGGCCAGGGCGTCTGCATCAATCTGCGGCTGGGCGCTGACCAGTTGCTCGACCTGGCGCCCGACCAGGTTCTTCTTGTCCGGCCAGAACTGTATCTGCCATGCACGGTTGCCCTCGGCCAGCGGGCCGATCAGCAGCGGTTGCAACTCGGCCCAGGCTTTTTGTGCGTGGAGGAAGTCGGCACGGGCGGTGTCCAGGCTTTCCTTGCCCTGGCAGTAGGCCAGAGCGCTGACGGCCAGTTGGCGGTCGGCTTCAACCCAGCGGCTGTAGGTCGGCAGGATCACTTGCTTGGCGATGGCCGCCGAGGTCACCGCTTGCGGGTCCTGGGGCGAGCAGGCGCCGAGGGCAAGGGCGGCCAGGCTGGTGAACAACAACTTGGGACGAAACATGTCGAGCTCCCTTCTGTAAGTGGGGCAAAGCTTATAAAGAATTCAGGAACGCCAGCAACGCGGCACGCTGCTCGGCATTGAACGACAGCACATGCTGCTGCGCCGCTTGTGCTTCGCCGCCATGCCACAGCACGGCTTCAAGCAGGTTGCGGGCGCGGCCGTCATGCAAAAACTGGGTGTGACCACTCACGGTCTGCGTCAGGCCAATACCCCACAGCGGCGGGGTGCGCCAGTCGCGGCCAGTGGCCTTGAATTCGGTACGGTTGTCGGCGAGGCCTTCACCCATATCGTGCAACAACAGGTCGCTGTAGGGGCGAATCACCTGGTTGGCCAGTTCAGGCTCGGCGGCGTTGGCAGCCGTGGTGAACGTCGGCTTGTGACAGCTCTGGCAACCGGCCTGGTAGAACAGGTTCTTGCCGGCCAGCACCTGCGGGGTGTTGACGTCTCGGCGTGCGGGCACTGCAAGGTTGCGGGTGTAAAACAGTACCAGGCGCAGGATGTTATCGCTGACTTCCGGCTCGCCATCCGGGCCATTACCGTTGGGCGCCTGTTTGCAGGCCACTTGGGCGTCGGTGCAATCATCGAAGGGTCTCAAGGAGGTCGTGAGGCCCATATCACCAGAAAACGCGTGAACATTTTGTTGATTGAGGTTGGGTTGCCCGGCTTTCCAGCCAAAACGCCCGAGTACGGTTTTCTGCTGGGCGTCATCCCAGACCCAATTGGCGCGGCCGATGACGGCGTCTTTATCGGCTGTCTTGGGGTCGGTGTTGCGCAGGATATCGGCGTCGCTGATTGCTTCGAGCAGGCCCAGGCCAATCATCGGCGGGGCGACACGCGCCGAGAAGCGTGTATCGGGATGCATCGGGCCGTAGCCGAGTTGGGTGATTTGCAGGGTGGGCTTGCGCAATTCGACGACGGTGCC
Source organism: Pseudomonas sp. MF6755 (assembly GCF_016405635.1). Lineage (NCBI taxonomy): Bacteria > Pseudomonadati > Pseudomonadota > Gammaproteobacteria > Pseudomonadales > Pseudomonadaceae > Pseudomonas > Pseudomonas sp. MF6755. The sequence goes on from NZ_JAEKDA010000008.1 coordinate 109,556, forward strand.
GTCCTTGAATCTGACCTGGACGGGCGTGTAATCGACCCGCACCTTGCCTTCCGGCGCCACGCCGGGCACGGCCATGTCTTGCAGTTGCCCGCCGTAGACTGGCTCGGGCACCACGCCGATCTGCTCGATAAGCTTGGCGTAAGGTGATGCATCAGGGATGGAGAGGCGCACCAGCATCGACACCGCATTGGGTGCGTCGGGCAGCGGTGGATGGCCACGGCCGTCCTTGATATGGCAGTTTTGGCAGGCGTTGGTGTTGAACAGCGGGCCCAGGCCATCCCGTGCGGTAGTCGTGGCCGGGGCAATCACCCAGGGGTTGCGAAAGAAACTGTTGCCGACGCTGAAATCCAGGCGGCGGGTCGGCGCCAGGTTGGCCGAGGGCAGGGAAAAGGCGTTCTGGTCGCGTTTGTTCACCGTCGTCGCGCCACCGGACCGCGATTCACCAGGCTCTGCCTTGGTGAAGCATGGAGCGTCGTCGCAAGCAGTCAGGCTCAAAGCCATCAACGCTGCGGACAGGCGAAAAAACGAACGGAACATCGAGATTCCTGGACGAGGGCAGAAAATATGGTCGCAAAGTCTAACAGGGCAGGGCGGTTTGAATAAGAGCAATTATCGTTTGGTGGCATCCCGATTCTTTCCCGCTAGAATGAGCGCACATTTTTCTCTGGAGGTGGCCAATGCAGGCTCTCGACGCTTTGCTCAACCGTGTTTCCGTGCCCCGTTTGCTGGAACCGGCACCGACCCAGGAGCAGCGCGACCTGCTGTTCGCCGCCGCCATGCGTGCGCCCGACCACGGTCAACTGCGCCCATGGCGTTTCCTTACCGTAGAAGGCGCGGCCCGCGAGCAGATGGGCACGCTGTTGGCCGAAGCCGCCCGCCTGCAGGATGCCGACGCCCCGCAAGCCGTCATCGACAAGGCGCAGAACGGCCCGCTGCGTGCGCCGCTGGTAGTGGTAGTGATTGCACGTTTGCAGGAGCACTTCAAAGTGCCCAAGTCCGAGCAATTGCTGGCCGCGGCCTGTGCGGCCCACGGCATTCTGTTGGCGGCGTATGCCCAGGGGATCGGTGCGGTGTGGCGTACGGGGGAGTTGTCCTACTCGGCGCATGTCGCCAAAGGCCTGGGGTTGACGGCGGATGAAGAGGTGATTGGCTTCCTCTACCTGGGTACCCCGCAGAACCCGCCGCGTACGGCGCCGAAGGAAGACCTGACGCCGTTTGTCCAGGCCTGGACCGGACGCTAAGCGGCACACGGTCAAAATGTGGGAGGGAGTAAGCCCCCTCCCACATTTGAACCCAGTACCTTTGAGATCGATTACACCCTGAACTGATCCATCAGTTTCATCTGCTGGCTGGCCAGTGCATTGAGCTGGCTGCTGATCGCCGCCGACTCGGTGGCCTGGCCGGTGAGGGTTTCGGTCACGGTACGAATCGCCGAAACGTTGCGGTTGACCTCTTCGGCCACCGCGCTCTGCTGTTCGGCGGCGCTGGCGATTTGCAGGTTCATGTCGCTGATCACCGTGACCGCGTCGCTGATCTTGCCCAGGGCCTGCACGGCTTGATGGATCTGCCCGGCATTGCTCTGGGCCTGGTGCTGGCTGGAGTGCATGGTCGCCACCACCCCACGGGTGCCGCTCTGGATACGTTCGATCACCAGGCGGATTTCCTCGACGGAGTCCTGGGTGCGCTTGGCCAGGTTGCGCACTTCGTCGGCCACCACCGCAAACCCACGCCCGCTTTCACCGGCCCGCGCCGCTTCGATTGCCGCATTCAACGCCAGCAGGTTGGTCTGTTCGGCAATGCTGCGGATCACTTCCAAGACTGAACCGATTTGTTCGCTGTTGACTGCCAGGGCCTCGACTTCAGTCACGGCTTTGCTGACTTCGTCGGCGAGGGTGGTGATGTCGCGGGTGCTCTGCTCGATGATCGCCATGCCTTCACGGGCCGACTGATCGGCGCCGCGAGCTGCGCTGGCGGCATTGGAGGCGCTGTTGGCGACGTCGTGGGCAGTGGCGCTCATTTCATTCGACGCGGTCGCCACCTGGTCGATTTCACGGAACTGCACCTGCATGCCTTCGCTGGTCTGGCGTGCAATGGCCGACGATTGATCCGCCGTACCACGGGCTTCGGTGATGCTTTGCTTGATCTGCGCGATGGTTGGCTGCAGCTTGTCGAGGAAGCGGTTGAACCAATTCACCAATTCGCCCAGTTCGTCTTTCTTGGCGTAGGCCAGGCGTTGGGTGAGGTCGCCGTCGCCGCTGGCGATGTCCTTGAGCATCGCGGCCACGCTGTTGATCGGCCGGGTCACGCCGGTAGCGGTCAGCCAGATCAGCAGCAAACCCAACAGGCCAGCGGCCGCTGCCACTAGCAAGGCTTTGAGGGTGCCGGTGGCCTGGGCTTCGTCGAGCACGGCTTGCAGTTTCACGTTATCGGCCAGCATCACCGCTTTTGGCAGCTTGATCACCACGCCCCAGGACTTGGCGTCGGCAATCGGCTTGACTGGGTATACGGCGCGAATCGTGTCGTCCTGTTCGCGGAGCGCGGGCCGGTCATTGGCGAGCAGTTGCACGATCTCCTTGCCTTCAGCGCCGATGCTGTCGATCAGGTTCTTGCCGACTTTGGCCGGTTCACCGCTGTAGGCCGCGATCAAGCCGGTGCTGGACAGAATCTCCAGGTGCGCTGCGCCGTTGAACACGTCTTTCTGTGCGGCATCGGTGGTGGCTTGCAGGGCTGTGAGGGCGATGTCGACACCGACGACGCCGATGACTTTGCCGTCGACTATCAAGGGCAGGGAAATGGTAGTCATCAGTACCGGCTTATTGGCAACCGTGTCTTCGTACGGGTCCAGCAGGCAAGTACTGCGAGTGTCTCGTGGGCAGGTATACCAAATGTTGTAGGGCGTGCCGCTGAGGTTGAGGGTGGTCTTGGTCAGGTCATCCTCGACCATGATGGTGTTCAGGCTTTCGCCGCCGGCACGGCTCCAGTAGCTGGAAAAGCGCCCTTTCTCATTGGAGACGCGCGCCTTGTCGTCGACGAAGTCGCTGTCCTTGCCATCCAGCCCGTTGGGTTCGAACGACAGCCAGATGCCCAGCACCTTGGTGTTGCGCTCGAACGCGGTTTTTATGCTCTGGTTGATTTCTTCGCGCAGGGCACCGGCTTCAAGGGAACGCTTGGTCCCCAACTGACGCAGGTCTTTGATCTGGTCGGCGAGGGCGGTGACTACCAGCAGGTTTTCACCGAACGTTTTCTGCAATTGCCCGGCCTGCTCCGCCGCTTTGGCTTGCAGCAGTTGTTCCACGCTGGCAGTCAGCATTCGTGAGCTTGAATCACTGACCAATAGGTCGTTCTGGTTGGTGTTGTAGATATTGATGCCGACCACCAGTGCAATCACCCCCAACAGGCAGAGGCCGGAGAGCAGCACGATTTTCAAGCGGATGGAGAGGGTGTCGAACATAGGTTCACTCACGAATGGTCTTGTTGGAATGCAAGCAAAGCGAGCCAAGTCCATTCGGCGCCATGCCTGAAACATCGGCGTAACAAATCAATTCATGAGGAACAGGCGATGAGCGGTAGGAAAACGCCTACATGTAGCCTTATACGGGGCGTACGAGCTGCTCGGGGCGGGACCAGATCCACAGGTTACCCAGGCTCATCCCGGCGATTGCCAGGTACACCGGCCAGCCGTGATCCAGCATCACCAGCATCAAAACGGCACACAGCAACATGCTCACGGTGGCGCTGACCTTGGCCCGGCGCGCAATGATCTTGCCGTTACGCCAGTTGAACAGGATCGGGCCGAACAGGCGGTGGTTTTCCAGCCAGGCGCTGAGGCGCGGTGAGCTTTTGGTGGCGGCCCAGGCGGCGAGCAGGATGAATTCGGTGGTCGGCAAACCCGGTATCACAATCGCCACTAAACCGATCCCCAGGCTGACATAGGCCAGCAGCCCGTAGAGGAACTGGGCGATCTTGGAGGAGGATTGGGTTTTGCCGGTCATAGGTGGGGGTATCACAGAAAATCAATGTGAAATGAGTTCTAAATGTGGGAGGGGGCAAGCCCCCTCCCACATTTGATTGCATTTCAATCTGGAGGTCAGGCCATTTCAGGGGCGCTAGCGTACGCCTGTTCCAGCAACACGGTGAAGCGCACAAACGCATCGATCGCGCCTTTCTCCACGGCGGCTTCTTCTTCAGCGCTGAATTCCAGGCCGTCGAGGGTGCGGGTGAAGCTCTTCCAGCCTTCGGCGCGGCCACCGGCCGGCTCGCCCAGGTGACGGGCACCGAAAGTTTCGCTCAGGCCCAGGCCCACGGCGCGCTTGATCAGGAACGCAGCGCCCAGCTTGGAACCTTCGGACACAAACAGCCAGCCCAGGGCTTCGGCCTTGCTCGGGTTGTTCACCGCACCGGCGACTGGGGCCGGGATTTCGGTGTCGAGGTCAGCCAGGTCGAGCTTGGCCGCTTCGGCGCGGCAGCGTGCAGCCAGGTCAGGGACGATCTTGATCAGTTCGGCATCGTTGTACAGGGCTACCAGCTCCGACTGGAACAGGTACTGAGCCACCACGAAACGGGCGAAGTTGGCTTGGGTTTCGAACGGGGCGTGAGCCTTCACCAGCGCATCGAGCTTGGTGTGTGGCGCGTTGGTGATCTGGTTCAGGCGCTGGGAGCGCAGGCTTGGGCGTTCTGCGGTAGGAGAAGCGGTCATGAAAAAAGTCCTTGAGAAGGGGGAGCGCCTGGGTGCCCTAAAGAGAGCTGTTATCAACTAGACGAACAAGATGACGCGGCACAGTAAAAAATCCTCACCCCGCCGCTGATTGATTCCGGCGAGGTGAGGCGGGTGGATCAGATGTCCCAGATCAGGTTGATCGCAACGTTGCGACCCGGCTGGGTGAGGCGGTCGAGGTTGGCCGGGCCGGTCACCGCCGCTTCGCCGACGCTGTCGTAGCTGCGCACGTCATCCCAGTTCCAGTACTTCTTGTCCGTGAGGTTGTAGAGGCCACCATTGAGGGTGACGTCGTTGGTGACCTTGTAGTAGGCGGTCAGGTCGAGGATGCCGAAGCCTGGGGTCTTGAACGGGCCGTCGGTGCTGCCGTCGGGCGCGTGGAAGGTGCTGCTGTCGACACGATTCTGCTTCTTCACCAAGGTCCAGCTCAGCAGGCCGCCGTAGTTGTCCTGGTCGTAGCCCAGGCCAAACACGCCCTTGAGTGGGTTGACGCTGTTGAGCGGCTGGCCATTGTCGTCGTTGCGGCCGTAGGTGTAGGCAATCGAGCCTTGGGTGTACAGGCCTTTCGGCGCGCCGAAGGCGTCCAGGTTCAGGCGGCCCTTGGCTTCCGCGCCCTTGATGGTGGCGCGCTTGATGTTGACGGCCTTGAACTGCTCCACGGTGCCGCCGACCACGGCGTTGTCTTCGTCGATAAAGTCACGGTACTTGTTGTAGTACACCGCGATATCGAAGGAACCTTCGTCAAACTTGCCGCGAATCCCGGTTTCGATGCCTTTGCTGGTTTCCGGCTTGAGGTCGGGGTTGGGTTCGACGCTGTAGCCCAGGTCGAGGTTTTCGAAGCGACCGTACAGGGCCTTGGCGGACGGGGTACGGAAGCCCTCGGCGTATTGGCCGAACCAGGTGTAGTTATCGGTCAGAGCATAGGTCAGGCCGAACTTGGGCGTTACGCGGTGCCAGGTTTTGTCCTTGCCGTCGACGTTATATGCGCCGGTGGGGTTGACGGTGCTGAGGAATTCCTCGGTCAGCTTGGGCTTGAGCCGGGTGTAGTCATAACGCACGGCGGGCAGGAAGGTCCATTTGTCCCAGGTGATCTGGTCCTGGGCAAACAGCGAGTAGGTGTTGATGGTCGGGTCGGGGAAGTCGCTGGCTTTTTTCACGCTGTCGCCCGCTTGCGGGCTGGGCGCGCCGATCGCCGTGCAACCGGAGCCTACGGCCAGGCACGAGGCCGAGCCTTCGCGGGAGCCGGTGACTTTCTGCTGCTTGAGGGTGGTGCCATAGGTTACTTGGTGGTCGGTCTCACCGAGGCTGAAAGCCTTGTCCAACTGAGCGTCGAAGACCCACTGTTTTTCTTCGTAAAGGGTGTCGCGGGTGCGCAGGACGCGACGGCCAGCCTGGTAGATTTCGGCGGTGGTCTGGTCGGTCTTGGCGATCTGGTAGTTGAGGCTGGTCTTGATGCGGTCGGCAATCGGCGACTCCAGGGCGAAGGTGTTTTCCAGGCCGAAGCGCTCGCGAGTGATGGTGTCGTTGCCTGAGCGGGCACGGTAGAGGTTCATGCCCCGGCCACCGATGAACGGTCCGCCCACGGCGTTCTTCAGATTGACGTCGCGATCATCCTTGAACTTCTCGTAGGTCAGGCCCAGGCGGTTGTCATCGCCATAGTTCCAGCCCAGCTTGGCCAGTATGTTGGTGGTGCGCGCATCTTCCGGGTTGGCGCCGGTGCGGGCCAGGCCGGTGGCGTTGTTGCCGTCGTAGGATTCGGTTTCATGGCCATTGCGCTGGCTCAGGTGCAGCAAGCCGTCGAAGTCCTGTACACGCCCAGCGAAGGTGCCGGAGGTCAGCCAGCTCTCGTCGGCGGAGCTGTAGCCGGTCTTCAGGCGGGCGCCGACGTCTTTGCCGGGCTTGATGATGTCATCCGGGTCGAGGGTGAAATAACTCACCGCACCGCCAATGGCGCTGCTGCCGTACAGGGCCGAGGCCGGGCCGCGCAGGATTTCCACGCGCTTGACGATTTCCGGGTCGACGTAGTTGCGGCGGGTCTTGGCGTAGGGGCCGTTGAAGAAGTTGTTGGGCACTTCGACGCCATCCACCTGGGTGAGGACGCGGTCGCCGTCGATACCACGGATGTTGTAGCCCGCGTTACCCGAACGGGTACCGGCGCCGCCGACGGAAACGCCGGGTTCGTAGCGCACCAGTTCACGGATGTTGTTGGTGTTCTGGCGGTCCAGTTCCTGGCGATCGTGCACGCTGACGGTGCTCGGTACGCTGTTCACATCCTGTTCGTTACGGGTGGCGCTGATGGTCACCTGTTGCAGGTTGAGGGCGCCGCCCGCTGCACGTTTCTCCAGCACGATGTTGTTACTGCCCAGTTTGCGGTAGCTCAGGTTGGTCCCCGCCAACAGCCGGTCCAGGGCTTTTTCCGGCGACAACGGGCCACGAACGCCAGGGGACGACACACCCTGGCCCAGCTCAGCCGGCAGGCCGACTTGCCAACCCGTCACTGCAGTAAAAGCGTTGAGTGCCGACACCAGTGGTTGCTGCTCGATGCTGAACGTGTAATTTGCGTGGCTGCGTGGGGCCGGTTCGGCGGCGGCGGCCATGACCGGCGCGCCAGCCAGCAGGATCGCAGCGGTCAGCAAGGACAAAACGGGCGAAGAACACCGGCGGTTGAAACGAGATGACATCGAGAGCGCTCCGGGGAATACGAATCTTATAGTTGCGAACCGAACCAAATAGGAATCAGTTGCATTGGCTAAGACGAGACGTACCACCGTGCACTATCGAGTAAAAATAATTCTCATTTAGTTCAAGATCACCAACGCTGGGTATTCCGACAGCTTGGCCGAGGTGATGTGGGCCAGGGAGCGCACCACGTCCAGAGGCTGGTCGAGGCGGTAGTTGCCAGTGACTGCGACGCTGGCCAGTTGTTCGTTGTTGTTGACGATCCAGCCCGGGTAATAGCGGCGCAGTTCGGCCAGCACTTCGCTCATCGGGCAGTTTTCGAACACCAGCCGGCCCTGGACCCAGGCCAGATCCTTGCTGGCATCCAGCTTGGCCGGCTGGCCGAAACCCTTGGGGCCGATGCGGATACTTTCGCCGGCACTCAGACGTACGCGGGCATCGTCGAAGGTATTGCTCAGGTCGACATCGCCGCGTTGCACCTGTACCTGGGCTTCGCCATTGAGGTAGCGCACGGCAAAAGCGGTGTCGCGCACGCTGGCGCGCACGGGGCCGGCGTCGATTTCCAGGGGCAGGCCACGGGTGGGGGCAATTTCGAAAAACGCCTCGCCCTGGTACAGGCGCGCAATGCGCTGGTGGTCCTTGATGCTGCTGGAAAACGCCGAGTTGGTGTTCAGCAGCACCTTGGAGCCATCATCCAGTTGCAGGCGCTGGCGCTCGCCGACGACGGTGAGATGGTCGGCCTGCAGACGCACCGGCAGGTTGCTGAAACTGAACAGGCCAATCAGCAGCACAGCGGCGGTGGCCAGGGGTTTCCAATGCGGTTTTATCCGGCGCCAGCCGCTCGGCTTGCGCGGCGCTGCGAGGGCCACCGCGGCGCTGTGTACCGGCGCACCACCCCAGGCGGCTTGGGCCTTGCTGAAGGCGTGGACGTGTGCCGGGTCCTTGGCCAGCCAGGCGTCGAACTCAGCCTGCTGCCCGGGTTGCGGGCACTGCAAGGCGATCAGCCAATCGAGGGCTTGGTCCATGGCCGTGTCTTGCAACACCTCATGAGCCAGCTCATGGGGGCGCAGTTTATTCGGGTCCGTCACGGTGTTCCTCGGGTCTTCGCCACGTTCTATTCATCATTCCTACAGCTTGGATCGACACCTCTGTGGGGTGAAGCTTAAGGCTGATCCAGCCGTTCGGCCACACCTACACAGATGGCCATGATCAATTTCAGTTCTTTTTGCACGGTGCTCAAGGACACGCCCAATTGATCGGCAATTTCCTGATAGCTGCAACCGTGCAGGCGACTGAGGATGAAAATCCGCTGCTGGCGGGCGCTCAACTGGCCGAGGCTGACACTCAGGTGTTCCAGCAGTTGCTCGGCCTGGGTGGCTTCTTCAGGTGTGCTGACCGGGGCGGCGACGCTTTGCAGGACATCCAGCGGGACATCTTCCTGCAGCGTACGGGCCTGGATCCGACGCGCGCGCAAGTGATCCAGCGCCAGGTTACGCGCCGTCTGGTAGACAAAAGGCTCAAGGTGGTCGATTGGCCGCTCGCTCAGGGCCCGAGTCACGCGCAGGTAGGTTTCCTGCAACAGGTCCTCGGCAGTGCTGTGGTTATTCACCATCCGCTGCAAGGTGCGTAGCAGAATCACCCGTTGGGTGAGAAAGACTTGGTTGAAGCGAGATTGGCTCACAGTGATACCAGACCGATTTGCAGCGAATGATAATGCTTATCATCAACTGAAATGGCAAGTGGCTATTTCTGTGGGCCAGCGCAGGTGCAAGGAAATGCCCAAACCCCATGTGGGAGCGGGCTTGCTCGCGAATGCGGCGTGTCAGTCAGCGAATAGGCCAGCTGAACCACCGCATTCGCGAGCAAGCCCGCTCCCACACAAGCCCGACTCCCATAAAAGGGTGGGATTACTCGGCGTTGCACAGCGCCAGGCAGTTATCCAGCATGCGGTTGGAGAAGCCCCACTCGTTGTCGTACCACGCCAGCACTTTGAGCAGCTTGCCGCTGACCTTGGTGTGGTTGGCGTCGAAGATCGACGACAGCGGGTTATGGTTGAAGTCACTGGAAACCAGCGGCAGGGTGTTGTAGCCGAGGATCTTGGAGTGCTGGCTGGCCTGTTTCAGCAGGGCATTGACCTCATCGGCCGTGGCTTCTTTTTTCAACTGCACGGTAAGGTCTACCAGGGACACGTTGATCACCGGTACACGCACCGCCATGCCGGTCAGCTTGCCCGCCAGTTCCGGCAGCACCAGGCCGACTGCTTCAGCGGCGCCGGTCTTGCTCGGGATCATGTTCTGGGTGGCCGAGCGCGCGCGGTACGGGTCGGTGTGGTAGACGTCGGTGAGGTTCTGGTCGTTGGTGTAGGCGTGAATGGTGGTCATCAGGCCGCTTTCGATACCCAGCTCACGGTGCAGCACCTGGGCCACCGGCGCCAGGCAGTTAGTGGTGCACGAAGCGTTGGAGATGATCTGGTGGGATTGACGCAAAATGTCATGGTTCACCCCGTACACCACGGTGGCATCCGCGCCCTTGGCCGGGGCCGAGATGATCACCTTGCGCGCGCCGGCGGTAATATGGGCGGCAGCCTTGTCACGGTCGGTGAACAGACCGGTGCATTCGAACACTACGTCGATCTTGTGTGCAGCCCACGGCAGGTCGGCGGGGTTGCGAATGGCACTGACGGCAATCCGGTCACCATTGACGGTCAGGCTTTCCTGATCGTGGGCAACCTCTGCATCGAAAGTGCCATGTACGGTGTCGTACTTGAGCAGGTGGGCATTGATCGAGCTGTCGCCCAGATCATTGATGGCGACGATCTGCAAATCCTGGCGATAGCCTTGGGTATACAGTGCGCGCAGGACATTACGGCCGATACGGCCAAAACCATTGATTGCGATACGTAGAGTCATTGGAAAAGTGCCTGTCGTCGATTTGTTGTAAGAATTACAAGATTATTCGCATAAAAATAGAAAACAAGCCTTTTTAGTGGCAATATTTTGTTCAATCTACAACGAGTGACCTGAATCAACTGGTCCGATGATCCAAACGACCCCCTGCCATCCCATGAGCCGTGGGCGTTTGATCAGCATAGACTCTCAGGTCGCCACATCCGTTAGCCTGGAGTTCTATACATGCATCCCCGCGTTCTTGAGGTCACCGAACGGCTTATCGCCCGCAGCCGCGCCACCCGTGAGGCTTACCTTGCGCTCATTCGCGGCGCAGCCAGCGACGGTCCGATGCGCGGCAAGCTGCAATGCGCCAACTTCGCCCACGGTGTGGCCGGTTGCGGCACCGAAGACAAAAACAGCCTGCGCATGATGAATGCCGCCAACGTGGCAATTGTTTCTTCTTATAACGACATGCTCTCGGCGCATCAGCCGTACGAACATTTCCCTGAACAGATCAAGAAAGCCCTGCGCGAAGTCGGCTCGGTCGGCCAGTTCGCCGGCGGCACTCCCGCGATGTGCGACGGTGTGACCCAGGGCGAGCCGGGCATGGAGCTCAGCCTGCTCAGCCGTGAAGTCATCGCCATGTCCACGGCGGTAGCGCTGTCCCACAACATGTTCGACGCCGCGCTGATGCTGGGCATTTGCGACAAGATCGTCCCCGGCCTGATGATGGGCGCGCTGCGCTATGGCCACCTGCCGATGATCTTTGTCCCGGGCGGGCCGATGCCGTCGGGTATCTCCAACAAGCAGAAAGCCGATGTGCGCCAGCGCTATGCAGAAGGCAAGGCCAGCCGCGAAGAGTTGCTGGAATCGGAGATGAAGTCCTACCACAGCCCCGGCACCTGCACCTTCTATGGCACCGCCAACACCAACCAGTTGCTGATGGAAGTGATGGGCCTGCACTTGCCGGGCGCCTCGTTCGTCAACCCGTACACGCCGCTGCGTGATGCGTTGACCCGCGAAGCCGCGCACCAGGTCACGCGGTTGACCAAGGCCAGTGGCAACTTCACGCCTATCGGTGAGATTGTCGACGAGAAGTCCATCGTCAACTCCATCGTTGCCCTCAACGCCACTGGCGGCTCCACCAACCACACCTTGCACATGCCGGCCATCGCCATGTCGGCGGGCATCATCCTGACCTGGCAAGACATGGCCGACCTCTCCGAGGTGGTGCCGACCCTGTCCCACGTGTACCCAAACGGCAAGGCCGACATCAACCATTTCCAGGCGGCGGGCGGCATGTCGTTCCTGATCCGCGAACTGCTCGAAGCCGGCCTGCTCCACGAAGACGTCAACACCGTGGCCGGCAAGGGGCTGAGCCGGTACATCCAGGAGCCGTTCCTGGTGGACGGCGAGCTGGTCTGGCGCGACGGCCCGATTGAAAGCCTCGACGAAACCATCCTGCGGCCGGTGGCTCGTGCGTTCTCGCCGGAAGGTGGCCTGCGCGTGATGGAAGGCAACCTCGGCCGTGGCGTGATGAAAGTCTCGGCCGTGGCGCCGGAGCATCAGGTTGTCGAAGCGCCAGCGGTAGTGTTCCAGGACCAGCAGGACCTGGCCGACGCCTTCAAGGCCGGCCAGCTGGAAAAAGACTTCGTCGCGGTGATGCGCTTCCAGGGCCCACGCTCCAACGGCATGCCGGAATTGCACAAGATGACGCCGTTCCTCGGCGTGTTACAAGACCGTGGTTTCAAAGTGGCGTTGGTGACAGACGGGCGTATGTCCGGCGCGTCGGGTAAGATCCCCGCCGCGATTCACGTCAACCCCGAAGCCCAGAGCGGCGGGCCGCTGGCGCGGGTGCAGGATGGCGATATCATTCGTGTGGATGGCGTTACCGGCACCTTGGAGCTTAAGGTAGACGCTGCAACATTTGCAGCGCGTACGCCTGCCACGGGCCTGTTGGGTAATAACGTGGGTGCCGGTCGCGAGCTGTTTGCATTCATGCGCTTGGCCGCAAGCTCCGCAGAGCAGGGCGCCAGCGCCTTTACCTCTGCCTTGGAGACGCTTAAGTGAAGCTTGCGCTGGTCGGTGATATCGGGGGTACCAACGCCCGTTTTGCGTTATGGCGGGACCAGGAGCTGCATTCGATCCGAGTGCATGCCACGGCGGATCACCAGAGCCCCGAAGAGGCGATCAAGGTCTACCTCAAAGAGGAAGGCCTGGAAATCGGGGACATCGGTGCAGTGTGCCTGTCGGTGGCCGGGCCGGTGAGCGGGGATGAATTTAAATTCACCAACAATCACTGGCGCCTGAGCAAGACTGCTTTTTGCAAGCGCTTGCAAGTGGATGAACTGCTGCTGGTCAATGACTTTTCGGCCATGGCCCTGGGCATGACGCGCCTCAAACCCGATGAGTTCCGCGTGGTCTGCGAAGGCACGCCGGAACCGTTGCGCCCGGCGGTGGTGATCGGCCCGGGCACCGGCCTCGGTGTGGGTACCTTGCTGGATCTGGGCGCTGGCCGTTTTGCGGCCTTGCCGGGGGAGGGCGGGCATGTCGACCTGCCACTGAGCAGCCCGCGGGAAACCCAGTTATGGCAGCACCTCTACACCGAGATCGGCCATGTCAGCGCCGAAACCGCCTTGAGCGGCGGCGGGTTGCCGCGCCTGTACCGCGCCATTTGTGCAGTCGATGGGCATACGCCGGTGCTGGACAGCCCCGAAGCCATTACCGCAGCGGGCCTGGCCGGCGACCCTATCGCAATCGAAGTGCTGGACCAGTTCAGCATCTGGCTGGGCCGGGTGGCCGGTAACAATGTGCTGACCACGGGTGGGCGCGGTGGTGTGTATATCGTGGGTGGGGTGATTCCGCGGTTTGCCGAGTTCTTTATCAACAGCGGTTTTGCCAAGAGTTTCAGCGATAAGGGCTGCATGAGTGACTACTTCAAAGGTATTCCGGTGTGGTTGGTGACTGCGCCGTACTCGGGGTTGACCGGGGCGGGCGTGGCGCTTGAGCAGGCTTTTGCGTAGGGGCTGATGGCCTCTTCGCGAGCAAGTCGAATCGTCGCACCGCCGCTCCCACATTTGACCGCGTTCCAACTTTGGAATGCAGGCAAATGTGGGAGCGGGCTTGCTCGCGAAAGCGGCCTCAAGAGCAACAAATGACTTAAGCTTGGCCATAACAACAAGGAGGACCCCGTGAGCGTAATCAGTAAATCCATTCTCCTCGTCGACGACGACCAGGAAATCCGCGAATTGCTGCAAACCTACCTCAGTCGCGCCGGCTTCCAGGTGCGTGGCGTGCCGGATGGTGCGGGGTTCCGTCAGGCGATGAACGAGGCGCCGTGCGACCTGGTCATCCTCGATGTAATGCTGCCGGACGAAGATGGGTTCAGCCTTTGCCGCTGGATCCGCCAGCACCCGCGCCAGGCGCAGGTGCCGATCATCATGCTCACTGCCAGTTCCGATGAAGCCGACCGCGTGATTGGCCTTGAGCTGGGCGCCGATGACTATATCGGCAAGCCGTTCAGCCCCCGCGAGTTGCAGGCGCGGATCAAGGCGCTGTTGCGTCGCTGCCAGTTTGGCCAGGAGCGCGGCAGCGGAGGCGATGTGCTGGTGTTCGACGAGTGGCGCCTGGATATGATCAGCCACCGGCTGTTCCACGTTGACGGTGAAGAGGTGATCCTCTCCGGTGCCGACTTCGCCTTGCTCAAGTTGTTTCTCGACCACCCGCAACAGATCCTTGACCGCGACACCATCGGCAACGCCACCCGTGGGCGTGACCTGATGCCGTTGGACCGCATTGTCGATATGGCCGTCAGCCGCCTGCGCCAACGCTTGCGCGATACCGAAAAACCCCCGAGGCTGATCCGCACCGTGCGTGGCAGCGGTTATCAACTGGCAGCCAGCGTGGTTGCCGGCAATGCCCACTGAGCCTTTAAGCGAGCGCCGCCGGCGCTTCCCGGTGCCCCGTTCACTGCTGGGGCGCATGTTGCTGCTGACGTTACTGGCGGTGCTGTTCGCCCAGGCGCTGTCCAGCGTGATCTGGGTTTCGCAATTGCGCGCCACCCAGCTCGAGGGTCTGGTCACCAGCGCCCGCAGCCTGGCGCATTCGATGACTGCCAGCGTGAGTTACTTTCGTTCGCTACCGGTGGCCTATCGGCCGTTGGTCCTCGACCAGTTGCGCAGCATGGGCGGCACCCGTTTTGTCGTGACCCTCAATGATCGCCCGCTGGACATGCAGGTATTACCTGAAACCCCGCGCAAACAGGCGGTACTGGTCGCGGTGGACGAAGTGCTGCGCCAGACCCTGGGTGCCGACGTGCATATCTCGGTGGAGTTCGTCAGCGCCGAAGACCTGCGCATCTTCAATGCCGGGCTCAAGCTCGACGAGCTGCCACGCTCCTGGGCCCATTACGCGTTAACCCTGGAGCCGGTGAACCCACCGGTATTGGTCACCCAGATTCAACTCGCCCCCGGCGAATGGCTGTACATCGCCTCGCTGTTGCCCGAGCCCTATACCAGCCTTGAAGAACAAGGCCTGCCGTCCCAGCAAGTGTGGTTTATCGTGCTGACCAGCGGCTTCCTGCTGTTGTTCATCGGCCTGCTGGTGCACTGGCAAAGCCGGCCACTCAAGCGCCTGGCACGGGCAGCGCGGGATATGTCCCTGGGCGCCGATGTAGAACCGGTGGCCGAAGGCGGTGGCAGTGAAGTGGTGGAAGTGGGCCGTGCGTTCAATGCCATGCGCGAACGCATCAGCCGTTACCTGACCGAACGCAGCCAATTGTTCAGCGCGATTTCCCACGACCTGCGCACACCGATTACCCGCCTGCGCCTGCGTGTGGAGTTGCTCGAAGACGAGAACCTGCAAGCCAAGTTCGGCCGTGACCTGGATGAGTTGGAACTGCTGGTCAAAGGCGCGCTGCAGTGCGTGAAAGACACCGACATCCACGAGAACATCCAGCCGGTGGATCTCAACCACGTACTCGAATGCCTGGTGGAGCCGTACCTGGCGCCCAACGGCAATGGCCGCGTGACTCTGGATGGCGCGGCGCTGGCGGCTTACCCCGGCAAGCCGCTGGCGCTCAAGCGTTGCATCGGCAACCTGATCGACAACGCCTTGAAGTATGGGCAGAACGCGCATTTACATATCGAAGATGATGGCGCGCAGTTCATCCTGCATGTGGATGACGAAGGCCCCGGCGTACCGGAACAGAGGCTGGAACAGGTGTTCGAACCGCACTTCCGCCTGGCCGGGCAACAACAGGGCTACGGCTTGGGATTGGGGATTGCGCGCAACATTGCCCATAGCCATGGGGGCGAGGTGAGTTTGCAGAATTTGCGCGAGGGTGGGTTGCGCGTCACCCTGCAACTGCCCCGCGGTTTAGACTGAACACACGCTGATCAAATGTGGGAGGGGGCTTGCTCCCGATTGCGGTGGTTCAGTTAACAAATCAGTGACTGACATACCGCCATCGGGAGCAAGCCCCCTCCCACATTTTGATCTTCATCCGGTCAGATACTTTGGCGCAGTCGGGCCAAATCTCTTAGGGGCGGCGCGCCAAACAACCGGCTGTACTCCCGGCTGAATTGCGACGGGCTTTCATACCCCACCCGATACCCCGCCGCCGAGGCTTCGAGCCCTTCGGCAATCATCAGCCGACGGGCCTCCTGCAAGCGCAGTTGTTTCTGATATTGCAGCGGGCTCATGGCGGTGATCGCCTTGAAGCGATGGTGCAAGGTCGAGACGCTCAGGTTCACTTCCTTGGCCAGATCGTCGATGCGCAGCGGTTGTTCGTAGTTGCCGTTCAACCACTTGATCGCCTGGCTGACCCGATGGCTCTGGCTGTTGGCCACAGCAATTTCATACAGGCGATAACCCTGTGGGCCACGCAGCAAACGGTAGAGAATTTCCCGGTTGATCAACGGCGCGAGCATGGCGATGTCTTTGGGTGTATCCAGCAGGCGAGTCAGGCGCAGCACCGCGTCGAGCAGTGGGTGGTCGATGCGGTCAACGTACATCCCGCGGGTCGACGGGCGCGAGGGCACGCCCATCGGCCCTGCCTCTGCGATCAGGGCTGTCAGTTGCGCCGGGTCGATGTTGATGCGCACCGACAGGTTGGGGTCTTCGGCGGTGGCATCAATGATCCGCCCGGCCACGGGCATCGCCACCGAAAACACCAGGTAGTTGAGTGGGTCATAGGCGAAGATTTCGTCGGCCAGGCGCACTTCCTTACTGCCGCTGGCGAGGATGCACAGCGCAGGTTCCACCAGCACCGGCATGAAATCCCGTGGCGTGTTGTGGCGGTTCAGGTACAGCGAGGTGATCGCCGTGCCGTAGGAACCGTCTTCCCAGGTATGGCGGTGCACGATACTGGCCAGCTCGGCGCGTTGTTTCTCCATCTCGGCATCGAGGGGAGTGGACTTTGGATTGGGCGACGGCATTGGGCGTCCTCTACACGCTGCTTTGATGGGCTCAGCTTAGTGGCGGCTTTTCAAATAGTGTTACGTCGATTCTGCCTGATCCTTGCCTGATCCTGCGATATGTCGCGAATCAGGCAATCATGCAGGCTGTCATCTCCCTGAAACACTGGGCCTGTGCATGGAATGAATCAGCGATGCCAAACGCCCTCTCTACGTTTTTCGCAGGATTGTGCAATAAGCCTGCAGGAATTGACTAACCGCACCCGCATCCACGTCGTTATCTTTGATCCTGTGGCAACACGCCCCCACAGTGTTTGCCGAGCATCACTTCTCAACGGGAGAGTCGAACATGTCCACCCCCATTCCCGCGAGCCATATGGCCTTTATCCGCGCCCGTAGCGGGTGCAGCACCGAACTCGGTGCACGCTTGAGCAGTTTGATTGAACCGGGTCGCCAGGCCCAGGGTTGCCTGCAATTCTCGTTGCAGCATTCCCAGGTCGATCCCGATGTCTGGCTGGTGTCGGGGTTCTGGAGCAGCGAGCAGGCCATGAGTGCCTACTTCAGCTCTCCGGCCCTGATGATCTTCACCGAGCTGTTGAACGACATGGTGGTCAGCAGCATGGACTTCCAGACCTTCACCGATGCATCCGCCGCACACGCCTACGGCGAGTACCTGCAACTCGCCGGTTGAGGGTTACAATGGCCGACTTTCCATTGGCCAGGACCTGCAACATGGCACGTAAACAATTTGCCCACCACGAAGCCGTTTCCGCCGTAGTACCAGGTGAAGAGGGCTACAGCGCCGCCGTTGCCGTCAAGGCACTGGATGGCATGTGTGCACCGCAGTTTCACAAGATCCTTGATGGGCAGAAGTTCAAGACGGCTTCGGATGCCGATGATGCGGCGACGCTGCAGCTTGAGTGCCTGGTCGATGTGGACGAAGAAGGCCGACTGAGCTGGGCAACTGCTGCGAACTAAACAACACAGATGAGCAAATGTGGGAGGGGGCTTGCCGCACCGCCCCTCCCATATTTTTACTGCATTTCAGTCAGGGTTTTGTGACGCCTGGGCGGTACATCTTGAACAGCGCTTCCGGCCCCAGCTGGAAGTAATCCGCTGGGCCGCCACCGCGCAAAATCGGCTCGGCGGCAGCGGTGTCGTAGATCCCATCCTTTAGCAGCCACTTGGCAATGTGCACCGCCACCACTTCGCCCAGCACCAGCCAGCTCGGTACCAACTGCTGATCGGCGCGTTGCAGCTGGATGATCTGCGTCACCTTGCATTCGAACGACACCGGGCTCTCGCCCACCCGTGGCACACCGACGACTTTCGAGGCCACCGGCGTAAGGCCGGATAACTCGAATTCATTCACCTCAGGCGATACCGCTGCGCAACTCTGGTTCATCTGCTCGGCCAGCGAGCGAGTGGCCAGGTTCCAAACGAATTCGCCGGTCTGTTCGATATTGTTCAGGCTGTCTTTACGCCCGACACTGGAAAAGCCAATGATCGGCGGAATGTAGTTGAACGCGTTGAAGAAGCTGTAGGGCGCCAGGTTCAGGCGGCCTTCGCTGTCGTGTGACGAGATCCAGCCAATCGGCCGTGGGCCGACAATCGCGTTGAACGGGTCGTGGGGCAGACCGTGGCCGTTGGCGGGTTCATAGAAGTGGATATCATCGGACATGGGCCGGTCCTGCTTTGAATTTTGGGGGCGGCCATCATATCCAATGTGGGAGCGAGTAAGTCGAATCGTCGCACTGCCGCTCCCACAGTTTTTACCACGTCGGACAGTTAGTCGGTGGTAATCCGCGAATGCTTACGGGTGTCTTTCATGGTCACGTAGACCATCAGCGACACTGCGATACACGCGGTCACGTACCAGTAGTAGCCGGTCTCCATGCCGATGCTCTTGAACCACAGGGCGATGTATTCAGCGGTACCGCCGAAGATCGACACCGTCAGGGCATACGGCAGGCCCACGCCCAGGGCGCGGATTTCTGTGGGGAACAGTTCGGCTTTCACCACGGCGTTGATCGAGGTGTAGCCGCTGACGATGATCAGCGCCGCCATGATCAGGAAGAACGCGCCCCACCAGGTCTGGATGGTGTGCAGGGTGGTGAGGATCGGTACGGTGAACAGGGTGCCGAGGATACCGAAGGCGATCAGGATCGGCCGCCGGCCAATCTTGTCCGACAGCCCGCCGACCAGCGGCTGTATGCACATGAACAGGAACAGCGTGGCCGCCGAGATGGTGGTGGAGTCGGAGATGCTCATGCCGACGGTGTTCACCAGGTATTTCTGCATGTAGGTGGTGTAGGTGTAGAACGCCAGGGTGCCGCCCATGGTCAGGCCGACCACGGTCATCAGTTCCTTGGGGTGGCGCATCAAGGTGCGCATTGCGCTTTCCTTGGCCTTTTCCTTCTTGGTGAACGACTCGGTTTCTTCCATGCCACGACGCAGGTAGAGCGCGACCACTGCACACAGGGCGCCAATGGCGAACGGGATACGCCAGCCCCAGGCGTACAGCTGCTCGGTGGTCAGCAGTTGTTGCAGCACGATCAGCACCGCCAGCGCGATGAGCTGTCCGGAGATCAGGGTCACGTACTGGAAGCTGGAGTAGAAGCCGCGACGTTCCTTGGTCGCCATCTCGCTGAGGTAAGTGGCGGAGGTGCCGTATTCACCACCGACCGACAGGCCCTGCAGCAAGCGGGCAAACACCAGCAGGATCGGCGCGCCGATACCAATCATTTCATAACCTGGGCTCAGGGCAATCAGCAGCGAGCCGAAGCACATCAGGTACACCGAGGCCATCAAGGCTTTTTTACGTCCGACTTTGTCGGCGTACAGCCCCATCAGCCAGCCGCCGATCGGGCGCATCAGGAAGCCTACGGCGAAGATCGCGGCGGTGTTGAGCAATTGGGCGGTGGTGTCGCCTTTGGGGAAAAAGGTCTTGGCGAAGTACAGTGAGAAGGCGGCGTAGACGTACCAGTCGTACCACTCGACCATGTTGCCGACCGATCCGCTGAAGATCGACTTGATCCGGCTGGAGGTGGTGCGTCCCTGCGTTTTTTCTGCCGTCGATCCAAGAGGCAAGGTGTTGGAGTTATCCATTGAAGGATCCTTCATCTAGTTGTTTTTATGGAGCGGCGCGAACGCAGCCTGATTCGGCTATAGCAGGAGCTGTGCCAGGTAGATGAGGGCCCGGAATAGAAGGGTTGTAAGAGTTTTTTGAGCGGAAAGTTGCTGATGGATTTGAGGTGGTGAGCGGAAATCCGCTTATGGCTGCTGGCCCCTTCGCGAGCAAGCCCGCTCCCACACTTGAATGTATTCACAAATCGAAATGTGGGAGCGGGCTTGCTCGCGAAGACGTCCTTACAATCGCTACATAAGCTAGGTCAGAGAAATGTTTCCCGCACCAACCCATGCCGCTGCATCTTTTCATTAAGCGTGCGGCGCGGCAGTTGCAGCTCGGCCAGCACCGCCTTGATATCGCCTCTATGCCGAGTCAACGCAGCTTTCAGGCAATGCGCCTCAAACGCCTCCTGCTGCGCCGCCAGCGATTGCCCGGCTTCGATCTCTTCCGGTTCCGGCTCGCCAAGCCCCAGCACCTGACGTTCAGCGACGTTGGCCAGTTCGCGTACGTTACCCGGCCAGTCATGGCTGAGCAGGCGCCCCAGCTGCGGCCCACTCAAGGGCTCGACATGGCGGCCCAAACGCTCGGCAGCACTGTGCGCAAAATGTTCATACAGCAACGGGATATCTTCGCGACGCTCACGCAACGGCGGCAAGCGCAGTTGTGCGACGTTCAGGCGATAGGCCAGGTCTTCACGAAAGCGCCCGGCGCGAGCCTCTTCCAACAAGTCCGGTTTGGTGGCGGCAATGATGCGCAGATCCACATGAATGCTTTGGTTGGATCCCAACCGCTCCAGCTTCTGTTCCTGCAACACCCGCAGCAATTTGACTTGCTGGGCCAGGGGCATGCTTTCGATTTCATCCAGGAACAGTGTGCCACCGTGGGCGTATTCCAATTTGCCGATGCGCTTGCCCTGGGCGCCGGTAAACGCACCGCTTTCGTGGCCGAACAACTCGGCTTCAAATAGCTGCTCGGGGATGGCTGCACAATTGAGCGCCACAAACGGCTTCTTCGCCCGCGGGCCAAAATCATGCAGGCAGCGAGCGACCAGCTCCTTACCGCTGCCGGTCTCGCCACGGATCAGCACGTTGACCGGCAAGGTCGCGAGGTCCAGCACCTGGCGGCGCAGGTTCTGCAAACTGCGCGACACCCCCAGCAGGCTGGATTCCAGTTGTGCACGGTGATCGGCCTGTTGGTGAAGGCGGCGGTTTTCCAGGATCAGGCCGCGCTTGTCCAGCGCCCGGCGCAGGCTGTTGAGCAAGGCATCCGGGCTGAAGGGTTTTTCCAGGAAGTCGTAGGCACCGTCGCGCATGGCTTCGACGGCCATCGGTACGTCGCCATGGCCAGTGAGCAGAATCACCGGCAAGTCGGCATCCCGCCGCTGTACCTCGGCCAGCAGCTCAAGGCCGCTGAGCCCGGGCATGCGCACGTCGCTCAAAATTACCCCGGGAAAGTCCTTGGGCAGTTGCGTCAGGCACTCTTCGGCGCGGCTGAACAGCTGCACCTCAAACCCCGACAGGCTCAACCATTGCTCGACGGCTGTGCGAATGCTGGCTTCGTCATCGACCACAATCACTGCGTTCAACATGGCTATGGCGTCTCCAGTGCAATCGGTAAGGTCAGGGTAAATACCGCGCCGTCACCACGGTTACCGGCGCTCAGGCGCCCGCCCAATTCATGCACGATAGCGTAGGACACCGCCAGCCCCAAGCCGAGGCCGTCACCCACCGGCTTGGTGGTGAAGAACGGGTCGAACACGCTGTTCAAGTGTTCTTCGGCGATGCCACCGCCGCTGTCGCTGACGGTCAGTTGCCACAGCTGCTGATCGGCGTGCAGGCGGATTTCCAGGCGCTTGCGTGGTTTGGCGGCCATGGCGTCGAGGGCGTTGCGCAGCAGATTGATCAGCACCTGTTCCAGTCGAATTGCGTCGCCGCGTACCCAGGCTGGCCGTGTCAGGTCCAGCACTACGCCGATGGTTTCATCGCGCAGGCGCGCATCCAGCAGGTGCAGGGATTGGTCGACCACGGTGGCCAGGTCCAGGCGTTCGCGCAGGCCGCTGGGGCTTTTACGTGCAAAGGTCTTGAGGTGGCCGGTGAGCGCGGCCATGCGCGTGAGCATGTCGTCCAGCGGCGTGAGCGCCTTGTAGGCATCGTCCACCCGGCCGTGGTCGAGCAACAGCCGCAGCGTCGCCAATTGCATGCGTTGGGCTGTCAGTGGTTGGTTGATCTCATGGGCGAGGGCGGCGGACATCTGCCCCAGTGCCGCCAGCTTGGCCGACTGCACCAGGCCATCCTGGGCGGTGCGCAGCGCCTGGGTACGCTCTTCCACAAGCTGTTCCAACTCTTCGCGGCTGCGCTGACGCAAGCGGGCCAGGCGCCAGCGTTGGCTGAGAAACAGCACCAGGAACACCACCGCCAGCCAGGAACCGGCAGCCGCCAGGCCGGCGTTGCGTTGGTCTTCAAAGGCGAACTGGGGTTTGCGCAGCAGATGCAGGGTCCAGCCTTCGGCCTTGAGCGGCAGGGATTCCCAGATGTAATTAGCATTGCCGTCCGGGCCGTTGACCCGCACCAGAAGGCTGTTTTCGTCGAAGTGCTGGAGGGTGTTGGTTTCCAGCGGTTGCAGCTGTTTCTTGTCGTATTGACGGGTGGCCTTGAGTTCAGCCAGGTCGCTCTCTGACAACGGCCGCAGGTTGCGATAACGCCAGCCGGGCTGATTGGCAATAAACACAATGCCGCGCGCATCGCTGACCAGCAGCAAGTCATTACCCTGGGCCCATTCGCGTTCCAGTTCGGGGAACTCCAGCTTGACCACCATGGCGCCGAGGAACTGCTCGTGTTCATCGACCACCGCGCTGGAGAGGAAGTAACCCGGAATGCCAGTGGTCACCCCCACCGCATAAAAGCGCCCGGTGCCTTGGCTGAGGGTCTGGCTGAAGTACGGTCGAAACGCGTAGTTGTGCCCCACATAACTGCTGGGCAGGTTCCAGTTGCTGGCGGCCACTGCCAGGCCGGTGCGGTCCATCAGTTCCAGGGTCGAGGACTGGGCGGCGCCGTTGATGCGTTCGAGCTTGCGATTGAGCACGTCCTGGGTGGTGCTATCCAGTGGGCCCTTCAAGGCGCGGATCATTTCCGAGTCCAGGGCCAGCACGGCGGGCAGGGCACGGTAGCGTTCGATCAGGGTGTGCAGCGAGTTGGCGTATAACGCCAGCTGTTGATTGGCACGAGCGGCGTCATCCACCAAGGCTTGGCGTTCGGCATGACGCGTAGCCAAGGCAGCGGCCAGCACCGCACCGGCGATGATCAACAGCGAGTAAAAGGTCAGACGCAGAGGGCGAGGGATCACGATCATACGATGATGAACAAGCGCGGTAAGGGGCGAGCACCATACCATGAGCCGGACTGCATTTTGTGGTGTAGGAGCAAGCGCCTTCACCCCAATAAAAAAGGCGACTGGGCCGTGGGGCCGCAGTCGCCTTTATGCGTGTGGAAAAAGTGCTTACTGCACTTCTACCGCCAGGCTTTCACTGATCTTTTTCTGCCAGATGGCAGGACCGGTGATGTGTACCGACTCACCCTTGCTGTCTACTGCAACGGTGACCGGCATGTCTTTCACGTCGAACTCGTAGATGGCTTCCATGCCCAGTTCGGCGAACGCCACCACACGCGACTTCTTGATGGCTTGCGCCACCAGGTAAGCAGCGCCGCCCACGGCCATCAGGTACACGGCCTTGTGGTCCTTGATCGCTTCGATGGCGGTCGGGCCGCGCTCGGATTTGCCGATCATGCCCAACAGGCCGGTTTGCTCGAGGATCTGGCGGGTGAACTTGTCCATTCGCGTCGCGGTGGTTGGGCCAGCCGGGCCAACCACTTCTTCGCGCACTGGATCAACCGGGCCGACGTAGTAGATAAAGCGGCCCTTGAGGTCGACCGGCAAGGTTTCGCCTTTGTTCAGCATCTCGACCATGCGCTTGTGTGCGGCGTCGCGACCGGTGAGCATCTTGCCGTTGAGCAATACGGTTTCGCCCGGCTTCCAGCTCTGCACTTCTTCCGGTGTCAGGGTGTCGAGGTTGACGCGACGGGCCGACGGGCCGGCTTCCCAGACGATTTCCGGGTAGGCGTCCAACGATGGCGCTTCCAGCGACGCCGGGCCCGAACCGTCGAGCACGAAGTGCGCGTGACGGGTGGCGGCGCAGTTGGGGATCATGCACACCGGCAAGGAGGCGGCGTGGGTCGGATAGTCCATGATCTTCACGTCGAGCACGGTGGTCAGGCCACCCAGGCCCTGGGCGCCGATGCCCAGTTGGTTGACCTTCTCGAACAACTCCAGGCGCATCTCTTCGATACGGTTCTGTGGGCCGCGCTTTTTCAGCTCGTGGATGTCGATGGATTCCATCAACACTTCCTTGGCCATCACCGCGGCCTTCTCGGCGGTACCACCGATGCCGATGCCGAGCATGCCCGGTGGGCACCAGCCGGCGCCCATGGTCGGAACGGTCTTGAGCACCCAGTCGACGATCGAGTCGGACGGGTTGAGCATGGCCATTTTCGACTTGTTCTCGGAACCGCCGCCCTTGGCTGCCACGTCCACTTCCACGGTGTTACCCGGGACGATGGAGTAGTGGATCACCGCAGGGGTGTTGTCCTTGGTGTTCTTGCGCGCGCCTGCCGGGTCGGCGAGGATCGAGGCGCGCAGGACGTTTTCCGGCAGGTTGTAGGCGCGACGCACGCCTTCGTTGATCATGTCGTCCAGGCCCATGGTGGCGCCGTCCCAGCGTACATCCATGCCTACGCGCACGAACACGGTGACGATACCGGTGTCCTGGCAGATCGGGCGGTGGCCGGTGGCGCACATGCGCGAGTTGATCAGGATCTGGGCGATGGAGTCACGGGCCGCCGGCGATTCTTCGCGCAGGTAGGCTTCGTGCATGGCCTGGATGAAGTCAACGGGGTGGTAGTAGGAAATGAATTGCAGGGCGTCGGCAACGCTCTGAATCAGGTCGTCTTGCTTGATCACGGTCATGAGTCGCGCTCCTCTATAAGGGAACATTCAATAAAGGTGGCTTCAGTGTTACGTCGGTCGGCTGAAACCATCTTTCCAAGGCACGCCAAAGTGGTGCAGGCGCGACGCTAAAAAGGCGCGGCAGTATAACCCGGCGCGGTGGCCGATACACCCGACTATGGTCAAACTCTGCCGGGCGTGATTCCCTGTGCGCAAACCTATTGATCGAGACCTCATATGCCTGAACTGCACGTCGGCGAACGCCACTGGTCGGTCGCCACCGGCAGTAACCTGCTGGATGCCTTGAATCAGGCGGGTGTGGCCGTGCCCTACAGTTGTCGCGCTGGCAGTTGCCACGCGTGCCTGGTGCGGTGCCAGGGAGACGTTGACGACCAGCAGCCCGAGGCCCTGAGCCCGACGCAACGCCAGGAGGGTTGGCGCCTGGCATGCCAGTGCCGGGTCAGCGGCGATCTCAAGGTCGAAGCGTTCGACCCACAGCGCGACGGTCTGGCGGCCCAAGTGGTCGGCGCCGATTGGCTGAACTCAACGGTGCTGCGCCTGCGCCTGCAACCGGAGCGCGGCCTGCGATATCGGGCCGGGCAGCATCTGGTGGTGTGGGCGGGGCAGGTGGCGCGCCCCTATTCCCTGGCCAGCTTGCCCCAGGAGGACGCGTACCTGGAGTTTCATATCGACTGCCGTCAACCCGGTGAATTCAGCGATGCCGCTCGACACTTCAAGGTCGGTGAGCCTCTACGCCTGGGCGAGTTGCGTGGCGGGGCGCTGCAATATGACCCTGACTGGCAGTCGCGGCCGTTGTGGCTGCTGGCCTCCGGCACCGGCCTGGGCCCGTTGTGGGGCGTATTGCGCGAGGCGTTGCGCCAGGATCATCAGGGGGCTATCCGGGTTATTCACCTGGCCCATGATGCCGATGCTCATTACCTGGCCGGACCCCTGGCGGCGCTTGCCGCGCTGCATGGGAACCTGACGGTGGAGCTATGGACGGCGGCGGAGTTGAACCAGGCATTAGCGCAACTGCGGCTGGTTTCGCGGCAAACGCTGGCCTTGCTCTGCGGGCACCCTGCCAGCGTCGAGGCCTTCTCCAAGCGCCTGTTCCTGGCGGGATTGCCGCGTAATCAACTGCTGGCCGATGTGTTCCTGCCCCGTGGTTGAGCGCTGACTGTCGAGCACAGGCT
This sequence comes from Pseudomonas sp. MF6755, assembly GCF_016405635.1. Lineage (NCBI taxonomy): Bacteria > Pseudomonadati > Pseudomonadota > Gammaproteobacteria > Pseudomonadales > Pseudomonadaceae > Pseudomonas > Pseudomonas sp. MF6755. The sequence goes on from NZ_JAEKDA010000008.1 coordinate 135,574, forward strand.
TTGCGGGTGTACGCGATTAACTGTGGGAGGGGGCTTGCCCCCGATGAGGCCTGACGGTTCAACACCTAAACCGGCATTTTAAATGCAAAAAGCCCCGCCATTTTCATGACAGGGCTTTTGTTTTTTCAGCGTGTCACTCAGACCTGCGGGTCGCCCACATGCAGGATCTTCATGCCATTGGTGCCACCGGTGGTGTGGTAGCTGTCGCCCTTGGTCAGGATGACCCAGTCGCCTTTCTCTACAACGCCGCGTTTGACCAGTTCGTCGATAGCCTTCTGGCTGACTTCGTTCGGTGCCAGCGAAGCCGGATCGAACGGAATGGTGTACACGCCGCGGAACAACGCCGCGCGGGCCTGGGCTTCGCGGTGAGGGGTAAACGCGTAGATAGGCACCGAAGAACGAATGCGCGACATGATCAACGGCGTGTAGCCACTTTCGGTCAAGGCGATGATCGCTTTGACACCTGGGAAGTGGTTGGCGGTGTACATGGCGGCCAGGGCGATGCTCTGGTCGCAGCTTTCGAAGACCTTGCCGATACGGTGGCTGGAGGTCTTGCTGGTCGGGTGCTTTTCGGCGCCGACGCAGATGCGCGCCATGGCCTGCACGGCTTCCAGCGGGTACGGGCCAGCCGCACTTTCAGCCGAGAGCATCACGGCGTCGGTGTAGTCGAGCACGGCGTTGGCCACGTCGGACACTTCGGCACGGGTCGGCATAGGGTTCTGGATCATCGACTCCATCATCTGGGTCGCGACGATCACTGCCTTATTGTGGCGGCGTGCGTGCAGGATGATCTTCTTCTGGATGCCGATCAGCTCGGCGTCACCGATTTCCACGCCCAGGTCGCCACGGGCAACCATCACGGCGTCGGACGCCTTGATCAGGCCGTCGAGGGTTTCATCGTCGGCCACGGCTTCGGCGCGTTCGATCTTCGCTACCAGCCAGGCAGTACCGCCGGCTTCGTCGCGCAGTTTACGGGCGTATTCCATGTCGGCGGCGTCGCGCGGGAAGGAGACGGCGAGGTAGTCGACTTCCATTTCGGCGGCGAGCTTGATATCGGCCTTGTCTTTTTCAGTCAGGGCCGGCGCCGTCAGGCCACCACCGCGACGGTTGATGCCTTTGTGATCGGACAGCGGGCCGCCGATGATCACGGTGCAGTTCAGTTCGGTCGGTGTCGCGGTATCGACACGCATGACCACGCGACCGTCGTCCAGCAGCAGTTCGTCACCGACGCCGCAATCCTTGACCAGGTCCGGGTAGTCGATACCCACGACGTCCTGGGTGCCTTCGGTCAGCGGGTGGCTGGTGGAGAAGGTGAATTTGTCACCGATCTTCAGCTCGATCCGCTTGTTGGTGAATTTGGCGATACGGATTTTCGGGCCTTGCAGGTCACCCAACAGTGCGACGAAGCGGCCATGCTTGGCGGCGAGGTCACGCACCAGCTTGGCGCGAGCCTTGTGCTCGTCCGGGGTGCCGTGGGAGAAGTTCAGACGGGCAACGTCCAAACCAGCCAGAATCAGCTGTTCGAGGACTTCCGGCGAGTTGCTGGCCGGGCCAAGGGTGGCGACGATTTTGGTGCGACGGACGGACATGCACAGACTCCTGAGTTCAAGCGCTGGGGAAGGCTACTATGCTCTTTCGTTGTAGTCATTGTTCGTTTGCACTACTTATCGACGATTGGCTTGTTTTTGCTGCGGTTGAATCGGTAAACACCCTTGAAGATTTTCGACCACGGGTCGATACACTGCACAAGACAGGAGAACCCCCATGCGAATTTTGCTTGTTGCTGCCCTGGCCGTCAGTGTTGTCGGCTGCACCCGCTGGTCGATGGACCACCATTTGAACAACGCTTACCGTGCCTATGGGGTGGGTGATTGCGAGCGTGTCACCCTGGAGTTATCCCAGGTCGATCGTGAAAGCCGTACCCGTCGTTATGTGCAGCCGGAGGTTTCGATGTTGCGCGGCCAATGCCTGGAGCGCCAGAAACTGTTCGTCGATGCAGCACAAACCTATCAGTTCATCATCAGCCAATACCCATCCAGCGAATATGCCTACCGTGCTCGCGCCAGGCTCGATACCTTGCAGCAATTGGGGCATTTCCCAGCCGCAGGCGCAGCAAAACCCCGGCCTGCGTCTTTGTAATGATATTTGTCATTGCATAGCTGGCCCGTCGCCAGTCTTGGGCTATTCTTTGAATGTTCGTTTGTACAAGTTTCTATTCGAACGGATGCAAGGCCCTGACTCGGCAGCTGTCTGGTGACAAGCGGTACCTGTCGTCACACCGAGACTCTGGGAGAGCGGGCATTCGCTCGTTCCGAATCACTGGCACGGCCAGGCTCTTGGCTATTGGATGGCGACTTCACCATGTTTACCCAGCGACGGATCGAAAGGCATCAACTGCCTTATTTTTTGCAGGTGTTTAATCGTGTCACCGACAAGCCGATTGGGTTTCTGGGCAATGTCTCAGAAACTGGGCTGATGCTGATCAGCCAGTTACCCATGATGATCGATGTGGATTTCGAGCTGTGCTTGAAAATTCCAGTGGCGAAAGGCGAATTCCAGGCGATTGACCTGACGGCGACCTGCTTGTGGAGCCGTGAAGATGTCAACCCACAGCATTACGATTCCGGGTTTGCCGTGCATCAGGCACCCGAAGAGTACGGGCAACTGATTAACGCGCTGGTGCAGTACTTCAGCTTTGATCCTTTACAGGCCTCTGTCTGAGTGCATGCATTCAGAGCGCACCGGCTTTTTTCCATCCCAGGTAGCGCGTCACCAGTGTGGCGCCCAGGTCCGACGGCAACGTATCGAGCACTGAGAGCCCATGGGCGGTCAAACGATCATGGAGCTGATTACGGGTGTTGAGATAATCGATGGCGCCACTATAGGCCAGTGCCTCGGGCAAGGTCTGCACGGGAGCTTGGCGTAACCGGTCAAGGACTTCCTCCCGCAGGCTTGCCACGAGTACCCGGTGTTGCCGACCGATACGTTTGACGGCAGTCATCAGCGCTTCATCATCTTCATCCCGCAAGTTGGTGACGATGATCACCAGTGCCCGGCGTTTTTGTCGTGCCAGCAACTGGTCGGCGGCAGCCTGGTAGTCGGCAGTTTTTCGAGTGGTATTCAGGTCGTAGACCGCATTGAGCAAGAAGTTCAACTGGCCAGTGCCCTTGACCGGCTTCAGGTAGCGCGGTGTGTCGCTGGCGAACGTGCACAGCCCTACGGCATCGCCCTGGCGCAACGCGACATAGCTCAACAGCAGGCAGGCATTGAGGGCATGGTCGAAATGGGACAGCTCATCATCCTGGCTGCGCATGCGCTGGCCGCAATCGAGCATGAACACGATCTGCTGGTCGCGTTCATCCTGGTATTCCCGGGCAATGGGTGTGCGTTGCCGGGCGGTGGCCTTCCAGTCGATCTGGCGCAGGCTGTCACCTTCACGAAACTCGCGCAGTTGATGAAACTCCAGGCCCAATCCCCGGCGCTGATGTTGGCGCACACCCAGTTGGCTCAGCCAGTTATCCACACCCAGCAACTGCGCGCCGTATAAGCGGGCGAAATCCGGGTAAACGCGGGTGGCATCATGGGTTTCAACCCATCGTCGCGCCGACCACAGGCCCAATGGGCTGGGCAACAGCAGTTCGCAGCGACTGAAGCTGAAATGCCCGCGCCGCAAGGGACGAACGCGATAGCCCAACTCACCGCGCTCGCCGGGGCGTAGCTGGATGGCTTGGGGCAGGTTACCCACACTCAGGCCATCGGGCACGTGATCGACCACCAGCAGGGTCAGTGGCTGTGGGTAGTTGTGCTCCAGCGACAGGCGGACTTCTTCCCAACGCCCCAGCGCCAGGCTGCCAGGCAGTTTCCTGTGTACCCGCACCGAGGGCCTGCGGCGCAAGCGTGCGGCATCCAGCATCGCCAATAGCAGCAGGGCCAGAAGCAGGCCCCAGGCCACTGAATGCAAGGTTTCAGACACTTTGACCTGCAACGCCACCGAGGCGCCCAACAGGGTATTCAGGCCCAGCAGTAGACCCAGCCAGATCAGGAGCAAACGGGTCGGCTTCATGGCGGGGTCATTGCCTTGGGGCCGCAATCTGGTCGAGTAACTGCTTGAGCACCTGGTCGACTTCCAAGCCGTCGATGTCCAGTTCCGGCGCGATGCGTACCCGGTGACGCAGCACTGCCAGGGCGCAGCCCTTGATGTCATCTGGCGTCACGAACTCTGCGCCACGCAACAGCGCGCGGGCACGGGCGCCACGTACCAGGGCGATGGAGGCACGTGGACCGGCACCGATGGTCAGCCCTGGCCAACTGCGGGTGGCTCGCGCCAGGCGCACGGCATAGTCGAGGATCTGTTCATCCAGGGGCAGCTCACTGGCAATTTTCTGCATCAGTACCACGTCCTCGGCTTGCAGCACGGTGCGTAACGGCTGTACATCCAGCATGTCAGCCCTGGACGAGCGCGTCACTTCGCGCACCATGTCCAGTTCCTGCTGGGCGTCGGGGTAGTCCATGCGGACCTTGAGCATGAACCGGTCCAACTCGGCCTCGGGCAACGGGTAGGTACCTTCCTGCTCGATGGGGTTCTGGGTTGCGAGCACCATGAATGGCTGGCCGATGGGCAGTGCCTCGCCTTCAAGGGTGACCTGTCGCTCCTGCATGGCTTCGAGCAGGGCCGCCTGGGTCTTGGCGGGGGCGCGGTTGATTTCGTCAGCCAGCAACAGGTGAGTAAACAGCGGCCCCTTGCACAGTTTGAACTGCTCGGTATGCAGGTCGTACACGGCGTGGCCGGTCACATCGCTGGGCATCAGGTCCGGGGTGAACTGGATACGTGCGAAATCACCGCCAAAGCACCGCGCCAAGGCACGTACCAGCAAGGTTTTGCCAAGGCCAGGTACGCCTTCGAGCAGCACATGGCCGCCTGCGATCAAGGCGGTAAGCACGTCGTCAATCACCTGGTCCTGGCCAATCACTGCCTTGCGCAATTCCACACGCAGGGCCTGGGCCTGCTGGCTGGCATGTCGAAGGTTCTCGGTGGTCAGGGTGGTGGCCATTGGAGAGTCGCTCATGGGTTCTGGAGCCTTGGTAACTGTTACATGCGTTTTATCGTCCATAAATCAGATACTTACCCAATTTAACTTCTTTCGTGTTTTTATGCGCGAGACAGCTGAGTAGCCGCCCTCACGAAGAGGCCAATCTCGTCGCGCCGTGACCTTCAGTGAGGGGCGTTCTTGCGGATGACGAGGTCAAGTATCGCAAACAGACGGTGGAACAAATAGTCAACGTGCTGGACATCAATCACAGGCTCCTGTCCAACCTCGTGATGACGCAATAAATAACTGTTGGCTATCGCAGTAAGCTCGCGAGCCTCTTTTTCGAGTAGGGCGCGAAACCCGGTTTCGGTTGCACAGTTGTCTAGGATGATAGTAATCGACTTCGCCTTATCCGTATGGGCGAGAGACTTCACCCGCTCCCAAGAATCGAAGAGTCGTTCTAGCGCCTCGCGGCGGATCAAAGGGCTGGGATCAGAGAATTTGATACGGCTCTCTTCCAGCATGACGTCCAGGGTTGAATCACCGGTCCGTAGGTAGGGGCGTGACAAGGCCTCGCCAATCACTGCGGGCAATACACGCCGAACTTTGCCGTCGGACTTGAGCTCGTAGGCAAGGCCATTACGTGCGAGAACCCGGTTCACATCTTCGCGAAATGCATTACGCCCAACGTCTTCATCAAAGGTGAGATGGTGATGCCGATGATAGCTGTGGTAGGAGCCGGTGATGGGTTGAGCTACTGTGCGCCATACAAACTCTACGAGATCTAGGGCAATCAATGTGTCTGGATGCCATGGTTCACTCTTGTGGAAGAGCATGTCATCTTCGACCTTATGCTCAGTCGGCAGCGGCCAAGTTAAACCGTCGAGTTCAGCTTCGATGGCTCTTCTCAGGGATAGATCATTGTTACTGTATATGTCGGTTCCATCAGGGCACCGCTCTGGGAAGCTGCGTCCAAATGCCCCCTGTTGGGCAAGCACGTTCACAATTGTGACGAGGCCAACCCATGCGACCTGCCCTATTTTTTGTTCCGTTCTGGGGCGGGGTCCTCGTTCACGATCACTGAAGTAGTCAGCCATTAGGTCATCCTTGTTTGCCGAGTTTTTATAGATCGGGACATCATAGTTCGTATTGAAGGGCCAGTTTGATTGGCTTTATGCTCAAAAATGAGGTGTACGTCGAGGAGATAAATCCGCAGCATTACGGCCGCATTGTTGCCCATTTGGGCGCTTTTAGAGCTATTCCTGGAACTCCGCTGAAAGCCATTTGATCTTCCCGTTCGCGGATTTACCTACCTCCAATAAAAAGGTCTGGCCATCAAGCCCAGGTTGTGAGAAATCAATACCCTCGTCTGTCGGTGAGTAGTGCCGTGAAGTCGATCTGTAAGGACGGAATGCGGATAGTTGATACCGGCGACCATCAACAAGCGATGTGAAGTAGCATCCAAGACAGCCTGCGGCTGTTTTATTCGACCAAATTTTAAAGTCGAGTCGAGCAACCCACGCCCCTGTAGGAACGTCCTCCCAGGAATAGGATTGAGGCTCGAAGCCAGCCTCCACTGCGCCGTTGTAACTCCACGCGCGTCGCCTATCTTCGGCTTGTGTTTCAACTGTCCCTTCCATGTTCATCACCCTAAATGATTCGCCGGCGGTTTATCGCAAGCCGTTCTGTTATCCAGTATGGTTGAGCCCAAAGGGTGCCAGCACTCCTTCAGCTCAATCCGATGCGCAATGAGTCGCGCACTACCTCACGTTACAATTGTCGTCGCATTGGTGATTGCGACGTCGACGGCGTTGTACAGATCGACTTCCGTTTGTTGTGTCTTGATCGATACGACGAGGCTGTATCTCACGTCATCGTTAAAGCGCCGCTGTTTGACTAAGGTTTTCCACCAGCCCGGCGCTGGATAAATACCGATCATTCCCAATCCCGCCAGATCAGAGGCAGGCCCTTGCCAGATGTCTGAGTGGAGTGACCCCTTGTGGCGACCCCGGGTGCCTATCAGCCAACGCGAATCGGAAGGACTACTGAGGTAGGGGGCTTCATCATCTTCTTCTCGGGCGCGTTTGTTGATGCGTTGACGGAACACTGTCGCATCCTCGCCAGATCGGCTGACCTCGAATCGTAACCCATGGGATTCATATCGATAGCGCCCTTTGATTCCACGTTCCGCCACGCCAGGATTAGGCTCAACAAAGTAAGAAAGGGTTACTCGCATCTCGACATCCTCGTTTCCGAGATTCAGCAACTCCTGATGGGGCCAAGGAAGTAGGTGAAGATGCATGTCACGAGCTGTTGCGGGTTTGGATCCCTGTCTGGTGAACGGGCGAAGAGAGTCTTCCACCACCAAGGTCAAAGAGTTGGATGCGCTCCACAGGGCTCTACCTATATCAGGGACACCAAAACCGCAGGTGCGAACCAGTGCTTCATAGTCCGATTTGGCATCGCCCGCCAGAAAGTCGGCCTTCATCCGCTCCGTCCACTCGGCGGAATGCACCACTAATGCACGTACCGTCTCCGGCCAAATCTGCGGATAGGCAGAAGAGATCTGAGCAGCCATACGAGAAGCTAATGCAGATGCGGCACTGGTGGCCCATGTGGTTGAGAACAGGCGACTTTGAGGTTGATGTGATGTTGTCAGCAGCGAAAGAGAGGTATGGCTGAAAATTCCGTGAGCGTCCCGAACTAGATTTCCTCCCTCGAAGACGACATCCGGTTTCAACGGCCAAGGAGTTCTGGTCCAAGTGCAAGACGTAGTGCTGTAAGGGCTGAGGCTGCCATTGGCAGCAAGAGCAGATTCCCCCGGAACCAACGGATCTAGCGTGACCTTCTGGGTATACGCACCCACGCATATCGCGTTCCATGATTGGCCGGGATCATGAATGCCGTCAGATTGATTACTGAAGGGGTATCGGAGGTATTGTTCTGTGTCGGCGTTGCCTGCCGAAACAATCATCAACCTTGGCTGTGTGCGGCCACCCAGAGCATCGGAAGTTAGAAGATCTACTGCTGCCGACCACGCTGAAGGGCGACCTTTGTCACGATCATCAAGGCTCGTGATTGCCATGTTGAATACGCGTCGTATGTTGGGTTGGATGATTTCTGGCCGGGCTACTGCGTTCATGGTCAACGAACCGTAAGATTCGCGCTGGTAGCCCTGGGCACCAGGTAAGAGCTTCACGGACTCGATACGGTGAGAAATAGAGACCGGGCCCTGTGCCGACAGTGGATCAATCAGATCGCCATAAAGGGCAATCCCAGCAAGGCCGGTGCCATGGCCTACATCATCTTGAACTCCCCATTCGGCATCAACAGTGTGCAGATCTGCCATTCCAATATGATTGCTCAGTAGAGGGTGTCCGGGATTTACGCCGGTATCAATCAGGCAGATTCGAACACTTTTGTCATCGCCGCCTGATGTACGCCCGAGCAGCTCCTCCGCCCACTCGCGTTGTTCAATTGGGCTTAGTGCATCGAAGAACTCTGCCGTTTCCTTGGCCCGGCGAATTTCTGCAACCTCATTCAGCAGCGCCATGGATGAGCTGATGTCTGCTTGTGTGCCATACACGTTTATGACCGTTCGCTCTGGGAAGATTAGCGCTTCATGTGAAATCTGGAATTCAAGCACTTCCGCAATCGTACGGAATCGCTGAAGAACTGCGGCTTGGTTATCACGAGCGGGTAACCAGAACTCCCACCAAATCGGCTCATCAGGAGAGCTTGGCAGAGCCCCAGGACTATCAGTCCAAAGTGCGCTGAAAGTTGCAGCTCGAATTTCAAGAATCGGGTTTAGAAGAGGGGTATTACGCGGAACGCCTTTACTGGTGTTGACGTCCAGATACTGGGTTACCAGTCCTTCAAACGCGCTTAATTTTCCATCTGGAACGAACACGGTTGCGAAATGCGTTTGAGTTGCCCCGTCGTAACGCAAATTCAACAACTCAATTCGCTGCTGACCTCGGGCCAACCCCTCAAATGCCAGTTCAAAACCAGGCTCACTTACAAACTCAAGTTGCAAGCCAAAGCCTCCTTCCTGACCTTCAGAGCGCTGAAGATGAACAGCCTCCGCCATTCGTACTCTGAATTGCTCCAGTTGGCTCAGCAACTTCGCCCCATGATCTCTTCGCTCGCGTGGCGGGAAGACTGGTTCGCGGGTTGGGGACGCCGTTGATTGATATCGCTCTGGTCGCCCTGTGCGTTGTAAATGAAAGTGTCGTCGCTGCCCTGCGTTTGATTCCGTCATCGAAAAGCTCTACCGGCTTATAATCGTTGTCTTCCGTGGAAAGCCTTACGTTCTTCGAGATGCTTTGCCACGTCCTTAGCGTCTACCTCAGCACGATCATGAATGATCGCGTCTTTAATTGCGTCATCTGCTGCCCGAACCAGTTCCGCGTAGCTCAGGCCGCTCGCTACAGTGGTGAGCTTGTCCCAGCTTTTTATCGACTTCGAAAAATTAACAAGCCGGGTTCTCAGCACGGCTTTAATCTGTTCCTGATTAGGTAGCCCGTACTCGATAACATCATCAAAGCGCCGGAACAAGGCATAGTCGAGAATTTCCGGATGGTTCGTTGCTGCGATGATTAAGCTGTTTGACTGATCTTGCTCAATCATCTGCAAGAAGCTGTTGAGTACACGACGAATCTCACCAACGTCATTGGCAAGGCCACGCTGAGATCCAATGGCGTCAAACTCGTCGAAGAAGTAAATCCCACGAGTGTCTCGGATAGCATCGAACACCTGCCGAAGTTTGGCTGCTGTCTCACCCATGAACTTGGTTATCAGGCTATCAAGGCGCACGACGTACAACGGGATGCCGAGTTCTCCAGCGAGTGCCGAGGCCGTCATTGTTTTACCCGTTCCTGGTGGGCCGACCAGCAGCAACTTACGGCGGGGTGAAAGACCGTGCGCACGTATTTTTTCGAAGTTGCGCTGTTCACTGATGATGCGTGCAAGCCGTCCATGGGTGGCGTCGTCCAAAATCATTTCTGAGAAACGAGTCTGCGGAAGAGCGACAGATAGCAGATTGCTCAGTTCCCCTCTGGGTTGGCCAATGGGAACCGGTTGTCCGGACGGAATCGGCTTTCGCTTGGACTGGGCAGAGTCGATAAGCGTGCGTAAGTCTTCAGCAAGCTTTCCATGTCCTTGCTTCGCTTCGTGTGCAGCCATCTGCATAGCGACGGCAAGGAAATGACTGTCATCTCCTTTGATGTGTGAGCGCAATAGCGCTTTTAAATGCTCGCCGCTAGCCATGATTCTTTACCTTTTTCATCCAGCTAGTTTAATCGCTAAGAACTGTCGATACCTTAAGTACGCCGATAAATTTGTGTCCGTTGGTCAGTAGCGCCGCCGCCATCGCGTCATCTGCCGTACATGGTTGCCTTGCTGGCAGCAATAGTCATCCAGGTATGAAGGAGGAGTGTTGCCGTTATTCTTCAACGTTTTAACAGACCCAAGAGCTGAAAATCGCTAAGACGTTTGAGCAATATCCTCTTCCAGTTCGCGTACCGCCTTACTGATCTTGATCGCAAACCGCCGCTCAACCTCGGCATCGCTTAAAAGCCTGGCGTCAGCGCCAAGCCAAATCTCAAGCACCTGGCGCTTCTGAGCTACGTGCAGGTCATCGAAGTTAGGGATGTAACGATGGTTTGCGCTTAAGCCCCGCTTCAGCTCATAGAAGGTCTTGATAAGAGATTTCGGGCGAACCTCGCCTCGTGGACAGAAGCGGTGAGTCAGCTTGCTGATGGTGTGATTTATCGCTCGGAGCTGAGAGGTGCTGGTTATCTGCGAAAAGTACGCAGCCCACCCAAGGCGTTTGCCCTCAAAAATACAGCCGGTGATCCGAAGATTGAGCTTCCATTGGCAATAGGCGAGTGCACGCTCTTTATCTGCGCGACTGCGAGCGCTTTGAAGCTTATGACGATAGGCAGTGAAAATCTTTGCTATTGAGCCTTCAAATCTGAGAATGCTCTCCCGGCGAACCAAGATTTCGCCACCTTCGATTTGATATCCCAGAAAACTAAAAGGCTCGGTCAAGTCATCGACCTTGGATTTAGAGTCCGGGCCAAAGTCGTGCGGATTCAGCTTGAGTGCCTTAAGGGCTACAATAAGCTCGTTCGCGGTGGACTGAGCCTCACCTTCCGGCGTTAAAATCAGGATGTCATCTACATATCGCTTATACCAAATTCCTGGTCGCGACTGGAAAGTGGTATCGATGCCCTGCATAGCAATTTCAGCTAAGACGTTTGAGATAGCCAATCCCTGTGGTACCCCGACACTTGGTCGATCCACATCTCTGCCACCTCGGGATTCCGGGACAGTGGGTGTGGTGAGGGCGTCGGTTATGAGGCGCCTGAATTCTGTCTTTCGGATCTTTGCTTTGGTGGCTTTAGTAATCAGTTCGTGTGGAATGCTGGGGTAGAAGGTCTTTAGGTCGATCTTTGCGTATTCAGCGAAAGCGCCTGAGTCGAGAGCACCTTTGAGGTCGTCGATGACGATTTGCGGTAGGGTTAGCTTGGCTGTCGGGAATACGTCGGCGAGGCAGTTACAGAGGGCTCTTAAAACAATTCTGTCCCTAGCTGTGGGGATGGAAATCTGCCTAGGAAGCGACGAGGCCCCCTTGAGAATCAATTTTTCCTTGTATGCCGTGAATCGATAGGCGCATTGGCCAATCTTTTGGATGATGTGATCCAGCTCGGCGGATAGATTCTTGTCGAGATTCGCGGGTCTCACGCGATCCAGCCCTATTGCTCCAGATAGCTTGATCTTGTCGGTGTAGATTTCCTGCAAGCTTTTGCGAGAGAAACGTCTCTTAAAGCTAAGGGCAGCATTCATGGCTTGGCCCAATACGAGTAAAGCCCTACTGCTATCGGCAGAATATAAAGAACTGCTGTGATCAGAAAGCGCAAAGTGAGCCATAACAGAGCATCGAAGCTCTCGAACGCCGTAGGTGATCTACTTGTGAGTCCCGTTGCAAAAACGCGGGCAATTCGATCATCGATCTCACGATGGTTCTCACTGGCCGCAAGCAACTCGTCATACCGCTCGATTTGTTCATCGGTGGGCCTGGGAGAATTGGGATCTTGGGATTCGTCAGGGAGCCGGCGATGGAGCTTTTGCAGCTCTAGGTAGTTCGTGCGCATTTGTGTGGCGCGCGCTCGGAAGTCGCGGTTAGTAACAGTGAGTGAAACGCCAAGTAGAGCGACCGACAGAATGGTCGCCATGATGTCGGTATTGGCGCCTAGTACCTCACTGTTCCTAATAGTCAGCACGCCGAGTGCGGCACTCAGTATTGCGTACCACACCAGCAAAAGCTGTGAGTGAAAGTCGAGCCACTCCAGGCGCTTGTGAGCCTGAATGCGTGCTTTATAGGTGAACCAGACGCCGTCCTTTTTCACTCACATCTCTCCATAGAAAAGGCGAAGGGGCAGGAGGGTTTGAGTACCGTTGAACATCCCCTAGGGGATCAGTGGGCAAGGCCCAACAGCCGAAGCTGTTAATTATCAGAACCGCCCTCGCTTGCACGAGAGGAAAAACCCACCCCTTCGGGACTGATTCTACAATGCCAGCAAGATGGGCGTAACCTAATTTCCAGCAGAGGTGGGTGACGAACCGACCACGCGCAACTTACGAAGTAGCTCTCAGATCAACTGGCAGCAGTGAGTAGCGTTCAAAAAGGTGCTGGATAGAAGTTAATGATTATGTCTTCGGTATCGAGCTGAAAGTGCTCGTGAGCCCCAAACCGGTATACCGCGTACCCGAGCAATCTTAGTGACTTGCCGGCGGCCATCGTCTGCGGATAGATCTGTGGACTAGGTTTGCCCTCATACCAATCATCTAGATTACGACGCGCACACCGCTAGGTAGGCCGAGTGGCGCACGCTTCCGGCAATCTCTGAGAACGCAGTTCTGTCCTATTTGCGAAAGGCGTTTCAGGAAGGCATTCCTGAGGGTTTGCAGGCACGCCACCTGTCGGCTGAAGTCGGCGCTGGAGAGCCGTTTCAGTGGAGGTGGGCCGAGCGCCTGGCTGATGATATGAGGGGGTTGTCGCGTCAGGTGTTCCAGCACCTGCCATTGTCCTGCCGTGTCGAGGTGTTCAAAGCCTGGATGGCGGCGCCGGGCTGCACGCAGGATGTCGTGCTGCAAGGCTTGCAACAAGGTGCCCTGGCCGCTGCGGCGCAGCAGGAAATCGGCGCTGGCCTTCAAGTGTTCCTGCAGCTGTCGGCGCGCCTTGGGAGCCGGTGCCTGTATCGGCCCTTGGCGCATGCCGGCCTGCCACAGTGCCAGGGCAACCAGCGCCGCGAGTGCGACGATGGCTTGGGGGAAATAACGCATCAACAGGGTAAACAGATCGTCCACGTCGCTGTTGAACAGCAAGGTTACGTCGGTGCCCTGGTTCAGGTACCACAGCAACCAGGCGTTATCGTGTTTACCGATGCCCGGGGTTTTCCACAGGTCGCTATCGGTGATCACCGTGACGCGGCCTTGCCCCAGGTCCAGTTGCATCAGGTGGCTGGACTGGGCGCTGTTGGCTGAAAACTGCGCCAGGTGCTTGGGGTCGGTGAGGTTGAAATCGGTGTCGAAACTGAAATACGCCGGTGCGGTTTCGTTGTCGACGTAGAGTTTGGTCAGGTCTGGCGCTGGCTTTTTACGAGGTGGCGCCGGTTCGTCGAAGCTTTCGCTCAAGGTTTGGTGGATATCAAGGCGATCAAGCAGCAGGTCACCGCTTTTGCCCGCTTCTTCGTCCCACAATGCCTCGGCGACCAGCAGCAGGTGCCCTCCGGCTTTGGCCCACTCCAGCAGTTGCTCGACCTGGCGTGGGGACATGTTGCTGCGTTCCCCCAGCAGCAACAGGCTACGGCCCTTGGAAGGCAGGTCGACGAGGCGTTCAAGACCGTTGGCATGCTGCACTGCCAGGCCTTGCTGGCGCAGGAAATGCTCGGCAGCCAGATAGGGGTTGGCCCGAGCATCCGGCGATGGCCCGCGATCCACCACTTCGTCATAGGGAACTGCCTTGTGCCAGGCATACAAGCCGCCCACGCCCAGCAGGCAAGCCAGTAACAGCGCCCCCCACAATAACGGTCGCTTCATTGGCTCGCTCCGTTACTGAACAGAGCACGCCAATCGCTGCACAACTTTTGTTGGGCGCAGGCAGGTGGCAGGCGGTGACCATAGGCTAGGTTTTGCCAGTGGCGTGTCAGCTCGTCGCTGAACGCCAGCAACTGTGCTTGCTGTAAATGTTGAACGAGCTCCAGTACCTGGCCTTCGGTATCGGCTTTTTTCAGCGGTAGGTTGAACTCATGCAACAAACGGCTGAGCAGGCCGCGGTACAGCAGGCCGAGAGCTTCCCGTGGCTGGGTGGGCCATAGTTGTTCGGCGGTGCTGGCGATGTCTTCGGGCAATGTCTCGATGCCGAGCTCCAACCCGAACAACTGCGCGGGAGTGGGTGTTTTGGCTGGAGGGCGAGGGCGCCGGCTGACAAACGTGCGTAACCATTCACGGTAGCGCCACACCACGAGCGCAAGCCCGCCAATCAGCAGGCCCCATAGCAGTATTTCCAGGGTTTTAGCGACGTTTTTGAAATTGTTGCTATTGAGGTTATCGAGTAATACCTGGAGCCAGCCGGGTAATTTACCGTCGCCCTGGGCCTCGTTTTTACCCGGCGCCTTCTCTTCGCCAAACCGATAACGAGTGACGGTTTCCGGGTTCTTGAAGGGCGGCTTTTCCAGGAGTGCCTTGATGGATTGGCTGGCGGCCTGGGTGCTGAGTGGCTTATGGCTCGTCGTTTCATCTGCCATGACGGATGGGCTGAGCGGTAGCAGTACCAGCCCGACGACCAGTAACAACAGCGGCGCAACACCGCTCAGGCGCTGGCGCAAGCGACGGAAGATCAGCTCCAGGTCCCAGGCCTCCAGGACCGTGCGACGGTTGAGGTAAAGGCTGAAACCACAGGCTACGTAGATGGGTTCCCAAAACACCAGCACCAATGCGTAGAAAGCATTGCTCAGGTGCTCCAGCCATAGCACATCCGAGCCCGTTGCCAATACTACCCGTTGCCAATCCCAGTCCAGTTCAACTTGTTGCGGGATGAATAGATAGAACAGGGCCATGCAGCCGAACCACAGGCCGATTTCCAGGTGTACGCCGATAGTCGTCAGCCAGCGTGCGGCACCAGCGTTACGTTGCTGCAATATCCCCAGCCGCTGTTGACGTGCATGACCATCGAGGCCTTCAAGTTGGCTTACCGGCAAGGTAAAGCTGCGGCTCATGCTCAGTCGCCGCCAGGTCAGGCTGGCGAACAGTTGGCCCTTGAGCAGGCGCGGCCAGTGGCGAACGGCGTGCCTGAGGCTGGGTGTTTCGCCAAACAGGGCCTTGGACAGAATGTACAGCGGCAAGCGGTCGAAGGCCGGCTTGAGCCACCAGAACAAAAACATGGCTAACGACGGGTAATCCCACAGCAGCAGGGTAAGTAAGATAAACACCGGCAGGCTCACGATCGCCCAACTGCCCATCAGCAAGAGGCGATGTTCCCTGGCCATCAGCACCCCCAGGTCCATGGCTTCCCAGGCGGTACGCGGGCGAATCACCACGCTGGAATCAGTCAGGCGCATGGGGAGTCCGTCCTGCAAGGATCAGGTAGGCGGCTACCAGCAGCCAAAGTGCGGCGCCTACCAGGTACTTGATCCAGGGTTCGATACTGGTAGTGGAGGACCAGTAGGCTTCGATGAACGCAGCGATCAGCAGGAACACCATGACGCCGCAGAGCATTCGCACACTTTTATGGGCCGCCAGGCGCAGGGCGTCGCTGCGTGTCAGACGCCCGGGAGCGATCAGCGACCAGCCCAGTTGCAACCCCGCGGCCCCGGCCAATGTGATGGCGCTCAGCTCGAACGCGCCATGACCTACCACAAATGACCAAAAGGTCTGGCCATAGCCGATGCCGGTAAGGTGCCCGGAGACCGCGCCAATGACCAAGCCATTGAAAATCAGGAAGAACACGCTGCCCAGGCCGAACAGCAGGCCGGCGGCAAACGTCTGGAAGGCGATGCCGATGTTGTGCATCACGTAGTAGCCAAACATCATCCAGTCTTCACTGGCGGCACGTTCGGCGGCGCGCCCCAGGCGGCTGGCCTCGGGGTCGTACATGCTTTGCATCTCGGCCACCTGCTGCGGGCTGACGATGCTGTAGATCAGGTCGGGAAACAGGTAGACCAGCAGCGCTATACCTAACAGGCTGCCAAAGAACAGCAGGCCGGCGATCAGCACGAAGCGCCACTGTTCGCGTACCAGGCGCGGGAAGTCGGCGAGGAGGAAGGCCAGTACCTCTGCCGCCAGCTGGCTGCGATGGCGATACAGCTGCGAATGCCCGCGCAGCGCCAGTTGTTGAAGCGGGTCTATCAGGTAACTGCTATAGCCGCGTTCCTGGGCCAGGGCCAGGTGTTGGCACAGGCGTCGATACTGATGAGGGAAGTCAGCGACGTCGGCGGCCTTGGCTTTACCTTGCTCCAGTTGCTTGAGTTGTTCGGCGAAGGTTTGCCATTGTTGCTGGTGGCGGCTTTCAAAAAGACTCTGTTTCATGTCGGCCCCAACAAGCCACGGGCCACACCGTTGAGTTGCTCCACGGCGCGTGCCGGGGACACTTGCAGGGGCGCGGCGAGGATCGCGGCCAGTTCATGCACCCGTTCGTTAGAGAGCTCGGCCTGGCGTTCGGCGAAACCAAGGATGGCCCGCTGCTCGCTCAGTTCCAGTGCAAAGGGCAGGCGCAGGGCGGCCGCTTGAGGTATTCGCGGGCGTACCAGTGGCAGTTCGCGGTAGATCACCAGCGTACCGGCGGCCAAGTCGCCGAGCCGCTTGAAATGCGGGTGTTGCAGGCAACTGATTGCCCCGAGGAAGTAACCAAAAGGCAGCATGTCGACAAAACGCAGCAGGTTGCGGATCAGGGACGCCGACCAGCCAATGGGCGTGCCGTCATCTTGTACCACTCGCAGGCCCATCACCTGCTTACCCGGAGAGCAACCCTGGTTGAGAACTTCGAATAGCACCATGTACCACCAGCTCACCAGGAACAGCAGCAGCGAACCCAGCCCGACTCCAATGTTGCCAAGCAGCGCCAAGGGCACCAGCAGGATGCCCATGATGATCCCACGCACGCCCAGGTCGAATGCAAAGGCCAAAGCGCGGGGCGGCAGGCCGGCAGGGCGTAAGGGCAGGTCGATACCTTCCGGGGTCTCGATCTGGTAGTGGGTATCCAAAGGGGTTGATGCCATTGCGATCCTTTGCACTGCGAGGCGACTAAGAGACACGGATGCTAGCAGTGTCGACGCTGGAAGCAACCACTCGAGGTTTTGCTGGATATTTATACAGTTAAGGTATCGCTGGCCCCGAATGCCTTGCAGCGCCTAGACTTTATCGGTCTTCAGCACAGGAATAGCCCGTGACCTCGATTTTCTGGTACGACTATGAAACCACCGGCATCAACCCACGCAACGATCGCCCGCTCCAGGTAGCCGGTATCCGTACCGACCTCGAACTCAACGAGGTGGGGGCGCCGATCAATCTTTATTGCCAGCCCAGCGACGATATTCTGCCCCATCCAGCCGCGTGTGCGATTACGGGAATTACCCCGGGTGTTCTCGCGCAGAAGGGCCTCGTCGAAGCCGACTTCATGACTCGGGTGCACGCCGAACTGGCCGCGCCAGGCACCTGCGGCGCCGGTTACAACACCCTGCGGTTTGACGATGAAATGACGCGTTACAGCCTGTACCGCAACTTTTTCGACCCTTATGCCCGGGAGTGGCAGGGCGGCAACAGTCGCTGGGACTTGATCGATGTGATGCGTACTGCCTACGCCCTGCGGCCGGAGGGGATTACCTGGCCTGAGCAAGACGGGCGCGTGACGCTCAAGCTGGAGCGGCTGACCGAAGCCAATGGCATTGATCACGGCCAGGCCCACGATGCGCTTTCTGATGTACGCGCGACCATCGCTCTGGCGCGATTGGTCCGTGAAAAGCAGCCCAAGCTGTATGAATGGCTGTTTCAACTGCGTAGCAAGCAGCGGGTCATGGATCAGGTGCGGTTGTTGCAACCGATGGTGCATATCTCCGGGCGTTTTTCCGCCGAGCGCCATTATCTGGGCGTGGTACTGCCTCTGGCTTGGCACCCGCGCAATCGCAATGCCTTGATCGTCTGCGACCTGGGGCTCGACCCTCAGGGGCTGTTGGAGCTGGATGCCGCGACCCTGCGCGAGCGCCTTTACACGCGCCGTGATGAGTTGGCGGAAGGTGAGCTGCCCGTCCCTCTCAAGTTGTTGCATATCAATCGCTGCCCTGTGGTAGCTCCTTTAAAGGTACTGCGCTTGCAAGACCGCGAGCGACTGCAATTGGATATGGACACTTATCAGGCGCGAGCACTGCGGCTAACTGACGCACAGGAAGTTTTGCGTGGGAAGTTGGCGGCCATTTACGCCGAGGAAGACTTTGCGGCGAACGCAGACCCGGAGCAGCAGCTCTACGATGGTTTTATTGGCGATCGCGATCGCCGTTTATGTGAACAAGTTCGCATGGCAGAGCCTGCGCATTTAGCGCGTCAGCAGTGGCCATTCGATGATCATCGTTTGCCGGAATTATTATTTCGCTACCGCGCGCGTAACTTTCCTGAAACCTTGAACAATGAGGAGCAACAGCGCTGGAAACTTTTCTGTCAGCAACGTTTGTCGGACCCGCAGTGGGGAGCACCGAATACCTTGTTGGCATTTAAGCAAGCGCGTGAGGAGTTGGCGGTTAGTGCTACATCGTTTCAGTGCCAGGTGCTGGACCAGTGGCAGGACTATGCGGACTCTTTAGCCGCTCGCCTGAATCTGTAAGCGGATAACTGTAGAATATCCAGACAATAAAAAACGCCAGCAAGCTGGCGTTTTTTATGTGTAGCGTATCGGGTTAACGTCCGACCAGGCTTAGCCCAGCAGGGTAGCCCAGCCTTCAACCACGTCACCGCCCCACTTGGCTTTCCACTCTTTCAGAGTTTTGTGGTTGCCACCTTTGGTTTCAATCACTTCGCCGTTGTGTGGGTTTTTGTATTGCTTGACCTTGCGAGCACGCTTGGTGCCGGTAGTTTTCACAGCGCCGCGCGGTGCTTTAACTTTCGACTCTGGATCCAGCAGCGCGATGATGTCACGCAGGGATTTGGAGTATTCACCCATCAGGGTGCGCAGTTTGCCTTCGAATTCCAGCTCGGTTTGCAGCTTGTCGTCTTGGGACAGGTTCTTCAAGCGGGCTTGCAGCTCTTTGATAGCTTCTTCGGTGGCGCGGTATTCGTTGATCAGAGACATGTGGACTACCTTATGTAGAACGCTGATTGACAGGGTGAGTGGCCTAATAATAGTCAGGCAAATTCATCAAGTAAACAATTAAGACGGTATTTATGTGAATTACATTGATTGTTTGTGGCGACGCTATGCAAACGAGTTAATTAGTAGGCGCTATGCTTAAAGATAATCGCGTTATTTTTTTCGCCAACTGCCTGAGCTTGCCTTTGTACGGTCATATGGCGATGGTAAAACCTTACGCTATCAAGGGGTGTTGCATCGAGCAGGCATCAGAATAAGCCGCAAGGAATACTGCAGTTTTTCTGCGCAATCGCTAGAATAGCGGCCTTTGCGAAGTTCTGGAGTTTCCCCCTAATGCGCACTTTTCGGCTGGTGATTGCTTGCCCGGACCGGGTTGGCATCGTTGCCAAGGTCAGTAACTTTCTGGCTTCCCACAATGGCTGGATCACCGAGGCGAGCCATCACTCGGATGATCTCAGCGGTTGGTTTTTCATGCGTCACGAAATTCGTGCCGATACGCTGCCCTTTGGCCTGGAGGCTTTCCGCGAGGCGTTTGCGCCTATCGCCGAAGAGTTTTCGATGAGCTGGCACATCACCGACACGGAGCAGAAGAAACGTGTCGTGCTAATGGCCAGCCGTGAGTCCCACTGCCTGGCAGACCTGCTGCATCGTTGGCACAGCGATGAACTGGACTGTGAGATCGCCTGCGTGATCTCCAACCATGACGACCTGCGCAGCATGGTCGAATGGCACGGCATCCCGTACTACCACGTGCCGGTCAACCCGCAGGACAAGGAGCCGGCGTTCGCCGAGGTGTCGCGCCTGGTCAAGCAACACGAGGCTGACGTGGTGGTGCTGGCGCGCTACATGCAGATCCTGCCGCCGGAACTGTGCCGCGAGTACGCCGGCAAGGTGATCAATATCCACCACAGTTTCTTGCCTTCGTTTGTCGGGGCCAAGCCGTACCACCAAGCGTCCCTGCGCGGCGTGAAGTTGATTGGCGCGACTTGCCACTACGTGACCGAAGAGCTGGACGCCGGCCCGATCATCGAGCAGGACGTCGTGCGCGTCAGCCACAGCGACAGTATTGAAGACATGGTGCGTTTCGGCCGTGACGTCGAGAAGATGGTGCTGGCTCGTGGCCTGCGTTATCACCTGGAAGATCGCGTGTTGGTGCACGGCAACAAGACGGTAGTCTTTTGATCAATCGGTATTGATTGAAAGAAACAGGGGCCTGGAGGTACAACTCTCCAGGCCCTTTTTTTATCCCGACTTCAGGACACACCCATGACCGACCCACTCGATAAAGCCACATCCAGGGCGCCCGCTACAGTGGGCGAGGGCTGTCTGAGTCGCTACGACCCTGAGGCGCTGGACGCCGAGGATGGTACTGATTTTCCCGAGGCGGCCCGTTTGTGGGAGCAGATGCAGGAGCAGGACGAGCCACCTGCCGACCCAGGAAAAGACGCTTGAGCAGCGGTTTGCCGACCGTGGGCGCGAGTAGTCAGCCGTCCCATGGCTGCATCGCCAGCCAGGCGGCCTTGGTCTGCGGCATACGGCCAGCGTTGAGCAGGCGTTGCAGGGTGTGCAGCCAGTAAAGACGGGAAAACTCGTGGCGCATGTCCACTGGGTGCAATCCCAGTCGGATCACCGGGGCTGTCCGCCAGCGTTGCTCACGCCGGTCGCTGAGGACTTTCGACAGCCCGCGGCGCCAGGCGCTGCGGGCGCTCCAGACCAGCCCCGGGGCGTCGATGCGCTTGAAGTCAGGCAGGCGATAAATATGGTGCGGATCGCTGGTGTAGCCAAGTGGCAACTGGCGCAATGCCTGGCGAGTGCCGTCGCTCATCAACCAGGCTGGGGCGACAAACCCTTGCAGCGGCCAGTCATTGCGCTGGAATACCTCGATGCCGGCGGTAAGCCGTTGCAGCGCCTCGGCCTGGGGCAACTGGTAAAACTCGCCTTCATGGGTATAGATGCGCCGCATGAACCACTCTTTTGGCGAACGTGGCCGAGGTTGGTCGTCGCAATGGTAGTAACCGTGCAAGGCGAGTTCATCGCCCTTGGCCACACGGCCGTCGAGCAGGCGACGAAAATCACTGTGGGCGGCCAGGGCGTCATGGTGATGGAAGTCCGGCACCACTAGCCAAGTAATGGGTACGTTGCCCAGCGCGTCGACGGCCTCGACAAAAGGCCGATAGTCGGCCCAAGTGCTCGGCGCCACATCGTGCAGCACCAGCATCAGCGAACGCTCAGCCATGGGCGAGCATCGGTTTATGGCTGCCGAGCACCGCCTGGTAATGCCCCAGCAGACTATCGACCACCGTGTCCCACGCGTAATGCTGTTCGACATGCCGCCGCGCCTGGGCGCCGAGGCGTCGGCTGTCGGCACCGAACAATTCGCGCACTGCATCGGCCATCGCCTTGGGGTTATTGGGGGCACATAGCAGGCCGCAGCGCTCGTCGACAATCTCGGTGAATGCCCCGGCCGCGACGGCGACCACCGGGATGCCACAGGCCATGGCCTCCAGGATCACCAGGCCGAAGGTTTCCTGATCCCCGCCATGCAGCAAGGCATCGGCGCTGGCCATCAGCCGGGCCACATGCCGGGCCGGGCGGAACCCATCGACCACGGTGACGTTATCCGGCACGTTGGCCGGCATCCCCGAGCCCACCAGCAGCAAGTGGTAGCCGTCCCCGAGGCGCTTCATGCAGTTGAGCAGTACCGGCAGGTTTTTCTCCTTGGAACCGCGTCCGGCGAAGATCAGCAGCCGGGTGTCTTCGCCAATTCCCAGTTCGGCGCGCAGGCCGGGGTCGCGCACGTCGGGGGTGAAGGTGTGCAGGTCTACCCCCAGCGGTTGGACGAAGACATTTCTTACCCCAAGCCCGGTGAGCTTGTCGGCCATCACCTGGCTAGGCGCCAGCACGCGGTCAAAATTCCCGTAGAGTTTGCTGACATAGGCTTCAACATTAGGGGTGAACCACGGCCCCATACGGTTGCTCACCAGCAGCGGCAGATCGGAGTGGTAAAAGCCAATGACCGGCACATCCAACTGGCGCCGGGCATCCAGCGCCGCCCAGGCGGTGAGGTACGGGTCGCCGACTTCGATCAGATCGGGCTGTAAATCGTGCAGGACATTTCGCCATGGCGCCAAGCGAAGGGGGAAGCGATAGCCTTTGCCGAAGGGCAGGGCGGGGGCCGGCACTTTATAGACGCCGTCCTGCTCGCTCAAGTGTGCGCCGGGGATCAACAGGCTGTGGCGAATCCCAGGCTTGAGCGCCAGGCGCCGGTGCTTGGCGTCGAGGTAAGTGCGTACACCACCGCTGGCGGGGGCGTAGAACATGGTTATGTCAGCGATATGCACGATGAACATCCCTCCGATCCATTGCTCTCCTTAACGTGGACCTGAGGTAAGGATAGATGTTCTATCGGGATTGGTGTCGTGCTGCGCGTTCAAGGTGAGGATGATGGCAAGCCCCCTCCCACATTTAGACCGAGTACCGGCTCCAAGAAGAGGGGGCAATGCTGTCTATCAGATCCGGAAGCTACCCACCAATTGCTTCAGGCGCGACGCCTGCTGCTCCAGGTCCGAACAGGCGCGCAACGTCGATTGCAGGTTTTCCACCCCTTCCTGGTTGAGGGTGTTGATCTCGGTGATGTCCATATTGATCGACTCCACCACCGAGGTCTGTTCTTCGGTGGCAGTGGCAACGGACTGGTTCATGCCGTCAATTTCGCCAATTCGCAGGGTCACGCTGTTCAAGCGCTCGCCGGCGAGGTTGGCGATTTCCACGCTGTCCAGGCTGTGACGTTGGCTTTCACTCATGGTACTCACCGAATCACGGGCGCCAACTTGAAGCTCCTCGATCATCGTTTGCACCTGTTGTGCCGATTCCTGGGTGCGATGAGCCAGGTTGCGCACTTCATCGGCCACCACTGCAAACCCGCGCCCGGCTTCCCCGGCTCGCGCCGCTTCGATAGCCGCGTTGAGCGCCAGCAGGTTGGTTTGCTGGGAAATGCTGGTGATCACTTCAAGGATCTGGCCGATATTCACCGTCTTGCTATTAAGTGCTTCGATATTGCTGCTCGATGCGCTGATCATGCTCGACAACTGCGTCATCGCCTTGATGTTGCGTTCCACCACCTGCTGGCCGTCTTCGGCCAAGTGCCGCGCATCGCTGGCCTGGTTGGAGGCCTGGGCCGCGTTACGGGCGATCTCCTGGGCGGCGGCTCCCAGTTGGTTGATGGCGGCGGCGACGCTGTTGGTGCGGTTGGCCTGTTCGTCCGAATTGACCATCGACGAGTTGGAGGCGCTGACTACCCGCAGGGCCACTTCATTGACCTGCTCGGTGGCCGAAGACACTTCGCGAATCGAGGTATGAATACGCTCGACGAAACGGTTGAAAGCATTGCCCAAGGTGCCGAACTCATCATTGTTCTGGATGACCAGGCGCCGGGTCAGGTCGCCCTCGCCGTCGGCGATGTCCTGCATGGCCTTGGTCATCAGGTGCAGCGGTTGCAGCAAGACGCGGATCAACATGCCCAGCAGGGCGATGATGATGACTACCGCGATGATCGTGGCGATCACCGCCGAGGTGCGGAATTTGCTGAGCATGGCGAAGGATGTGTCTTTATCCACCGAAATACCCAGGTACCAGTTAACTGACGGCAAACCCTTGATCGGGGTAAAGGTCACGATATTGGCCTTGCCGTTGGCTTGCACTTCGCTGAAGTCCGCGCTGATCTTGGGGGTGTCCTTCGGGTACACGTCTGCCAGGGTCTTCATCACCAGGGCTTTGTCCGGGTGTACTAACACTTTGCCGTCGGCACTGACCAGGAACGCATAACCCATGCCGCCGAAGTTCAGCGCGCCAATGTTATCCACCAGGGTTTGCAGGCTCAGGTCGCCACCTACCACGCCGATATTCTGGCCCGCCTTGGTGCTGGGAGTGGCGACAGAGATGATCAACTGGCCGGTAGCCGCGTCAATATAGGGTTCGGTCAGGGTCGAGCCATTGCTGGCCTGGGCGCCCTTGTACCAGGGGCGAACACGCGGATCGAAGCCGTCGGGCATCTTGGTGTCAGGGCGGATGGTGAAGGTGCCCTGGCTGTCACCGACGTAGGTCGCCATAAATGAAGAGGTCAGCGCTTTCTGCTCCAGCAGGCTGGCGACGACGGACGGTTCAGGGTTGATGGCAATGTTCTGTGCAGCGTTTTCCACCAGCGCGATACGCCCGGTGAGCCAGGTCTGGATATTGCTGGCGGTGACATCGCCCATTTCATGCAGGTAGTTATTGAGGTCGTCGCGGATCGCGTTGCGCTGCAGGTAGTCGTTATAGAGGGTAAACAACGCGAAGGCGGCGATGACGATAAGGGAGGCTGCAAGCAGGATTTTGTGGCTGAAGCGCAGATTTTTGTTCATGGCTTGTAGGGTCCGCTAAGGTCTTAATATCCGAAGCGCGTCCTTTTGGGAGGCGCGAAATGGCAGCGTCAAAAAAGGTGTGATATTTCTGCTGATAGCTCCGTTGGTCCATTTAGGAATTATCTGACCGTTTTTTAGTCTTTGTGGGGTTCACATCGTCTGTATCGACCTCGCGGCACTAAAGATTAACCATAGGTGACGAAATGCCTGACTCCACACAACTGCTTATCGGTGCCGGCCCAGGCGGCCAGCCCATCGCCCAGTCCATGCGCCTGGCCAACCGTCATGGGTTGATCGCTGGCGCTACGGGCACCGGCAAGACCGTCACCTTGCAGCGCCTGGCGGAAGCCTTCAGTGATGCTGGCGTGGCGGTGTTCGCCGCCGACATCAAGGGCGACCTCTGCGGCCTGGGTGCCGCCGCCAACCCGCAAGGCAAAGTGGCCGAACGGATTGCCGGCATGCCGTTCCTGAATTACACCGCCCAGGCGTACCCAGTCACCCTGTGGGATATCCACGGGCAGTCCGGTCATCCGTTGCGCACCACCATCAGCGAAATGGGCCCGTTATTGCTCGGCAGCCTGTTGGAACTGACCGACAGCCAGCAATCGGCGCTCTATGCGACCTTCAAGGTGGCCGATCGTGAAGGCCTGTTGCTGCTGGACCTCAAGGACCTCAAGGCGCTGCTCAATCACCTGCGCTATCACCCGGAACTGCTGGGCGACGACGCGGCACTGATGACCACCGGCTCCAGCCAGGCGCTGTTGCGGCGCCTGGCGGTATTAGAGCAGCAGGGCGCCGAAGCCCTGTTTGGCGAGCCGGCCCTGCAACTCGAGGATATTTTGCAGCCTGCCAGCGATGGTCGGGGGCGCATCCACCTGCTGGACGCCAGCCGCCTGGTGCATGAGGCGCCGAAGGTGTACGCGACCTTCCTGTTGTGGCTGCTGGCGGAGTTGTTCGAACAATTGCCGGAACGCGGCGATGCCGAGAAACCGCTATTGGCGCTGTTTTTCGACGAGGCGCATTTGTTGTTCGCCGATACGCCCAAAGCCTTGCAGGAGCGTCTGGAGCAAGTGGTGCGCCTGATCCGTTCCAAAGGTGTCGGCGTGTACTTCGTCACCCAATCGCCGGGCGATTTGCCCGACACAGTGCTGGCGCAACTGGGCCTGCGCATCCAGCACGGCTTGCGCGCCTTCACCGCGAAAGAACAGAAATCCCTGCGGGCGGTGGCGGATGGTTTCCGGCCCAACCCGACGTTCGATACGTTGTCGGTGCTGACAGAGTTGGGCACCGGTGAGGCGTTGGTGGGGACCTTGCAGGAAAAAGGTACGCCAGAAGTCGTCCAGCGCGTATTGGTTGCACCCCCGCAATCGCGGATCGGGCCGCTCAGCGAAGCCGAGCGCGCGGCACTGGTCGCCAGTTCGCCGCTGCTGGGGCGTTATGACAAGCCGGTTGATCGTGAGTCGGCCTATGAGGTGCTGATGGCGCGCAAGGAGCTTGGGCCCACTGGCGAGGCTGCACCGACCGCCGAAGAACCGAGCTTCACCGACAAGGCCGGCGCATTCCTGGGAACCACGGCCGGCAAGGCGTTGAAGTCTGCGATGCAGCAGGCCGCGAATCAGATGGGGCGCCAGTTGGTGCGCGGCTTGTTGGGGTCGTTGCTGGGCGGCAGTAAGCGCAAATAGCGATTCAGGGCTTGGGCCTAGCGTGTGCGGCCAGCCGTTCAAGTGCCGCGCGCAAGCCCGGGTCGCTGATCCCGTCGGCCGTTGCCTGGAGGGTTTCGGCCGCATTTTCCGACAGGTCCATGGTATGTCCCACTGCGCCTTGCGGCACGGTGGGCGGCTGCACCTTGAACTGAATCCGCGTCAAACTGGCGAACTCATCAAATACCATCAGTTGCCGCTGCAAGCGTTTTTGTTGATAACGCAAGCGGGTCGCCCAATGGCCGTCGGTCACAATCAATAGCAGATTGCCTTCACGCCAGGACGCCACATGACAATGTTCACGTGCGGCCGGTTGCAGCTGGCTTTCAAGCAGGCGTTGCAAATGGCCCAGGCGTTGCGCATGGCCAAAGATGGCTTTCAACGGCTTGGCTTCGCGGAGCAACACGCCGGGAGCGCGGGCTGTAAGTGGGCGAAATGCCATGTCTGGACACCTTAAGTAACAGAGCGGTCATCTTAACAGAAAGCGCCGGTACACCCCGAGGCCATGCATCTACGGAGCTTTTCTCGTGAAATCAATAGGTAACTTCTGCACCTCATGGGTTGAAGTTCCAGCAAAAGCCCTTATTTTAAACAAGCCCTCTCACAGGCCCATGCCAGCATCGGGGAACAACGCCACTTTCCTCACCCACGATTCCGGGTAGAATGCGCGTTCGCATGCGGCCGTGAGGGCTGCTCGGGCCACTGACGGTGCGCCCTCCATCCCTATGTGTGGAAGAACCTGCCGATATGTTTGCGCCTTTGTTAAAGAAACTTTTTGGAAGCAAGAATGAGCGCGAAGTCAAACGCATGCTCAAGACGGTGCAGCTGGTCAATGCCTTCGAAGAGCAGATGGTTGCTCTGTCGGACGAGCAATTGCGCGCCAAGACCGAAGAGTTCAAGGCCCGCATAGCCAAAGGTGAAACCCTCGACAAGCTGCTCCCCGAAGCCTTTGCGGTCGCCCGTGAAGCCGGTAAGCGTGTCATGGGCATGCGCCACTTCGACGTGCAGTTGATCGGCGGCATGACCTTGCATGAAGGCATGATTGCCGAAATGCGTACCGGTGAAGGCAAGACCCTGGTGGCAACCCTGGGCGTTTACCTCAACGCACTGTCCGGCAAGGGCGTGCACGTTGTGACGGTGAACGACTACCTGGCTCGCCGGGACGCCAACTGGATGCGCCCGCTGTATGAATTCCTCGGCCTGACCGTCGGCGTGGTAACGCCGTTCCAGCCGCCGGAAGAGAAGCGCGCCGCCTACGCTGCCGACATCACCTACGGTACCAACAACGAATTCGGTTTCGACTACCTGCGCGACAACATGGCGTTCAGCATGGAAGAGAAATTCCAGCGCGAACTCAACTTTGCCGTGATCGACGAAGTCGACTCCATCCTCATCGACGAAGCCCGTACCCCACTGATCATCTCCGGCCAGGCCGAAGACAGCTCGCGCCTGTACACCGAGATCAACAAGTTGATCCCGCGCCTGGAGCAGCACATCGAGGAAGTGGAAGGCGTGGTGACCAAAGAAGGTCACTTCAGCATCGACGAGAAGACCCGCCAGGTCGAACTCAACGAAGCCGGTCACCAGTTCGTCGAAGAGATGCTGACCCAGATCGGCGAGCTGGCCGAGGGTGAAAGCCTGTACTCGGCGCACAACCTGGGCCTGTTGACCCACGTGTATGCCGGCCTGCGCGCCCACAAGCTGTTCCATCGCAACGTCGAGTACATCGTCCAGGACGGCCAGGTCGTACTGGTTGACGAACACACCGGCCGTACCATGCCGGGTCGCCGTCTGTCCGAAGGCCTGCACCAGGCCATCGAAGCCAAGGAAGGGCTCAACATCCAGGCCGAAAGCCAGACGTTGGCGTCCACGACCTTCCAGAACTACTTCCGTCTGTACAACAAACTGTCCGGCATGACCGGTACGGCCGACACCGAAGCGTTCGAATTCCACCAGATCTACAACCTGGCCGTGATGGTCATTCCGCCGAACAAGCCGTTGGCGCGTAAAGACTTCAACGACCTGGTGTTCCTGACTGCCGAAGAGAAATACGCGGCAATCATCAATGACATCAAGGACGGCATCGCCCAGGGCCGTCCGATCCTGGTGGGTACCGCCACCATCGAGACTTCCGAGCACGTGTCCAACCTGCTCAACAAGGAAGGCATCGAGCACAAGGTACTCAACGCCAAGTTCCACGAAAAAGAAGCCGAGATCATCGCCCAGGCCGGTCGCCCAGGCGCACTGACCATCGCCACCAACATGGCCGGTCGTGGTACCGACATCCTGTTGGGCGGCAACTGGGAAGTGGAAGTGGCCTCGCTCGACAACCCGACCCCTGAGCAGATCGCCCAGATCAAGGCTGACTGGCAGAAACGCCACCAGGCCGTGCTCGAATCCGGTGGTTTGCAGGTGATCGCGTCCGAGCGTCACGAATCGCGTCGTATCGACAACCAGTTGCGTGGTCGTGCCGGTCGCCAGGGTGACGCTGGTTCCAGCCGTTTCTACCTGTCGCTGGAAGACAGCCTGATGCGTATCTTCGCCTCTGATCGGGTGAAGAACTTCATGAAGGCCCTGGGCATGCAGTCCGGTGAAGCGATTGAACACCGCATGGTGACCAACGCCATCGAAAAGGCCCAGCGCAAGGTCGAAGGCCGTAACTTCGACATTCGTAAGCAACTGCTCGAGTTCGATGACGTCAACAACGAACAGCGTAAAGTGATCTATCACATGCGTAACACGTTGCTGGCCGCCGACAATATTGGCGAGACCATCGCTGATTTCCGTCAGGACGTGCTGAATGCCACCGTCAGCGCCCACATCCCGCCACAGTCCCTGCCTGAGCAGTGGGATGTCGCCGGCCTGGAAGCGGCACTGAAGAGCGATTTCGGTGTTGACCTGCCGGTTCAGCAATGGCTGGACGAAGACGACCACCTGTACGAAGAAACCCTGCGCGAAAAACTGATGGCCGAACTGCTGGCCGCGTACAACGAGAAAGAAGAGCAGGCGAGTGCCGAAGCACTGCGCACCTTCGAGAAGCAAATCGTGCTGCGCGTGCTGGATGACCTGTGGAAAGACCACTTGTCGACCATGGATCACCTGCGTCACGGCATCCACTTGCGTGGCTACGCCCAGAAGAACCCGAAGCAGGAGTACAAGCGCGAGTCGTTCACGCTGTTCTCCGAACTGCTGGATTCGATCAAGCGCGATTCGATCCGTGTGCTGTCCCACGTTCAGGTGCGTCGCGAAGACCCGATCGAAGAAGAAGCTCGCCTGCGTCAGGAAGCCGAGGCACTGGCTGCGCGCCTGCAATTCCAGCATGACGAAGCACCGGGCCTGGAAGCGCCTGAGGTGTTGGGCGAAGAGGTCGATGTGGCCCTGGCCCAAACCCCGGTTCGCAACGATCAGAAGCTGGGCCGTAACGAACTGTGCTGGTGCGGTTCGGGCAAGAAGTTCAAACACTGCCACGGCGAAATCAACTAAGATTTTCGCCTGACGCTGCAACACCCCGCGCCGCGACCGGCATTAGCCGTCGCGGCGTTTTGCCATTAATTCCCACCGTCGCTAACGACGGCACAGACATCACCTATTTTTAAGGAGCGCATTCATGGCTGTTGGTCTTGGTCCTTTGCCCACATTGCACCCGGTTGCCGGTTTTGAGCTCGGTATCGCTTCGGCCGGCATCAAGCGCCCGGGGCGCAAGGATGTGGTAGTGATGCGCTGTGCCGAAGGCTCGACCGTTGCCGGTGTGTTCACCCTCAACGCTTTCTGCGCTGCGCCGGTGATCCTGGCCAAGCAACGTGTGGCCGGCACGATCCGTTACCTGCTGACCAACACCGGCAATGCCAACGCCGGCACCGGCGAGCCAGGCCTGGTGGCTGCTGCGCGCACCTGCGCCAAGCTGGCCCAACTGACCGGCGTGGACGCCAGCCAAGTGCTGCCATACTCCACCGGCGTGATCGGCGAGCCGCTGCCGGTGGAAAAAATCGAAGGCGCTTTGCAAGCTGCCTTGGATGACCTGTCTGTGGATAACTGGGCGGCTGCGGCCACCGGCATCATGACCACCGACACCTTGCCCAAAGGTGCGAGCCGCCAGTTTGTGCACGACGGCGTGACGGTTACCGTAACCGGCATCAGCAAGGGCGCGGGCATGATCCGCCCGAACATGGCCACCATGCTCGGCTATATCGCCACCGACGCCAAAGTCTCGCGCGAGGTGCTGCAAAGCCTGATCCTGGACGCTGCCAACAAGTCGTTCAACCGCATCACCATCGATGGCGACACCTCGACCAACGACTGCTGCATGCTGATCGCCACCGGCCAGGCCAGCCTGCCGCCCATCACCGAAGCCAGCGGCCCGCTGTTCGCGGCGTTGAAGCAGGCAGTATTTGAAGTGTGCATGGACGTAGCCCAGGCCATCGTGCGGGACGGCGAGGGCGCGACCAAGTTCGTCACTGTTGAAGTCAACGGCGGCGGCAACCACCAGGAATGCCTGGACGTGGGCTACACCGTGGCTCACTCGCCGCTGATCAAGACCGCGCTGTTTGCGTCGGACCCGAACTGGGGCCGTATCCTGGCGGCGGTTGGCCGTGCCGGTGTGCCGGACCTGGACGTGAGCAAGATTGACGTGTTCCTCGGCGACGTGTGCATCGCCAGCGGTGGTGCTCGCGCCGAAACCTACACCGAGGCCCAGGGCTCGGCGGTCATGCAGCAGGAAGAAATCACCATCCGCATCGAATTGGGTCGTGGCGCGTGCAGCGAAACCATCTGGACCACGGACCTGTCCCACGAATACGTGAAGATCAATGCGGAATACCGTACCTGATACCAAGAGGAAACTGGCGGTGAAACGAGTGCATGTAGCAGCAGCGGTGATCCGCGGTGTCGACGGCAGGATCCTGCTGGCGCGCCGTGCCGATACCCAGCATCAAGGCGGCCTCTGGGAGTTTCCCGGGGGCAAGGTGGAGGCCGATGAATCGGTCGCCACGGCCTTGTCCCGTGAACTGCAGGAAGAGTTGGGCATCCAGGTCACCACGGCGCGACCGCTGATCAAGGTGCAGCATGATTATCCGGACAAGCAGGTGTTGCTGGATGTCTGGGAAGTCTCGGCCTTTACCGGCGAGCCCCATGGCGCCGAAGGGCAGCCGTTGGAATGGGTGACGCCACGGGACTTGGTCAACTATGAGTTCCCGGCGGCGAATGCGCCGATTGTAGCTGCTGCACGCTTGCCCGCCGAGTATTTGATCACCCCGGGCGAGCTGGAAGCCCCGACGCTGTTGCGTGGTATCCAGAAGGCTATCGCCGGTGGCACCAAGCTGGTTCAACTGCGTGCGCCCAATGGCTATGACCCCAAATACCGTGACCTGGCGGTGGATGCGGTTGGCCTGTGTGCTGGCAAGGCGCAATTGATGCTCAAGGGGCCGTTTGAATGGCTGGGGGATTTCCCTGCCGCCGGCTGGCACATGACCTCGGCGCAGTTGCGCAAATACGCCAGCAAGGGTCGCCCGCTGCCCAAAGACCGTTGGTTGGCCGCGTCCTGCCACAACGCTGAAGAACTGGCGCTGGCCGAGATGATGGACGTGGATTTTGTCACGCTGTCGCCGGTGCAGCCGACCCAGACCCATCCGGATGCGCAGCCGTTGGGTTGGGAGCAGGCGCAGGAATTGATTCGCGGGTTCAGCAAACCAGTTTTCCTGTTGGGCGGGGTTGGGCCTGCGCAGCGGGAGAAGGCTTGGGAGGCTGGGGCGCAGGGTGTGGCAGGTATCAGGGCGTTCTGGCCGCAGGTTTGATGGTGTTCTGACGGGCCCTATCGGGAGCAAGCCCCCTCCCACATTCGACCGAGTTCCAACTTTGGAATGTGGTCTGAATGTGGGAGGGGGCTTGCTCCCGATGAGGCCCCGTCAGTCCCCTGGGAAATGTCAGTGTGGCTTGGCAGCGGCCTGCCATAACACTTCAGCAACACCTTGGCGCCGGGCAATCACCCTGGCCGCCACAAACAACAAGTCCGACAACCGATTGATGTACGCCAACCCCACGCCTTCCAACGGCTCCACCGTATTCAACTGCTGACAGCGCCGCTCAGCACTGCGCGCCATGCTGCGGCACACATGGGCTTGGGCAATCAAGGCTGAGCCACCGGGTAGGATGAAGTTCTCCAACGGCCCGACTTCTTCGTTCCAGCGATCAATCGCCGCTTCCAGCCGATCCACTTCCGCTGCATTCAACGCCTTGTACACCGGCATCGCCAGCTCACCGCCCAGGTCGAACAAACGATGTTGGCACGGTGTGAGCACCTCAATCACGTCCATCAGCGCCGGGTGCTTGCCGCTTTGCTCTTCCAGGTTGGCCAGCAACAGGCCCAATTGGCTGTTAAGCGTATCTACCTCGCCAATCGCCTCCACGCGCGGGTGGTCCTTGGGCACGCGGCGGCCGTCGCCGAGGCCGGTCTCGCCCTTGTCGCCGGTACGGGTGTAGATCTTCGACAGGCGAAAGCCCATGGTCAGTGCTCCAGTTGGGTAAGTTCTGCGGGGGACAATTGGCTGCCGGCCAGGGGCAGACGCAAGGTAAAGCAGGTGCCTTGGCCCAGGGTGGAATGCACTTCCATCTGGCCCTTGTGGTTGTTGGTAATAATGAAATACGACACCGACAGCCCAAGCCCGGTGCCCTGGCCGATTTCCTTGGTGGTGAAGAACGGTTCGAAGGTGCGCTTGCGCACGTTTTCGCTCATGCCGATGCCGTTGTCTTCCACCTGGATTTCTGCCCACGGCGGGTTGAGGCGGGTGCGCAGGATAATGCGCCCCGGCTCGCTGTCGTTGTCACGCAGGTGGATGGCTTGGGCGGCATTCTTCAGCAGGTTGAGCAGCACTTGCTCCAGCTCGTTGGCGGTGCCGGGCACCGGGCCCAGTTGCGGGTCAAACTGGCGGATGATCGCTTGGCCCTTGAAATCGAAACCGATGGTCAGGTCGAAGTCGTTGCCGGCGATTTCCACGGCCTGGTCGATCAGGGCCGGCAAATCGCAGGGGGCCATCTGGCGATTACTGCGACGGCTGAAACTGAGCATATGGGTGACGATTTTCGCCGCACGTGCACCGGCCTGCTGAATGCCGTCGAGCAACTGTGGGACTTCGCGGCCTTGCAGGTAACGATTGACTGTATCCAGCTCGATGCCCACCTGCTCGGCAAGCTCCAGGTTCTTGGGCAGGTCCGGGGACAGGCGGCGGCGGATGTTCTGCACGTTATGCAGGATCGCGCCCAGTGGGTTGTTGATCTCGTGGGCCATACCGGCGGCGAGGCCGCCGACGGAGAGCATTTTTTCCGACTGCACCATCATCTCTTCCAGGGACAGGCGCTGGGTGATGTCGTCGATACGGATCACCACGCCGCGCCCGGCACCGCCCATCAACGGGTAGAACGTCAGTGCGTAATGCTTGGGCTCGTCGTCCTTGACCCAGGTGACTCGCTCGATCCGTTCCACCGTGTGCTGCTCCACCGTGGCCTTGATTTGCGGCAGGTACGGCTTGAGCGGCTGGAAGGCGAGGAAAATCGGCTGGTTCAGGGCTTCGTCCAGGCGCGTACCGGAAAGGGCGGTGGCTTCCTGGTTCCATTGGGTGACATAGAGCTGCTCGTCCAGAGCGATCAGCGCCGAGGGCATCGAGTCGATAATGCT
The DNA here is from genome assembly GCF_016405635.1 of Pseudomonas sp. MF6755. Lineage (NCBI taxonomy): Bacteria > Pseudomonadati > Pseudomonadota > Gammaproteobacteria > Pseudomonadales > Pseudomonadaceae > Pseudomonas > Pseudomonas sp. MF6755. The sequence goes on from NZ_JAEKDA010000008.1 coordinate 169,728, forward strand.
GTTGAGGTAGTTCTGGAACCCGGTGAGCTTTTTCTCGATCTTGCTGCGCACCTGGACTTCCAGTTCCAGCTTACGGTTGGTATGCCGGGTTTCTTCGGTCAACCCCTGGGCCTGGTCGTAAGCGGCCTGGGAGTCGTCACGCGCACGCTTGAGCTGCTGCTCGCGGGCTTCGATGCGCGACAACATAGTATTGAAGGCTTCGGCCAGGCTGCCGATTTCGTCATGGTTGCCACGCCCGGCGCGCAGGGCGTAGTTCTCTTCGCGGGTCACCTGGCGGGACAGTTCTTCCAGTTCATGGATCGGGCGCGTGATCAGGCGCTTGATCTGCCGGGCGATGACCAGCCACAGCAACACACTGAAAATCAGGATGCCCAGGCTCGCGGTCAGCGTACCGGTATAGAAAGCCACCGGCAGTTCACTGCTGGCCACCAGCAGCAAATGCCCGGAAGGCTGGGCGCCACGGGGCAGGGTGATGACCTGGTTGCTGCGAAACTCGGTGACGCGCCAGGCCTCGATATGCCGGTAGTTGTCCGGCAGGTGCAGGCGGTCGCCGTGCTGCAGCTGCGCCAGGCGGTTGCCTTCGCCGTCGTACAGGGCGGCGGCACGCAGTGGGGAATAACTGGTCAGTTCATTGAGCAGCGCTTCGGCCTTGGCTGGGGATTCGAGGGCCTCGGCGGCGAGCGACGGGTTGGACACCAGTCGGCCAATCGCCTGCAATGCCTGGGGCGCCATGCTTTCCTGGGAGATCCAGTAGGCGGCGCTGATAAACGTCAGGTTGGCCACCAGTAATACGGTGGTCAATAGCACCAGCAAGGCCGCCAGCAGTTTCTGCCCTACCGGTAGATTTTCAAGACGCTGGCGCAGTGGCATCAGGGTTTTCCCAGGTGATAGACAGGTAGGCAGGGTAGCGCGTGCCTCAGTCGCTGGCCAATCCGCGTGCGAGCAAATGCTCGACCAGCCGCGCCTGCAACTGTTGCAGATGCGGCAAGACCAACTGGTGGCGGGCCGCCGCCTGGCAAGCGTAGCCCAGCAGGTAACTGATTTCGGTGCGTCGGGCGTTGGCGACGTCCTGGTACATGGAGGAGTAATTGGCCGCGGTGGCCTGGATCACGCGCTCCACTTCAGCGTGCAGATCCTCTGCTGCCGCGGGCTGGCCGCAGTATTCCAGCAGCTCGGCCAATTCGGCGCACAAGGTTGCCACTTCACACTGATGGGCTTGCAAGCCACCATTGCGGCACTGGTAGAGCACGGTCAGCGGGTTGATGGCGCAATTGAGCGCCAGCTTGCGCCACAGGCGCGTAAGGATATCGGTCGCCCATTCGTGAGGAATGCCGGCCGCTTGCAGGTCGTCCAGCCACAGCGCTGGTGTGGGATGGCCCGCGTCTCCCAGCCAGGTGTAACCATGGCCGGCAAACACCACCCGCCAATCGCCATCGCGGAATGCGCCTTCGGTGCTGGAGGCATAGATGCAGCGGGTTGACGGCACTTGCGCAGCCACTGCGTCCTGGCTGCCCAAGCCGTTTTGCAGCAGGATCAGTTCGGCGTCCGGTGCCAGCCGATGTTGCAATTGGGCGATAGCGCTTTGGGCATCGTAGGCTTTGCACGCCACCAGCAGGCGATGAATCGGCTCGGGGCTTTCAGGCGTTTCGCCGATCACCGCATAGGTATGTTCTACGCCGTGCTCTACCAGGGTCAGCCCTTGGCCGGCTCGATAGCTGGCCAGGCGCGCCTCATTGCGCAGGATCAGCCTGACGGGCACGCCCGCGCGCGCCAGCCGCGTGGCCCAGAGGGTGCCCAGGCTGCCAGCGCCGAGAATATGCCAGGGGGTCGACATCAGTTTGTGCTCCGTAGGGTCGCTCACAGTGAACGGGGCGAAAGAACCGCTATAATGCCTCGGCATTTTAGCTCGGGCGCGCTCCATCTCTACTGAGCCCGCCCCTTATATTGGAGAAATGACATGCCTTCGTTCGACGTGGTATCCGAACTGGACAAACACGAAGTCACCAACGCCGTCGAGAACGCCGTCAAGGAGCTGGACCGTCGCTATGACTTGAAAGGCAAGGGCAGCTTCGAATTCAAGGAAAAGGAACTGACCGTCAACCTGACCGCTGAAGCCGATTTCCAGCTGGAAGCGATGATCGAGATCCTCAAGCTGGCGCTGGTCAAGCGCAAGATCGACGTGCAGTGCCTTGAAGTCAAGGACGCCTACGCCTCCGGCAAACTGATGAAGCAGGAAGCCGTGCTCAAGGAAGGTATCGACAAGGAGCTGGCGAAGAAGATCGTCGCGCATATCAAGGATGCCAAGCTGAAAGTCCAGGCCGCCATCCAGGGCGAACAGGTTCGTGTCACCGGCAAGAAGCGCGACGACCTGCAAGACGCCATTGCGGCCCTGCGTGCCAAGACCTTCGACATGCCGCTGCAGTTCAATAACTTCCGCGACTGATGGCACTTTGGGGAACCTGTGGGCGTTTTTGACGTCCCACGCCCCAGAACTTACGCCTACTCTTGAGCCCTGCGGGGCTCGATTGCGTTAGTGGGTACTCAAAAAAGCCGCACATCCGGTAAACAGGAGAATGTAGATGGATTTGAACGCTGAAATGGATCACCTGATCAAGACCTCCCAGTCGTGGATCCCGATGATCATGGAATACGGCAGCCGGGTATTGCTGGCCGTCATCACCCTGGCCATTGGCTGGTGGCTGATCAACGTGTTGACCCACCGAGTGGGGCGTTTGCTGGCTATCCGCAATGCCGACCTGGCGCTGCAACATTTCATCACCAGCCTGGCAAATATCGCGCTGAAGGTCATGCTGATTGTCAGCGTAGCCTCAATGATCGGTGTGGCAACCACCTCATTCGTCGCCGCTATCGGTGCCGCAACCCTGGCCATCGGCCTGGCATTGCAGGGCAGCCTGGCCAACTTCGCCGGTGGCGTGTTGATTCTGCTGTTCCGCCCGTTCCGCATTGGTGACTGGATCGAAGCCCAGGGTACTTCCGGTACGGTCGATAGCATTCAGATCTTTCACACGGTGATCCGCACCGGTGACAACAAGACAGTAATCGTGCCCAACGGCATCCTGTCCAACGGCATCATCACCAACACCAATCGCCAGCCGACCCGCAAGGTGGTGTTTGATGTAGGTGTGGATTACGAGGCAGACCTGCAGAAGGCCCGCGAAGTCCTGCTGGAGTTGGCCAAAGACCCGCGCGTGCTGGCAGACCCTGCGCCAGTGGCGGTGGTTTCGACCTTGGGCGACAGCTCCATCACTGTTTCCCTGCGCTGCTGGACCAATACCCCGGATTATTGGGACGTAATGTTTATGTTTAATGAACTGGCGCGTGACCGTTTGAAAGCTGCCGGGATTGATATTCCGTTTCCGCAGCGGGTTATTCGCGTGATGCAGGAAAGTGTCACAAAATAATTTGGCGTGACGCTATCGAACTTGGCCGAAAGGTCAGGTTCAATGCTCTCGTTAGTTAGCTTGCTAGTTATTTTTCCAGTGAAACAAAACTGCAATAAAAAAGCCACTCCCTGTTTGAACACAGGAGCGGCTTTTTTGTTTAAAGCCGAAGCCTTAAGTCATCTTCGTAATTAAATGGGTAATTACAAGATGTTCAGCGGGTATTGCGCGATCAGACGCAGTTCGTCCAGGGACGGCGATCCGTACACGTTATCAGACGAGCGATAAGTCGCTTGACGCAGGCGCAGGCTCAGATCTTTTGCCGCACCGCTCTGGATTACGTATTTAGCCTCGATATCACGCTCCCACTCTTTGCCGTTGCTAGTGAGGTTGGTGTTGGCGCCGCTACCCGTTACGTAACGAGTCATGAAGCTCAGGCCAGGAATACCAAAGGTCGCCATGTTGATGTCGTAGCGAGCTTGAAAGGACTTCTCACCTTCAGCGTTGAAGTCGGAACGGGCGATGGAGTTGGCCAGGAAAATCGTTCCGCCGCCGTCTACGCCGTAGCCGTACTGGCCGTCGCCGCTGACCTTCTGGGCTGCCAGGGTGAAGGTGTGGGCGCCAATGGTATACGCGCCTTGCAAGCTGAACGCGCGGTTGTCGAGCTTGGTAGTACTGTCCTTGTCAGCACGTACCAGGCCAGCGCCGTCGCTCTTGGTGTCGTAGATGTTGAAGTCGACAGCCACGGATTGGTCATCGCTCAGCGCGTGAGTCCAGTTCACGTTGGCGTAGAGCTTTCTCCAGTAGTCTTCCACTTTCGAGTAGTAGAGGCTGGTGGTGAACTCCGGGCTCCAAGCGTATACACCGCCCACGAAGTTGGCGTCTCGCAGGCCGCGGTTTGAATCTGGCTCTGAGCTGCCGATACTGTCCCTGTAGGTCTGGTCCTGCGCCACAATCGAGGTGAAGTGACCGGCCTCCAGTTTCAGATCTTTGATTTCGTTGCTGGTGATGGAGATGCCCTGCGGCAGTTCCGGGAGCAAACGGCTGTCATCCGAGGCAAACACCGGTGCGGTGGTGTATTGATCACCGACTTTCAGCACGGTGTTGGAAATGCGGAATTTCACCGCGGCGCCACCCTTTGAGTACTCATCCTGTGCGCGGCCATCGGAGCCGTTAGGGAACAGCCCAGTGTTGGCGCGGCCCTTGCCACTGTCCAGTTTGATGCCCATCAAGCCGATGACATCTACACCGACACCGATGGTGCCTTGGGTGTAACCCGAACTGAACAGGCCGTGGAAACCGAGACCGGTCTCTTCACGACGGCTCTGGCCTGTATCGTTGTTACGGAAGTCGCGGCTGAAGTACAGCGTACGCGTCAGAATGCTGGCGGTACTGTCTTCAATGAAGCCCTTGGAATCATCTTGGGCGGACGCCATTGCGAACTGCGAGGTGCCTGCTGAAACAGCCAGGGCGATCATGCTCCACTTCATCACGCGCATCGTGATTTGCTCCTTTGGTTTTAGGAAGAGTAACTGCCGTCCCACCTGTATTTTTATCTGGGCGGCTCTTTCTTTATTTGTGTCGGCGCAAAGTTATATCACGCAGACTCTAATGACGATACTTGCCCATCTTTCCTTTCAGCTTCTTTACGAGGCTGTCGTAAATCGCTAGATCCATGTCGCAAATTCACAGCCTGAATGTAACCAGGCTGACAACTTCAATGCTCTTTTCCTACTTCTTTCAAAGTTTGAACTCTTCCTTGATACGCACTGAATCGCTGCTGTTTTTTATCGCGAAACACCTGCTTCCAAGCGGGTGCCGTTGCCGACGATACGGTGGTGAATGCAACAAGCGTGCACAAACCGCCAACCGAATGTCATTTTTTCGTGAAAAGCGTTACGGGAGTGTAAAAACCGCATAAGCACGGGCTTTTTACGCCATTTGGTTCGGGCTTGACGCCCGCGTGTTACACCTGACCGGTAGTACACAAAACCTGCACCTGGGCAAAACGTTACCGGTTCACCCTCATCAGTGGGTAGTCGGGGGAGCCCTTTGACGCATAAGTGGGTCATTTTGGTGCGGCCCGTTGAAGCCCGGCCTAGCGTAGTTCAAATATTTGCCTGCCTCTAAAGGGTGCGTTTTTTTAACCGGTTGCCTCAAGGCTCCCCGTATTCGCCGTGAAGCCTTGGGCATTCGAAGGTATGCTGGGCGCCTGAAACCGACCTGCCGAACGGAGTGCCCACGTGTTCGCCCTAGATCAACGCCTGCAACAAGACACCTTGGCCATTGGGGACTTCCCGCTCTGTCGCCTGCTGCTGTCCAATGACTCGAACTACCCCTGGTTCATCCTGGTACCGCGCATCGACGGTATCAGCGAAGTGTTTCAACTGGATGTCGCCGCTCAACAAACGTTGTGGAAAGAAACCACGGCCCTGGCGCAGTTGCTTAACGAAGGGTTGGCCGCCGATAAGATGAACATCGGTGCGCTGGGCAACGTCGTCAGCCAGTTGCATGTGCATGTGATCGTACGCAGGCGTGACGACGTCGCCTGGCCGGCGCCGGTGTGGGGCAAGCACCCAGCCCGGCCTTATACCGACGAGCAAGTGGCGGCGATTCGCGCCCGTATGCGTGAGCTGTTGCCTGCCGACTTTATCTTTACCCAGGACTGAACCATGGACCTGCAAGAGCGCGTCACCGACCTGGAGAGCCGCCTGGCCTTCCAGGACGACACCATCGAGACACTCAATGACATCCTGGTCGCACAGCAACGGGCGGTTGAGCGCCTGCAATTGCAAATGACCGCATTGCTCAAGCGCCAGGAAGAAATGGGCGGCCAGTTCGAGTCATCCGAAGAAGAAGCGCCACCGCCGCACTATTGAAAGGTGCAGGCAATAAAAAACCGCGATCCAGCCAACGCTGGATCGCGGTTTTTTTTGCAGCGAAGGCTGGGGTCAGCGACGCGGCAGGGCAGCGATTACATCTTCGGCTTGCAGGCCCTTGTCGCGGTTCATCACCGAGAACTCCACGCGCTGGCCTTCGACCAGGACGCGGTGGCCTTCGCCACGGATAGCCCGGAAGTGGACGAAGATATCGTCGCCCGAATCGCGGGAAATGAAGCCGAAGCCTTTGGAGGTGTTGAACCACTTGACGGTCCCGGTATCCCGGTTGGTCATGTCGTAGTTTTGCGACGCGGCCGCAGGGGACGAACGGTAGAAGCTGATGGCCAAATGAAGAACGATGGCGACCACAGCAATCACCAGGCTGAGCAGGATGGCCGGGTGGCCACCGACTTCAGGCATGGGCGCCAGGAGGGTGAGGGTTTGTACGACAACAGTCAGCACCAGCAGCGCACTGACCAGGTTTTGCAGTTGATGACGCGTGCCTTTGTTCCAGTAAGGGATTACCGGTGCGAGCGTCAGGTTAAGAAGGCCGAACAAGGCCAGGTACAGAGCGTCGTGTTGTTGCAGGTAGGGCAGGCTTTCAGGCTGCAGGCTCGGGATAAAGGACAGCAGCAACGCTGCAACGCCCGTTAGCAGGTGGACGATTTTCAACATTTTGATTAACTCACGTTAAGACGGATCACAAGGAAGAGCTGACCGGCACGGTTCGCTTCTGAACAATGGGAGGCGTTGGGCACGTACGCGGGTATCAGCCTATGTGGCGTGCCGCAGAAATAAACGGCAGCCACACGCCGTCTATTTAACAGCAAAGGCTGTGCCTACTCAAATCAAGCATTTCGGGGTGTTGCGTCGGGCACGGCATTTCTGCGGCAAACGCTTGTCCTAGACAGGTGCAGGTTTTTTGAGTGGCATGCTGGAGACTCTTCCTACGGGTAGAAAGGCTTGCCAATTCACGTCTGCGGGTGGTGCAAGGGCGATTTGCCGCATGCTGCCTGGGTGTGTCGGGCTGCAAGGGGCTCGCTCTCTTGCTAGAGTGGTCCTGCACCTGATCAATGAATGCTCGTCAATTGAAGGAAAAAAACATGGCAATCGATATTGGTATCAGTGAAGAAGACCGTAAATCCATCGTCGACGGACTCTCGCGGCTGCTGTCCGATACCTATGTTCTGTATCTGAAGACCCACAACTTCCATTGGAACGTCACTGGCCCCATGTTCCGTACGCTGCACTTGATGTTCGAGGAGCAGTACAACGAACTGGCGCTGGCAGTGGACTCCATCGCCGAGCGCATCCGTGCCCTGGGTTTCCCGGCACCGGGCGCCTATTCGATTTACGCCCGCCTGTCTTCGATAAAGGAAGAGGAGGGTGTGCCGAGCGCCGAAGAGATGATCAAGCAACTGGTCGCCGGCCAGGAAGCGGTCACGCGTACCGCGCGAGGCATCTTCCCGCTGCTCGACAAGGTCAGCGATGAACCGACGGCGGACCTGTTGACCCAGCGTATGCAGGTCCACGAAAAAACCGCGTGGATGCTGCGTTCCCTGCTTGAAAACCAGTAACTGCCGAACCCGGGCGGCGCCTTTTGGGCGCTGCCTGCTTATTTCCCTGCGCTTCCTGGAGTTGTCCTACGACTAACAACTCCCCGTCTTCTGGCTGCTCCGCGCCTCCTGCTGTTTTATAGACCCATCGCCCAATGGGAGAAGCCCATTGGCTGCTGTTTGGCAATGGAGTGTCAGGTGTATGTCACGTGGAGTGGGTAAGGGAGTGATGGAAACCTGTGGTTTTCACAAGATAAAGATCGACCCCTTTGATAAAGGGTTTGACATGGGGATGGCCAAGCCATTGTCCCGGTCGGTCAGGCTCAACGGGTTTTCCACCTGTCTGCGGCTTGAACAGATCTATTGGAACATCCTGACGGAGATCGCCAGGATCAATACCTGTTCAGTCAGTGCGTTGTTGTCTTATGTCGATAGGGAAGTGCATTTGCGCTACGGGGGCGTCAAGAACTTCAGTGGGTTGGTGAGGGTAGTGTGCGTGGTGCATGTGCTAAAAGATCGCGCCGCCCTCACGTCTGCGGACACGCTTGTGCAATAGGCGGCAGGCTTTGGGGCCGGCCCTTCATCCCCGCGGGCCGGGCCTGGGGCAGAAAGCCGGCTGCGCTGCCTTGATTTACCAGATATAATCCCGCGCTTTGCTGCGCATGCCGGGCTTTATGCACAGGGCAGGGCGTGGCGCTGTAACGATCTGATCGCCGAGACATCTCCATGCCCATGTACGACTATCAATGCGCTTCCTGTGGTCACCAGTTGGAAGCCATTCAGAAGATCAGCGCAGCACCGCTGGTCGATTGCCCTGCCTGCCAGGCACCTGAGTTGAAGAAGATGTTGTCCATGCCGGGCTTCCGCCTGAGCGGCAGCGGCTGGTACGAGACCGATTTCAAGACCGGCGCCAAGAAGAACCTGGCGGGCGGCGACAAAGCAGACTGAGTTGAACTCTACGCGCAGGCTCCTGCATTATCCGTCTCCTGCTTAACTGTACGGTGACGAGGCAGGCCTCCACCGAATTTCGAATTACGAGAAGTGAAACCACGACCATGATGCGCAGCCACTATTGCGGCCAACTGAACGAGACCCTGGAAGGTCAGGAAATCACCCTTTGCGGATGGGTTCACCGTCGCCGCGACCACGGCGGGGTGATCTTCCTCGATATCCGTGATCGTGATGGTCTGGCCCAGGTGGTGTTCGACCCGGACCGCGCCGAGAGCTTCGCCGCCGCCGACCGCGTGCGTAGCGAATACGTCGTGAAAATCACCGGCAAGGTGCGCCTGCGCCCGGCCGGTGCTGTGAACAAGAACATGGCGTCCGGCGGTATCGAAGTGCTGGGCTACGAGCTGGAAGTGCTGAACGAATCGGAAACCCCGCCGTTCCCACTCAACGAATACTCCGACGTGGGCGAAGAAACCCGCCTGCGCTACCGCTTCCTGGACCTGCGTCGTCCGGAAATGGCCGAGAAGCTGCGCCTGCGTTCGCGCATGACCACCAGCATCCGCCGCTTCCTCGATGAGAACGGCTTCCTTGACGTCGAAACACCAATCCTTACCCGGGCGACTCCGGAAGGCGCGCGTGACTACCTGGTGCCTAGCCGTACCCACGCCGGCAGCTTCTTCGCCTTGCCGCAATCGCCGCAGCTGTTCAAGCAACTGCTGATGGTGGCCGGCTTCGACCGTTACTACCAGATCGCCAAGTGCTTCCGTGACGAAGACCTGCGTGCGGATCGCCAGCCTGAATTCACCCAGATCGACATCGAGACCAGTTTCCTCGATGAAAAAGAGATCATGGGCCTGACCGAACAAATGATCCGCAACCTGTTCAAGGAAGTGCTGGACCTGGAGTTCGGCGAATTCCCGCACATGACCTTCGAAGAAGCCATGCGCCGCTACGGCTCCGACAAGCCCGACCTGCGTAACCCGCTGGAACTGGTGGACGTGGCCGACCAGCTCAAGGACGTCGACTTCAAGGTGTTCAGCGGCCCGGCCAACGACCCTAAATGCCGCATCGCCGCCCTGCGCGTGCCTGGCGGCGCGAGCATGCCGCGCAAGCAGATCGACGACTACACCAAGTTCGTTGGCATCTACGGTGCCAAGGGCCTGGCGTACATCAAGGTCAACGAGCGCGCCAATGGCGTTGACGGTCTGCAATCGCCGATCGTGAAGAACATTCCACTGGACAACCTGAACGCGATCCTCGACCGCGTTGGCGCAGTTGATGGCGACATCGTGTTCTTCGGCGCCGACAAGGCCAAGATCGTCAGCGAAGCCCTGGGCGCCCTGCGCATCAAGCTCGGCCACGACTTGAACCTGCTGACCTGCGAATGGGCACCGATGTGGGTCGTCGACTTCCCGATGTTCGAAGAGAACGACGACGGCAGCTTCAGCGCCTTGCACCACCCGTTCACCGCACCGAAGTGCTCCCCGCAAGAGCTGGAAGCCAACCCGGCAGGCGCGTTGTCCCGTGCCTACGACATGGTGTTGAACGGTACTGAGCTGGGTGGCGGCTCGATCCGTATCCACCGCAAAGAGATGCAACAGGCGGTGTTCCGCCTGCTGGGCATCAACGAAGCGGAACAGGAAGAGAAGTTCGGCTTCCTGCTCGATGCCCTGAAGTACGGCGCACCGCCACACGGTGGCCTGGCGTTCGGCCTGGACCGTCTGGTCATGCTGATGACCGGCGCCCAGTCGATCCGTGAAGTGATTGCCTTCCCGAAAACCCAGAGCGCTGCGGACGTCATGACCCAGGCTCCGGGTGTGGTGGATGCCAAGGCGCTGCGCGAGCTGCACATCCGTCTGCGCGAGACGCCGAAGGCTGAGTAAGGCTGCAGCGTGAAAGCGCGATAAGGTTGTACGCAGTCAAAAAGGCGCATCTTCGGATGCGCCTTTGCGTTTAAAAGAAGGAAATCCTGCCTGGGGCGGGATTGATAAGGTTTCTAGAGAATTTCGGAGTTGTGTTATGGCTGGCCATTCCAAGTGGGCGAACATCAAGCACCGCAAAGAGCGTCAGGATGCCAAGAAGGGCAAGATATTCACCAAGTGGATTCGCGAACTGACCGTCGCTGCCCGCCAGGGTGGCGGTGACCCAGGCTCCAACCCGCGTCTGCGTCTGGCGCTGGACAAGGCACTGGGCGCCAACATGAGCCGCGACATCATTGACCGCGCTGTGGCCCGTGGTGCCGGCGCGGCCGATACCGACGACATGGTCGAGCTGACCTACGAAGGCTACGGCCCGGGCGGCGTAGCGGTGATGGTCGAGTGCATGACCGACAACCGCAACCGCACCGCCGCAGCCGTGCGCCATGCGTTCAGCAAGTGCGGTGGCAACCTTGGCACGGATGGTTCGGTGGCCTACCTGTTCGAGCGCAAGGGCCAGATTTCCTTCGCGCCTGGCACCGATGAAGACGCGCTTATGGAAGCGGCGATGGAGGCGGATGCCGACGACGTGGTGACCAACGAAGACGGTTCCATCGATGTGTTTACCTCGTTTGCCGGCTTCTACGCGGTGCGTAACGCCCTGGAAGCCGCCGGGTTCAAAGGTACCGACGCTGAAATCGTGATGCTGCCGACCACCAGTGCCGAGCTGGACCTTGAGGGTGCGCAGAAGGTGTTGAAGATGCTGGATATGCTTGAAGACCTGGATGATGTGCAGAATGTTTATTCGAATGCCGACATCCCCGAGTCTGTAGCCGAACAGCTAGCCTGAAGAACGATGTAGGTCCAAATGTGGGAAGGGGGCTTGTGTGGGAGGGTGCAAGCCCCCTCCCACACAAGCCCCCTTCCCACATTGGATTCTCTGTGTATCAAAAAATGTGTTCATCCAAACCGCAGGCGTTATGACTTTAATCCTAGGTATCGACCCCGGTTCGCGCATCACCGGTTTTGGCGTGGTGCAACACACCCCGCGCGGCTGTGTTTACGTGGCCTCGGGTTGTATCCGCACCGGCGCGGGTGAATTGGCCGAGCGCTTGCAGATCGTCTATCGTGGCGTACGTGAAGTCATTCAGACCTATGGCCCGGTCACCATGGGCATCGAAAAGGTGTTCATGGCCAAGAACGCCGACTCGGCGTTGAAGCTTGGCCAGGCCCGTGGCGCTGCGATCGTGGCAGGTGCCGAGGAGGGCATGGAGATCGCTGAGTACACCGCGACCCAGGTCAAACAGGCGGTTGTCGGCACCGGCGCGGCCAACAAGGAGCAGGTGCAGATGATGGTCATGCACATGCTCAAACTCACCTCAAAACCGCAGATCGACGCCTCCGACGCCCTGGCCATTGCCATTTGCCATGCACACACCCGCTCCAGCCTGTTGCCTCACGGCTTGGGCACCGCACGTAGTCGTGGCGGGCGGCTGCGTCTCTGATAGCATCAGCGCAATTGTTAGTTGCGGTCAGGCCCTGATCTGACCCCCAAGCTTTAAGGATCTGAACCGTGATTGGACGCTTGCGCGGCACCCTGGCTGAGAAACAGCCGCCGCACCTGATTCTGGATGTGAATGGATTGGGTTATGAGCTTGAAGTGCCCATGACCACCTTGTATCGCTTGCCCTCGGTCGGTGAGCCGATAACCTTGCACACGCATTTGGTGGTGCGCGAAGACGCGCAACTGCTCTATGGTTTCATCGGCAAGCGTGATCGCGATTTCTTCCGCGAGCTGATCCGTCTCAATGGCGTGGGGCCGAAATTGGCCCTGGCGCTGATGTCGAGCCTGGAAGTGGATGAACTGGTACGTGCCGTTTCTGCCCAGGACACTTCGGCCCTGACCAAGGTGCCGGGCGTGGGCAAGAAGACCGCCGAGCGCCTGTTGGTAGAGCTCAAGGACCGTTTCAAAGCCTGGGAGGTGGTGCCGAGCATGTTTGCCCTGGTGCCGAACCAGCCGGATATGCCGGCAGGCCAGGTCGCCAGTGCCGAAAGCGATGCGGTCAGTGCGTTGATCTCCCTGGGCTACAAGCCCCAGGAGGCCAGCAAGGCGGTATCGGCCATCAAGGACAAGAACCTGAGCAGCGAAGACATGATCCGCCGAGCCCTGAAGGGAATGATTTAAGTGATTGAAGCTGACCGTCTGATCGCGGCCACCGGCCCGCGTGACCGTGAAGAAGTCCAGGACCGGGCCATCCGCCCCCTGAGCCTGGCCGAGTACATCGGCCAGCCTACCGTGCGCGAGCAGATGGAGCTGTTCATCCAGGCCGCGCGTGGGCGCAGTGAGTCCCTGGACCACACCTTGATCTTCGGCCCGCCGGGGCTGGGTAAGACCACCCTGGCCAATATTATTGCCCAGGAAATGGGCGTGTCGATCAAGTCCACCTCCGGCCCGGTGCTGGAGCGTCCTGGCGACTTGGCGGCGCTGCTGACCAATCTTGAGCCCCACGATGTGCTGTTTATCGACGAGATCCATCGGTTGTCGCCGATTGTCGAGGAAGTGCTGTACCCGGCCATGGAAGACTTCCAGCTCGACATCATGATCGGTGAAGGCCCGGCGGCCCGTTCGATCAAGCTCGACCTGCCGCCGTTCACCCTAGTGGGGGCGACCACGCGTGCGGGCATGCTCACAAACCCGCTGCGAGACCGTTTCGGCATTGTCCAACGTCTAGAGTTCTATAGCACCGCCGATCTTGCGACCATCGTCAGCCGCTCGGCGAGCATTCTCGGCTTGCCCCTGGACCCGGAAGGCGCCTTTGAAATCGCCCGCCGCGCCCGTGGCACGCCACGGATTGCCAACCGCCTGCTGCGCCGCGTGCGCGACTTTGCCGAGGTGCGCGCCAAGGGCCACATCACCAAGCCGGTGGCGGACCTGGCGTTGAACTTGTTGGACGTGGACGAGCATGGCTTCGATCACCAGGATCGGCGTCTACTCTTGACCATGATCGAGAAGTTCGACGGTGGCCCGGTCGGCGTGGACAGCCTGGCCGCGGCCATCAGTGAAGAGCGTCATACTATCGAGGACGTGCTGGAGCCATACCTGATCCAGCAGGGCTACATCATGCGTACACCGCGGGGCAGGGTGGTGACGCGCCACGCTTATCTGCACTTTGGGCTAAACATTCCGTCACGATTGGGGGAGATGCCTGCGGTAGACGAATTCCTTGATGCAGTGGACGATTAAAAAGGTCACGCCAGACGATTTATCTGAGGTTTGTGCTGTCCTAGTGGCTGGCGTCGTCATTCAGGCAGTACAAATGTTTCAGCTAATGAAAAAACAGTTGCCCAGCCAATTGGCAACCTGAGGAGTAAGCACTAGAGTATGCGCGCGCAAAACGGGGATCAGTCGTTCGCACATCGCTGTCGCGTTTATTACGAGGACACCGATGCTGGCGGCATCGTGTATTACGTCAATTACCTCAAGTTCATGGAGCGGGCTCGAACCGAGCGGCTACGGGAGCTGGGCTTTGCCCAGTCCATGCTGGCAGGGGAGGACCTGTTATTCGTCGTGCATTCCAGCGAGGCGCGTTACCACGCACCGGCGCGACTGGACGACGAGCTGCTGGTCAGCGCTGAAGTAATCGAATTGAACCGTGCCAGCCTGCGTTTCAAACAGCAGGTCAGGCGGGCCACGGATGCAACGCTGCTCTGTGAGGGGCAGTTCCTGGTGGCGTGTGTGCGCACCAACAGCTTGAAACCTCGGGCCATTCCCGAAACTCTACGTGCGGCCTTTGCTGCCGTGAGCGGCGCGGGTCAACAATCAAAGCAGGAGATTTAGCGTGGAACCTACCGTCGTCGACCATTCCTCCATGTGGAGCCTGGTCAGCAATGCCAGTATCGTGGTTCAACTGGTCATGCTGACCCTGGTAGCCGCATCGGTTACCTCTTGGGTCATGATTTTTCAGCGCAGCAACCTGCTGCGCGCCGGTCGACGTGCCCTGGAGAGCTTCGAAGAGCGCTTCTGGTCGGGTATCGACCTGTCCAAGCTGTACCGCCAGGCCGGTAGCAACCCGGACCCGGACTCGGGCGTCGAGCAGATCTTCCGTGCCGGCTTCAAGGAATTCTCCCGCCTGCGCCAGCAGCCTGGGGTTGACCCGGAAGCGGTGATGGAAGGCGTAGCGCGTGCCATGCGCGTGGCTATCTCCCGTGAAGAAGAGAAGCTGGAACAGAGCCTGCCGTTCCTTGCCACCGTAGGCTCCGTCAGCCCGTACATCGGTCTGTTCGGTACTGTGTGGGGGATCATGAACTCCTTCCGCGGCCTGGCCCAGGCCCAGCAAGCCACACTGGCCACCGTGGCCCCGGGTATTGCCGAAGCCCTGATCGCCACCGCGATCGGCCTGTTCGCCGCTATCCCCGCAGTAATCGCCTACAACCGTTTTGCTGCAACCAGCGAAACGTTGATCGGCCGTTACTACACCTTCGCCGATGAATTCCAGGCGATCCTGCACCGTAAAGTGCACACCAGCGAAGAATAAGCAGGTAATTCCCAATGGCTTTAATCGCTCGAGCTCGCAAAAAGCGCAAGCCGGTCGCCGAGATGAACGTAGTGCCCTACATCGACGTGATGCTGGTGCTGCTGGTCATCTTCATGGTGACCGCGCCGATGCTCAACCAGGGCGTGAAGGTTGATCTGCCCAAGGTTTCCAGTGAAGCCTTGCCGCAGGACAACAACACTCAGGTCCTGACCATTTCGATCAAGGCTGACAAGACCTACTACTGGAACCTTGGCAGCGAAGTCGACACGCAGAAGCAGCAGGACAAGGCCCTGACCTTGCCGGCGATGACCGATGCGGTGACCAAGATCATTCGCTCCGGCAACGAAGGCGGCAAGCACACCCAGGTATTTATCCGCGGCGACAAATCGGTCGACTACGGCTCCGTCATGGGCGCCATGGGCGGGCTGCAGAAGGCCGGCGTCGGTAACGTTGGCTTGATTACCGAGGCGCCCTGATGCAGCAACAGCGAGAGCCGTCCGCCTCGGAAAGCTACTTCTGGCCTGGCGTGTGGGCAATAGCCCTGCACGTCCTGGTGTTCGGCATGCTGTTCGTCAGCTTTGCCATGACCCCGGACCTGCCGCCAGCCAAGCCGATCGTGCAGGCGACCCTGTATCAGATGAAATCGAAAAGCCAGGCCACCACCCAGACCAATCAGAAGATCGCGGGTGAGGCCCAGAAGTCGGCTGCGCGCCAGACTGAAGTCGAGCAGATGGAACAGAAGAAGGTCGAGCAGGAAGCGGTGAAGGCTGCTGCGGAACAAAAGAAAGAAGAGGCGGCTCAAAAGGCCGAGGAATCGAAAAAGGCTGACGAAGCGAAGAAAGCCGACGAAGCGAAAAAGGCTGATGAGGCCAAGAAAGCCGAGAAAGCTGCCGAAGCGAAAAAGGCCGAAGAGAAACAATTGGCTGATATAGCCAAGAAGAAATCTGAAGAAGAAGCCAAAAAGGCTGCCGAAGAAGAGGCCAAGAAAAAGGCCGCTGAAGAAGCCAAGAAAAAGATAGTCGAAGACGCGAAGAAGAAAGCCGCCGAAGACGCCAAGAAAAAAGCTGAAGCAGACGAGGCGAAGAAGAAAGTCGCCGACGACGCGAAGAAGAAAGCTGCCGCCGACGCCTCCAAGAAAAAGGCCCAGGAAGCAGCCCGTAAATCCGCCGAAGAGAAAAAGGCCCAGGCCCTGGCAGATTTGCTTTCCGACACGCCGCAACGTCAGCAAGCCTTGGCCGATGAGCGTGGTGATGAAGTCGCGGGCAGTTTCGACGACCTGATTCGGGCACGGGCAGCGGAAGGTTGGACACGTCCACCTTCGGCACGTAAAGGCATGACAGTAGTGCTGCAGATCGGCATGTTGCCGGACGGTACGGTGACTTCGGTCAGCGTGGCCAAGTCCAGTGGTGACGGTTCGTTCGACAGTTCGGCGGTTGCCGCGGTCAAGAATATTGGCCGGTTGACCGAGATGCAGGGAATGAAACCAAGTGACTTCGCTCCCTATCGTTCATTCAAGATGACATTCACACCTGAGGATCTAGCCTTGTGAGAAACCTTCTTCGAGGAATGCTTGTCGTTATTTGCTGTATGGCAGGGATAGCGGCGGCGGATGAAAAGAACATCCTGGTTACCAGCGGTAGCGATCGGGCCACCCCGATTGCAGTTGTACCGTTCGGTTGGCAGGGCGGCAGCGTGCTGCCGGACGACATGGCCCAGATCGTCAGCGACGACCTGCGTAACTCCGGTTACTACGCGCCGATTCCGAAAGGCAACATGATCAGCCAGCCCAACCAGGCCAGCGAAGTCGTGTTCCGTGACTGGAAAGCCGTGGGCGCGCAGTACCTGATGGTTGGCAACATCACGCCAGCCGGCGGTCGCCTGCAGATCCAGTACACGTTGTTCAACGTGGCCACCGAGCAGCAGGTCTTGACCGGCAGCGTTTCGGGTACCGCCGAACAACTGCGCGACATGGCCCACTACATCTCGGACCAATCGTTTGAAAAACTCACCGGTATCAAGGGGGCGTTCTCCACGCGCCTGCTGTATGTGACGGCTGAGCGGTTCTCGGTAGACAACACTCGCTACACCCTGCAACGTTCGGACTACGACGGTGCCCGCGCAGTGACCTTGCTGCAGTCCCGTGAGCCAATCCTGTCGCCGCGCTTCGCGCCGGACGGCAAGCGAATCGCCTATGTTTCGTTCGAGCAGCGCCGCCCGCGTATCTTCGTGCAGCACATTGATACTGGCCGTCGTGAGCAGATCACCAACTTTGAAGGCCTCAACGGTGCACCGGCCTGGTCGCCGGATGGTTCGCGCCTGGCTTTCGTGCTGTCCAAGGACGGCAACCCGGATATCTACGTGATGAACATGGCCTCGCGCCAGCTCAGCCGTGTGACCAGCGGCCCGGGTATCAACACCGAACCGTTCTGGGGTAAAGATGGTTCGACCATCTATTTCACTTCCGACCGTGGCGGCAAGCCTCAGGTTTACAAGGCAAACGTGAACGGTGGCGGTGCTGAGCGTGTGACCTTTATCGGTAACTACAACGCCAACCCTAAGCTTTCGGCGGATGAAAAGACGTTGGTGATGATTCACCGTCAGGATGGTTTCACTAATTTCCGGGTTGCGGCCCAGGATTTGCAGCGCGGAACCGTAAAAATCCTTACAGATACCAACCTTGATGAGTCAGCCACTGTTGCACCCAACGGCACCATGGTAATCTACGCCACCCGCCAGCAGGGCCGGGGAGTCTTGATGCTCGTGTCCATTAATGGACGCGTAAGGCTCCCACTTCCTACCGCACAAGGCGAAGTCAGAGAACCATCCTGGTCCCCTTACCTGAACTGACGCGGCGCTACAAAAAGAAGTACTTAACACACTGGGGTTCATTAGGAGTTTCACGATGGAAATGCTGAAGTTTGGTAAGTTTGCTGCTCTGGCTCTGGCTCTGTCCGTAGCCGTTGGTTGCTCCTCTAAAGGCGGCGACAATGCCGGTGAAGGCGCTGCTGTTGATCCAAACGCTGGTTACGGCGCTAACACTGGTGCAGTTGACGGCTCCCTGAGCGAAGAAGCTGCTCTGCGCGCTATCACCACTTTCTACTTCGAATACGACAGTTCGGACCTGAAGCCAGAAGCCATGCGCGCTCTGGACGTTCACGCCAAGGACCTGAAAGCTAACGGCGCTCGCGTTGTTCTGGAAGGTAACACTGACGCCCGTGGTACTCGTGAGTACAACATGGCACTGGGCGAGCGTCGTGCGAAAGCCGTTCAGCGCTACCTGGTACTGCAAGGTGTTGCTCCAGGCCAACTGGAACTGGTTTCCTACGGTAAAGAGCGCCCAGTTGCAACTGGCAACGACGAACAGTCGTGGGCTCAGAACCGTCGCGTCGAACTGCGTAAGTAATTCGTCATGCGAACGTGCCGTCGTGCTCTAACTGTATTGGCTCTCAGCCTCGCACCGCTTGCGGTGTGGGCTGCGGTTCCTGTAACGGATAGCAACTCAGGCTATAACAATAGCGGGAGCAGTTATCCGCCAGCGGGTTATGGCACGAACGGCGCCTATGCTGGGGGAGCGGCTACGTCCGCACCCTCGGCACAGGGCGAACTGTTCAACCAGCTGCAACGCATGCAGGATCAATTGTCGCAGCAACAAGGCGCCATTGAAGTTCTGCAGAATCAAGTGAACCAGCTGAAGCAAGAAGGCCTGGAGCGATACCAGGATCTTGATCGTCGTATTGGAGCCGGTGTTGCACCTGCCGCTACTCCTGATAATTCTTCTGCCGGTGGCGCGCCTAGCGCCGCTGCCGGTGGCGCAGCAGCGGGGGCCGCAGCTGCCGCCCCCGCTGCCAGTAGTGAACCGGGTGATCCGGCGAAGGAAAAACTGTATTACGATGCAGCCTTCGACCTGATCAAGGCCAAGGATTTCGATAAGGCCAGCCAGGCTTTTACCGCATTCCTGCGCAAGTACCCCAACAGCCAATACGCGGGCAATGCCCAGTACTGGTTGGGTGAGGTGAACCTGGCAAAGGGTGATTTGCAAGCTGCGGGCCAGGCATTTGCCAAGGTCAGCCAGCTGTACCCAAAGCACGCCAAGGTGCCGGACTCACTGTACAAACTCGCTGACGTAGAGCGCCGCCTGGGTCATACCGACAAGGTCAAAGGCATTCTGCAGCAGGTGGTTGCCCAGTATCCCGGTACTTCCGCTGCCCAGTTGGCCCAACGGGATCTACAGCGCTTGTAAGCGCGCCTTTCCCGTTTAGAAGAAACCCGCGCCTGGCGCGGGTTTTTTCGTTAGAATCCACGCCCTTTTATGAAATACGCTTTTTGGGGTTGGCGCGTTGGCGCAATCCCATGAAGTGCCTGACGGAGGCGGACAGCCTGTTTAGCTGTTACGCCCGTGGCGACTATGCAAGACACATTACGCATCACCGAAGTTTTTTACTCGTTACAGGGTGAAACGCGCACTGCTGGCCTGCCCACCGTATTTGTACGGTTGACCGGCTGCCCATTGCGTTGCCAATACTGTGACAGCGCCTACGCCTTCAGTGGCGGCACCGTGCGCACCCTCGACGACATCCTGGAACAGGTTGCCAGCTACCGGCCGCGCTACGTCTGTGTGACGGGTGGTGAGCCATTGGCGCAACCCAATGCCATTCCTTTGCTCAAGCAGCTGTGTGACGCCGGTTACGAGGTCTCGCTGGAAACCAGTGGCGCCTTGGACATTTCCGCTGTCGACCCGCGTGTAAGCCGGGTGGTCGACCTCAAGACCCCAGATTCCAAAGAGGCCCACCGCAACCGCTACGAGAACATGGACTTGCTGACGGCCAACGATCAGGTCAAGTTCGTCATCTGTTCCCGTGACGATTATGACTGGGCGACTTCCAAGCTGATCCAGTACGGCCTGGAGCGCCGCGCGGGGGAGGTGTTGTTCTCGCCCAGCCATCATGACCTGAATGCCCGTGAGTTGGCGGACTGGGTAGTGGCGGACAACCTGCCGGTGCGCTTGCAATTGCAGCTGCATAAGTACCTGTGGAACGACGAACCGGGGCGCTGAAAAGGCTGATCAGGGGACTACGGCGGGCTTTCAACCCTGCCCAATTACGGCCCCAACGCGTTATTTCTGATTTATTTCAAATAAGGTGTTGAATAATCCTTAGAAATCAGTATTATACGCGCCACCACACAGCGGGTCGTTAGCTCAGTTGGTAGAGCAGTTGGCTTTTAACCAATTGGTCGTAGGTTCGAATCCCACACGACCCACCATTTTTGGCGGTTTAGAAAATCCGGAAGGCCCACGCAAGTGAGGATTTCCGGGTTTTTTTTTTTGCCTGAAATTTGGCCCGTTCAAATCGACAGGGCGTCATCCGTGCTCAGAGGCAGGTTGCCGTTCAAGCGCATCCCTTTAATCTAAATATTCATATTCCGGACCGGCACTGACCGGATAGTCCGGTCATTCGCATGCGTCCTTAATGTGTATCAAATCTGATACCGCTGGTCGGAAAACAGCGTTCAACTTCATACGATATTCCTTCCCGCATAAAAATATTCCTTACTTATCATGTAGTTAGTAACTATTTAGGAGGATTTCTAAATTTGGGTCAGATTATTGGCTAGCCAGGGCGACGATGTTAGTTTGCCGCCCTTCGCAATTCGATGGATCGAACATGTCGCCCCTACTGCCACGGACCCGGTATTCACTGGGCATTCTCCTGCTCGCTTGCCTCGCTTCCCATAGCGTGATGGCCGCCAACCTGCCGGGTGATCAGGACCTGATCCGCGACCGCCAAAATCGCCTGCTCGAAGAACAGCAGCGGCGCCTTGAACAACTCAAGGAGTTGCCGGGCAAAGAGGTCAAGCCCGAGGCGCTGGCAACCCCGGTGGACAGCCGTTGCTTCCCGATTCAAAACATCGAACTCAAGGGCGCCGACAGCCTGCCAGCGCCTGACCGCGAACGCCTGCTCAAGCCCTATATCGGCGAGTGCTCGGGCGTCTCCCAGCTCAATGCATTGCTCAAGGTCATCACCGACTACTACATCGACAAAGGCCTGGTCACCAGCCGCGCTTACTTGCCGCAGCAAGACATGTCCAAGGGGCACCTGCAAGTGCTGGTGGTGGAGGGCAAACCTGGCTACTTGAAAGAAGAACTTCCGGAAGCGGCCACAGGTAACGCACTCAGCATGGACTTTGAAACGTTTGCAGTGACCAAGGGCGTTACGCCGCAAACCGCTTCGTGACTTTCCAATGCCTTGGGTACTGCGGGGGTGTGGGACAAGTTGGTTGAAGGCCTCAAAGGTACAGTCAAGGGTGGGTAGCATGATCGCGAACTTATACAAATATCAGCACGGCATTGGCCTGGTCTTACTCCTGGCTGCGCTACTCAATGGCTTTCTACGATTTGACGGTAGCTGGAAGCGCTTTTTCCTCATGGTGCTGGTGCAGTTGTGGTTTGGCCAGGCGGTCTACAGCTATGCGCGAGGCGCCAGGGTGGCCATCGCGCCGGGCGGCATGAGTAAGGATGCCGACCCGGAGTGGCGAGCGGCGTTGGCCGGCTTCGCCCTGTTTTTATACGGGGTCGTATTTTTTTTGAGTTTTTGATCCTTGCATGGCCATGTATCTATACGGAAAACCCTTATGAGAAAAGTTGCCTTTATCCTCTCGGCCTTGATCCTCGCGGGCTGTCACTCCAATGCTCGCGACTCGTCGTCCAGTCTGCTCAAAGACGGCGTGCAGTTGCAGCAGAACACGGTTGTGGCCGATGCCGAGCAAGCCAAGGTGATCATGCGGGCCACCGGTTTTACCTACCCTGTGCAGTTCTCCGTGCGCCGTGGCAGTGATGCCGATCAGCGGCCGGAGATCCTCGGCACGGTGGTGGATTCGGGCCGGGGCAAGGTGTTCGGCTGGATCGCCAAGATGAGTGAGGTTGCCAACAGCGCGGCGGTCAAGCGCTTCCCGCAGTTGGAAGTGTTGGCTGATCCGGGGCAGACAATCGAGGTATTGGGCGAGTCGCGGGTGTATGACTCGAACTACTACCGCTACGCCGAAAAAATTGTCTACGCCTGCGGCCCTATGAGCTCGGCGTTCAAGCCTCAGAAGCAGAAGGTTTACCTGGTGGAGTTCGTGATCGTCGGCGCGGGCTGTGAGCAGCATGTGTATGACATCACCGATCCCGCGCAGCGTATTCCCGTCCTCGCGCTTTCAACCCTGCTCGATAACGCCACGGCAAAGTTGGCACAACCACAACTTAAGGCAGAACAAAAATGATCGGTTCAATCAAGCACTGTGTGGTGCTCGCTGCGATTTTGCTGTCTGGTTGCGTGACGTATTCGCAAAACGAGTTGCCTCCCGTGCAGGCGTGGCCACCCACGGCCAATGTGCCGCAGCAAAAGCCGAAGGTGTTCGTGCGCACCACGGTCATGAATCAGGTCAACGGTGGGCCGGCCAATACGGCTGCGGGGGCTGCGGCAGCGGTTGGGGAAGCGACGGTTGCCGAGGGCTTTCGTGAATCTGGGCGTTTTGCGTGGGTGAGTACGGATAAGTCCGAGGCGGATCTCTATGTTGAGGCCACCTTGTACAACAACGAACAGTTCAGCATGGCGTCGGCCATCATCACCGGGGTGACGTTTTTCATTATCCCTTCTACCGCGAAGAACACCTTCACCCTGGAGACCGTATTCAAGAACAAGGACGGCAAGGAGCTGGGTCGTGTGCGCAAGAGTGAGTCGCTGCGTACCTGGATGCAATTGTTGTTGATCGTTGCCGTGCCTTTCCGCCAGGACACCCACGAGGTGGTGCAAGCCCTGACCCGCAGCACGTTGGATGAGGCGGTGCAGCGGCGCTTGTTGTAGTCGTTCTTTTTATATCTGTAATCGCCATGGGTTTGTGGCGTTGCTTTCTGTCGTACATGGAGTTTTCAAATGAAGCGAAATCCATTCAAGCAAAAACTGTTGGCCGTGGTGGTCGGTGCAATCAGCAGCCAGGCATTGGCCGTTGAAGTAGATCTGGGTCAAGGCAAAACCTCGTGGAAGGGCGAGACGTTTAACGAATCTCTGACCTTCATCGGGAGGCTGACTGAAGCAACCAATCAAACGCCCACCCCTGAGTCTGGCACTACTGCGTTGATGGGAGTCAGTGTTTCCGAAACCCACATCCAAGGTTCGCTGATAAATCGTGCCGATATTGTGATGACGTCGGACGGGCGCTCCATCCGAGCGTTTGCCGTGGACCCATTCGGTTTCAGAGATGGAACTTCAACCCCCAGCACAATTACGGGCGATCTGATTCAGGCCGGTAACATCACCATGAACAATGGGGGTTATGAAGGTTTTGAGATCGGTGAAGCCGTGATTGGGGGCAGCGTAATCAACTCCGGCACCATTAAAACAACTCCCGTTGTATCGGGCACTTCTGCTTTTGGTGGCACGGTGGGCGGCGAGGGTATGTTCCTGCATAACACGCAAGTGGCAGGCGACGTTGCTAACACGGGCGTGATCGAGGTGGTCGGCGATGAAGTAGTGGCGCTGGCAGTGGATGGCCCGAGTGATTTCCCGATCAATATCGGCGGTAAAATCATCAACTCCGGTACCATCTCGGCAACGGGCCAGCGCGCCTGGGGCATAGAAGTTGAAACCACCACGAGCCCGCTGCGCATTGAAAACAGTGGCCTGCTGTCTGTGAACGGCGCAGATGCTTCCGGTATTGTTTTTTATGCCGGCACCGTCGACTCCATCCTCAACACCGGAACCCTCGAAGCCAAAGGCACCAACGCCAAAGCGATCGACCTCCTGGGTGCCACCTTCACCCAAAACAGCCCCACTGGCTCCCGCGGCATCATCAACCGCGGCACGATCACTGCCGATGGCACGGCCATCTCTGTCGACGCAGCCGAGCAAACTTCCGTCTTCGAAATCAACCAGCAAGCCGGTGAAATCCGCAGCAATTCCGGCATCGCTATCGATGCAGCCAACCGCGCCACCCTCAACTGGACCGGCGGCAAAATCGTCGGCGACGTACTCAACGTCAACGCGATGAACATCGCTGGCCAGGCTGACTTTTCCGGCAGCCGCATCATCGCGCCAGTGTCGATCAACTCGGGTTCCTTGAATCTGTCGACCCCCAGCACTGTGCTCACCGGTGACCTCAACATCGCCAGCGGTGCAGGCATTGATATGCGCCTGTCCAACAGCGTAGTGCCGACCACGCCATACCTGACGGTCAATGGTGCGGCGAATTTCGCCCAGGCATCGACAGTGACCTTGAGCGCCACCCCTGGTGATTTCACCGCCGTGCCGAGCGGCACCGAGTACACCTTGCTGCAAGCCAGCAGTGTGCAGAACAGCGGCCTGTCGGTTGCCAGCACTTCGTCGTTGCTGGACGTGCTGAGTTACTCGGCCGACGCGCAAACGGTCAAGGCCGTGGTGGGCTTGAAGAGCAATCAGCAAGTGCAAGAGGAACTGACCGGCGCGGGCGCCACTGAGCCGGTTGTCACTGTGGTCAACGAAGCAAAAAATGACGTGCTCGGGCAGTTGGCAACGGATGATCCGGTGTTCCAGGCCCTGGCCAACGCGGGCACGGCGCAGCAGTTGGCGCAGGTGGGCGAGCAACTCAAGCCGGACGTCAACCGTGGTGCGCTGGACGTGGCCTTGTCGCGCCAGACGGTGATCAATGGCGCGATCCTCAATCGCCTCTCGGGCCAGCGTGATAATCGCGAAGCCGTGGGTGTGTGGTTGCAAGGCTTGAGCAGCAACATGGATCAGGATGGCCGCAGCGGCGAGAACGGTTATTCGGCCAACAGCAGCGGCATGGCGGTGGGTGTGGATGGTCGGTTGAACGACAGCACCACGGTGGGTGTGGCTTACAGCTACCTCAATTCCAACATCCATTCGGACCTGGGCACCAAGACCGACGTGCAGGGCAATGCGCTGTCGTTGTACGGCAACTGGTCGCTGCAGAACTGGTTCGTCGACGGCAGCCTGAGCTATGGCCATAACGACAATGACAGCAAGCGTCGTGTGGCGGGCACTACCGCCAAGGGCAGTTACGACAGCAATGTGTTGTCGGCCAGCGTACTGGGCGGCTACAGCTTCAAGCTGTCGGATGCTGCCGTGATAGAACCGCGAGTGGCGGCGCGTTACTCCAACGTGCGCATGGACAGCTTTACCGAGAAGGGCTCTTCAGCGGCGCTGAGCACCGGCTCGCAACGCTATGAAGTGGGTGAGTTGGGCGCGGGTGTGCGCTTGGCTGGCAACTTCCCGTTGGCCACCGGCAGCCTGCAACCGGAGGCGACCTTGATGGCTTATCACGACCTGATGGGCGACCGCGTGGCGCAAACCTCCAGCTTTGTGCTGGGCGGTTCGGCGTTTACCGTCACGGGCGCTTCGGTCGCACGTGACAGTTACGAAGCCAGCCTGAGCCTGAATTACCAGGTGTCGGCGCTGACGGTGGGCGCCAGCTATACCCGCCAGGCGCGTAGCGGGTTTGATGCTGATGGGGTGATGGTCAAGGCGCGTTACGCGTTTTAGGGTTAAACCCGAACAGGGGCTCTTTGCGAGCCCCTGTTACTCCCAAAAGCAATAATCTTTCTTCGTTGAAATCTATTCCCCGATATTTAAGGAAAAAGGGACAGATTCATTTTATTGGCCTGTCCCGTCCTGAAAAGTTGACGGATTTACTTTTTCTGAATAAATAAATCTGTCCCCCTTTGTCCCCGCCCGACAAACCGCACTCCCTTATCAGTAATTATGCATTAGCGCATTTATATATTTGCGTAAACGCATATTCACATCTAGGGTTACCCCGAGCCAGATCGCAACGCCCCCATCAAATATGGGTCACCTTGAACGTCGATAGCTCAGCAGCACCGCTACACGCTTACCAGCAGGACGCTGGTTTTCATTCATGGAGGATTGAAAAATGTTATCCACTGAAACAACCCGACTCACCGGCGACACACCGCCCAATTGCCTGATCGGCCATCTGCTCGATCCGCAACTGGTCGAAGTCAAAGCGGCTGCTCAGCCCCAAGCAATGGCTGCCGCCAGTCTCAATTTCAGCATGCAGAGACAAACCCAGAGCAATTGGTGCTGGGCGGCGCTCTCTGCCTCGGTCGGCAACTACTACGGCACCGGGTCCTGGACCCAGTGCGGTGTAGCCAGCAGCGAGCTTGACCGCAACTGCTGCAATCAACCTGGACCGTGCAACGTCTACGGCTATCTGGATTCCGCCTTACGAACTACGCGCAGCTACAACGGCATGAATCAAGGCTCGTTGCAGATGTCGGCCATCCAGAACCAGATCAACCGGGGCCGCCCCATCGGTTTGCGTTGTGCCTGGTACGGTGGCGGTGCGCACTTTTTGGTGATCTACGGGACCAACGGCAACTACTTGTTGATCGCAGATTCGATCTACGGCTACTCGACCCGTGCGTTGAACGCGTTCCCTGGTTCGTACAACGGCGGCGGCAATTGGACCAACACTTACTTCACCGTAAAAAACTGAGGAGGGCTGCATCATGCAACTGATTTATCCAAAGGCGCCCTCAAACGGTGTACAGACACTGCGTCCGGCGTTGCAAGCCGCGCTGCAAACCCAGGGCCTGGGGCGCAATCACTCATTCGCGGCCGCCGCACCGGGCAACATCAGGCTGAGCGAAGCCTATCGTGGCTATTCGCTCAGCCTCGAGGATTTGACTCACGGTAAAGGCCTAAAAGACGCTGAGGTCGGCGATTGGCGTTACTTGGTATTTGCCGATGGCGTGACGATTGCGGATGCGCAATTGGCCGACGTAGGCGGGCATGTCGAGTTCGCTTCGCTCAACCACGGGCCCGTGGCAGCGGCGACGGTGGATGCGCTGAAACTGGCGGAACAGTCCCCGCAATTGCAAGGTAAAACCGTTGAGCTGCGAGTGCTGTTCATCTCGGCATTGCACGTTGTGGCAATCTGGCTACACGCCGACAGCGAAGATGTGCTGATCCCGATTGAGCCGACCCCCAAGGAACTGGCGGTCACTCAGTTGTACAGTGAGGCGGCGCTGCTCATGCTGCTCAAACCGGCGGCTGATCAGGCCCGCAAGCGCTTCGACGCGGACACCAGTGGACTGTTGGGCAGTTGATAAACCCTTGGGTAAAAACCGGACGCTGTCCGGGTTTGCCTTGTAAAAAAGGCGCCGCCTGTAAAAAGGCGGCGCGCTGTATTGTACTGTCGAGTAATACATTTATCTCCTTTCCCTCCTCCCTGACTCCTCACCAGCGCCTGCCCCTGCGTATCACTTCGCTTGCCAAAAACCTACGAGTTACAGTCATTAAATTGTGATATCTCATATGCACATGCAATAAATAACCAATTACGTCGCTAATATTGGCTATTTATACGGTTTTTTTCATCTTCCCACGCCAACAACGCAATTTGTATCAAACTATGTTCGTTTAGTATTGGATCCAATCAGGCGACGTGCAGGTTGCGCCCATCGCCACAGACGCACTGTTATAAAAAGGAGAAATGCCATGATGCTGAAGGACCCTTCCCGCAAATATCGCCACTTCACCACGGTCAACCTGCCGGATCGCACATGGCCCAGTACTGTCCAAGCCGCAGCACCTACCTGGTGCAGTGTGGATATGCGCGATGGCAACCAGGCGTTGATCGAGCCGATGAATGCCGAGCGCAAGCGCCGTTTCTTCGATCTGCTGGTGAAGGTCGGTTTCAAGGAAATCGAGGTGGGTTTCCCTGCCGCTTCGCAGACCGACTTTGACTACGTCCGCGAACTGATTGAAAGCGGTGCGATTCCTGATGATGTGACGATCCAGGTCATGACCCAGGCGCGCAGCCATCTGATCGAGCGTACGTTTGAGGCGCTGAAGGGCGCGCCGCGCGCCATCGTGCACGTTTACAACGCGACGGCACCGGTGTTCCGAGAGGTTGTATTTAACGTGGATCGGGCGGGTTGCATCGAGATTGCTACCCAGGCCACCCGGGAAATCAAGCAGCATATGGACGCGAACCCAGAGACGCAGTGGACGTTCCAGTACTCCCCGGAAACCTTCTGCTTCACCGAGCTGGATTTTGCCCTTGAGGTGTGTGAGGCGGTGACGCAAACCTTCGGGCCTACCCCGGCCAACAAAATGATCCTGAACCTGCCGACCACGGTTGAAGTTTCCACGGCCAATGTGTTCGCCGATCAGATCGAATGGTTCTGCCGACACTTCAGCCGTCGTGACAGTGTGGTGATCAGCGTCCACCCGCACAATGACCGTGGCACCGGAGTTTCCACCGCGGAGCAGGCGTGCCTGGCCGGCGCCGAGCGTGTCGAGGGCACGTTGTTCGGTAACGGTGAGCGAACCGGCAACGTGGATATCCTGACGCTGGCGATGAACCTCTACACCAGCGGCATCGACCCGCAGCTGGATTTCTCGGACATCCTCCACGTCCAGCGTGAGGTGGAGTTCTGTAATCAGTTGCCAACCCACCCACGCCACCCTTATGCCGGTGAGTTGGTGTTCACCGCTTTTTCCGGGTCGCACCAGGATGCGATCAAGAAAGGTTTTGCGGCGCGCCAGGCTAACCCTCACGGCATGTGGGAAGTGCCGTACCTGCCGATTGACCCCGCCGATATGGGCCGCAGCTATGAAGCAGTGATCCGCGTCAACAGTCAGTCGGGCAAAGGCGGCGTGGCCTATCTGCTGGAGCAGCACGGCATCGTGATGCCGCGGCGCTTGCAGATGGAATTCAGCAGCCTGGTGCAACAGGAAGCAGATGGCTCCGGTCAGGAAATCAGCGGCGAGATGATCCTGGCCTGCTTTACCCGGCACTACCTGGAGCAGGGCAAGCCTTACGCGTTACGTGCGCCAAAACTGGTCAGTGAGGGCGACGTGACTTATCTGGAAGCCACCCTCGAGCAGGGTGCACAGCGCATTGACTTGAGCGGCGAGGGTAACGGGCCACTGGCGGCGCTGGTCGATGCCTTTGCCCAGCGAGGGATCCACTTCGATATCGCCGATTACCACGAGCATGCCACCCGTGACGGGGCCCAGGCCGAAGCATTGGCCTATGTGGAAATTCGCGTGGGTAACCAGTTGCTGTTCGGAGCCGCACGCGATGGCAGCAGCTTGCTGGCATCCCTCAAGGCGGTGACGAGTGCCGTCAATCGCGCATCGCGCCTGGGCCTGCTCAGCGTGGTGAACGCTGCGGTGCCGTCCTGACATGAACGCGCATACCGCATTGGCGGCACTCGCCGGTAACTATGGGCACGGAGATATCGTGGCTTCCCACCGACATGATGAGGGCCAACTGGTCTACGCCATCAATGGCGTGATGCTCGTGTCGGTGGAGGAGACGACGTGGGTGGTGCCTTCCGGGCATGCCCTGTGGGTGCCTTCGGGGCTGGAGCATCAGATCCGCATGACCGGCGAGGTGCGTATGCGCACCTTGCTGATCTCGCCGGGGGCGCACCGCCGGTTGACCGAAGAGTGCCAGGTCATCAGGGTCTCGCCGTTGCTGCGTGAGCTGATCGTCGCCGCCGGCGATGAGCCTGACAGCGAGCCGGCGTTGTTGCGTCATGTACAGATTGTCGAGCTGATTTTCTCGGAGCTCGACAGGGCGCAAAGAGTGCTGGCGCATGTGCCGATTCCGGATGAGCCCAGGCTCAAGTCGCTGTGTGCGGACTTTATCGACAACCCTTCCCAGGAGTCGAAACTGGAGAGTTGGGCGGCGCAACTCAATATGAGTTCGCGCACCCTGGCTCGGTTGTTCCAGAAAGAGTTGGGTATGAGTTATGGCGAGTGGCGCAAGCGCACGCGACTTTTGCTCAGCATGCAGCGGTTGGCCTGCGGCGTGTCGATCCTGGAAGTGGCGCTGGAGCATGGCTATCAGAGCCCGAGTGCGTTTACTGCGATGTTCAAACGCACCATGGGGTACACCCCGAGCAACTGCCGCCTGGTCTGATTCGCCCTGGCGATAGCACAGCCTCCCATTGAACATGGCCCGCCGCCAGGCAGGGCCATGTTTTTGCCTGCCCGGCGTATGGGGCCCTTGATCCAGAGCGGTCGCAGACACGTTGTCCCAATCGAAACGATGGTTGTCTGGAACTCGGGAGATGCGCAGCCCGTTGCTCTTTTACCCTGCGTCTCTACTTGGCATTCTGGATTTCTTCGATGGGTTCGCCTTCTTTTTCCCCACGGCATGGCCGTCTTTCGCTCGTTGGCGTGGCGGTGGTGTTGTTGGCGGGTTGCTCGTCCTGGGTCGCTCATACGCCGGCACAGCCACACCCGGAACGCATCAATGCCCTGAGCCGCCTGCCGCAAGGTGTTTCGGCCCAAGCGTTACCCGAGCGCTGGTGGCAGTTGTACAACGATCCGAAACTCGATGCGCTGGTGCAGCAGGCGTTGCTGCACAACCGCGACTTGGCGGCGGCCCAGGCCCATGTGCAATCCATGCTGGCCGGGATCATGCAGGCCGATGCCGAGCGCTGGCCGTCCACCCAGGCGTCACTGGGCGCCGAGTACGGCAAGACGGCCGATGATCAGACCCTGGCCAAGGCCACCGATAGTCATGCTCCGTCACAGTGGGCGTTCAACCCAGGCTTCGAACTGGCTTATCAAGTGGATGTCTGGGGCCAGGTTCAGCGCACCATCGAACGGGCTCAGGTGCAAGCCGCAGCAGCGCAGGACGCCGAAGACCTGTTGCGCATCACCGTCGTGGCACAAACCACCCGCGCCTATGTCAATGCTTGCGCGCTCGGCGCACGCGCCAAGGTCCAGCGGCATTCGCTGGACGTGGTCGGCCACAGCCTGGCGTTGACCGATCGCCAGCGTCAGGCCGGTGTGGTGACGGACCTTGAATACACCCGCATGCAGGCGTTGCAGGGCGAAACCCTGGCCTTGCTGCCGATGCTGGAGGCGCGCCGGCAAGCTGCGCTGTACGAGCTGGCGATGCTCACCGGCGTCGCCGACCTGGAACAAGGCTCTGGCGCCGCGACCTGTGAGGTGGTGCCGCAACTGAATGCCGAATTGCCGGTGGGTGATGGCTGGCAATTATTGGCGCGCCGCCCCGACATCCGTCAGGCCGAGCGAGCGCTGCAGGCGGCCACGCTGCAAGTGGATATCGTCCAGGCCGACCTGTACCCGAAGGTGACCTTCGGCGCTTCAGTGTCTTCGTCCGCCAATAAACCCCATGAACTGGGGGACAGCAGCGCCGTCATGTTCGGCATCGGCCCGCTGATTACCTGGCAATTTCCGAACTGGAAAGCCAACCGCGCGCGGGTCAACCAGGCGCGGGCGCTCGAGCAGGTGGAGGTGGCGCAATTCGAGGCCAGCGTACTCAAGGCCCTCAAGGATGTACGCCAGGCGCTGGCGTTGTATGACGGCGAACGGCAGCGCCACGCGGCCCTGAGCCAGGCGCTGGACAGCAGCCGCCACGCTTACAAGTTGGCCCAATTCAACTACGACGCAGGCTCAATCGACTTTCTTGACGTGCTGGACAGCGAACGTGAGCTGATCCGTTTGCAGGCCACGCGCGCCGACGCTGATGGCCAGTTGCTGCAACGCCAGATCAGCCTGTTTCGTGCCCTTGGCGGCGGTTGGCAGTCCGCCTCCGCCAATACCCCGGTCGCCCACGCTTCCACCTCTTTTTCCGGTACCCAGCCATGAATATCGCCGTTGATGAAAAAACCGCTTTCCAGGACGAGCAGGAGAATGTGGTCGAGCAACTCATGCATGCGCGCAAGCAACGCCACAAACGCAATCTGATCCTGTTGGGCGGCGCCGCACTGTTGATCGCGGCGGTGGTGTTCGGGGTGTACTGGATGACAGTGGGTCGTTACCTGGAAGAGACCGATGATGCCTATGTGCGTGCCGACTGGATTCCCATCAGCCCGAAGGTCTCCGGGTATGTGGCCCAGGTCATGGTGGAGGATGATCAGCCGGTCAAGGCTGGGGATGTGCTGGTGCGCATCGAGGACCGTGACTACCAGGCACGCTTGGCGCAGGCCCGCGCGCAACTGGCCGAAACCCAAGCCTCGGTGGCGGCGCAACAGGCCAACCTGCAAGTTACCGACAGCCTGATCGCCCAGCAAAAGGCCGGCGTCGCCCAAGCTGAGGCCCACTCCCGCAGCGTCGGTGCCGAGTTGCGCCGCGCCAGCCTCGACCAGCGCCGTTACGAAGGCTTGGTCCGCGAGCACGCCGCCAGCGCCCAGCGTCTGGAAACCGCTGCCGCCAGCTACACCCAGGCCAATGCCGCCGTGGAAATTGCCAAGGCGATGCAGCGCCAACAGGAAACGCGGCTGACCGTCGCCATTACCCGGCACCAATTGGCCGAAGCCTCGCTTCAACAGCAGATTGCCCGGCGCAGCCAGGCCGAGGCGCAGTTGAACCTGGCGACCCACGCGCTGGAGGACACATTGATCCGTTCGCCCATCGATGGGGTGGTGGGGCAGCGCAAGGTGCGTACCCGCCAATATGTCGCGCCCGGCTTGCCGCTGCTGGCGGTGGTGCCCTTGCAACAGGCCTACGTGGTGGCCAACTACAAGGAAACCCAGTTGCGCGACATGCGTGCCGGCCAACCCGTGGACATCAGCGTTGACAGCTATTCGGGACGAAAGCTCAAAGGCCACGTGGTGAGTTTTTCGCCAGGTTCCGGGGCGGTGTTCGCGCTGTTGCCGTCGGACAACGCCACCGGCAACTTCACCAAGATCGTGCAGCGCTTCCCGGTGAAGATCGTCATCGATGAGCATGATGAGGGCGGGCCTATCCTGCCGGGCATGTCGGTGATCACCACCGTGGATACCCGGCCCGCTGCCCAGGGCGTTGCACATGACTGAAGCCGCTGAAAAAAGTGTTTCCTTTCGCGCCTGGGTGGCCGTGATCGGGGGGCTGTTCGGCTGTTTCATGGCCGGTATGAACGTGCATGTGACTAGCGCCGCGTTGCCGGAAATCGAAGGTTCCCTGGGGGCGACCTTCGAGGAAGGCTCGTGGATCTCCACCGCCTACCTGGTTGCGGAGATCGTGATGATTCCGCTGACCGCCTGGCTGGTCCAGGTGTTCTCCCTGCGCCGGGTGATGCTCGTCGGTTCGTTTGTGTTTCTAGTGGCGTCCATTGCCTGTTCCTGGGCGCCCAACCTGGAAGTGATGATCATCATCCGGGTGATCCAGGGCGCCGCCGGCGCGGTGCTGATCCCCTTGTCATTCCAGTTGATCATCACCGAGCTGCCGCCCAGCAAGATTGCAATGGGCATGGCCTTGTTCGCCTTGTCCAACAGCGTTGCCCAGGCCGCCGGACCGTCCATTGGCGGCTGGCTGACCGATGCCTATTCCTGGCGCTGGATTTTCTACCTGCAACTGGCCCCAGGCATTCTCTTGCTGCTGGCGGTGGCGTGGTCCATCGATGCCAAGCCCATGCAGTTGAGCCTGCTCAAACGCGGCGACTGGGGCGGAATCATTGCCATGATCGTCGGCCTGGGCGGTTTGCAGATCGTGCTGGAGGAAGGCGGGCGCAAGGACTGGTTCGGCTCCGATTTCATTGTGTGGATGTCACTGGTCGCCGGCATTGCCCTGGTGTACTTCGTGCTGTCGCAGCTGTATGGCAGCCGTTCCTTCATCAACCTGCGCCTGCTCAAGAGCTACAACTTCGGGGTGGCCAGTGCGGCGATGTTCATTTTCGGCGGGGCGACCTTCGGCCTGGTGTTCCTGGTGCCCAATTACCTTTCCCAGTTGCAGGGCTATAACGCCCGGGAAATTGGTATCAGCCTGATCGCCTACGGCATGGTGCAGCTGGTGCTGGCGCCGTTCATGCCGCGCCTGATGAAGTGGCTCAACCCGAAACTGATGGTCGCCAGCGGCTTTTTCATCATGGCCCTGGGTTGCTACCTCGGCGCGCACCTGAATGTTGATAGCGCCGCCAACGTGATCATTCCTTCCACGGTGGTGCGCGGTATCGGACAGCCGCTGATCATGGTGGCGTTGTCGGTGCTGGCGGTGTCTGGCCTGGCCAAGGATGAAGCCGGTTCCGCCTCTGCCTTGTTCTCCATGCTGCGTAACCTGGGCGGTGCCGTGGGCACTGCGGGCTTGACGCAGATCGTCGCCATGCGCGAGCGCTTTCACTCCGAGCGGGTAGGGGAGTCGATCACCTTGTTTTCTCCGTCCTTGCAGGAGCGCCTGCGTGCCGGCATGGCCGACAGCGAGGATTTTATCTTCAACCAATTGTTACCCGCTCAACAGCAGGTCCTTGAGGGGTTGATCCACACCGTGCGTCGTGAGGCGTACCTGATGGCCTACAGCGATGCGTTCTACGTGTCCTGTATCGCCTTGATCTTGTGTGGTGTAGCGGCCTTGGCATTACGACAACAAGCAAAGAACTGAAACCATCATGGCCCGCAGGCAGTGCGCGGGCTCTTGTCAGCTGCAAGAGGGAACTTGAATGGTAAGACTCTTAATAGACTCATGAATTGCTAACTTAGCAACTACATAAAGGTTATGTGCACTCCATTGGGGGTGTCGGCCAACTATTGCCTGACGAAGTTGATGTTATTAACTTTGGTCGGGCTTCTGTTGTTGGTTGTTTTGTAGTGTGGAAATAAATTGTATTAATTTTAGAAAAAACACTTGCTGATCGTTATGAACTTCCTCTAAGTTTCGTCTTGCTTCGGCGGCAGACCTCTCGTGCTAACGAAGCTTAAGCGTATAACTAACTTGAATAAGACTTAGCACTGGCCGTCGATGGCGAGACAGGCCTGCTTATGCCTGGAAAAAGATCAGCCGGTATTTGCCAGGTGGTCGGTGCTAACTAAAGTCTGATAAGGAGCGCAACATGGAAAATAAAAAGACGCTGTTGAATGCAAAGAAAGTGGAACTGGGTAATCACCGGATTTTTGCTGAAATCAATTCAATGCCGGTGCTGCGCGCCTTTATGGAGACCCATGTGTTTGCCGTGTGGGATTTCATGTCCCTGGCCAAGCGCCTGCAACAGGACCTGACCTGTACTTGCCTGCCTTGGCTACCACCGGTGGATCCGGCTGCCGCGCACCTGATCAACGAAATCATCCTGGGCGAAGAGTCTGACCAGAACTTGCAAGGCGGTCACTACAGCCACTTCGAGCTCTACTTGCATGCCATGCGGGAAGTGGGCGCCAGCACCGACAAGATCGAATACTTTGTCAAACTGATGCGCGAGGGCGTCGACTTGCAATCTGCCCTGACGCGTTGCGGCGCGGGCCTGGCAGCCTCGGCCTTTGTCACCGACACCATCGAAACCGCCATTAACGCCTCCACCCACAGTGTTGCTGCCGCGTTCCTGCATGGCCGCGAGAGCGTCATCCCGGAGATGTTCCAGCGCATTCTCGATGATTGGGACATCACGGCCGACGACGCGCCAACGTTCCGCTATTACCTGCAACGCCACATCGAAGTCGACTCGGAAGATCACGGCCCAGCGGCAGAAAGCCTGTTGGCGCGCCTGGTCAATGGCGATCCCCAGCGTCAGGAAGAGGTCTATGTATCGGCCATCGCGGCGGTGCAAAGCCGCTTGGCGTTGTGGGACAACCTGCGCGTGGCCATGCGTGAAACAGTCAGTGAGTGTGTGGCATGAACTTCGAAGTCATCGAGGCCGACCAGGCTCAATGGTTCGAGGTGACGTCTGAACGCGGCATCACCCTGACCGTCTTCAAGGACACTTTGGACCCCATTGCCAAAACCGGTGTACGTACGCGGTTGGTACGTTTTCATCCAGGGGGCGGCACCCGTGAAATCTACACCCACGATTATCACGAAGAAGTGTATTTGATTGAAGGCGACCAGACTGAACAGGCCAGTGAGGGGCGCCCAGAGAAAACCTACCGCGACGGCAGTTACTTCTTCAGGGCTGCACATACCGAGCACGGTCCGTTTAATTCAAAAGACGGATGTCTGTTGTTTGAAGTGCACTACTACTGATCATCATGAACAAAGGGAACGCTTCATGAGAGCTGAAGAATATCAATCATTTTCCGAGGCGTGGGAGGAGCGGGCGACCATTCGCACGCGTCCCAGGCGGCGTCTGGAAGATGATGGGAAGTTAATATTCCCGATCAGTCGCCAGCCGCTGGTAATGGGCGCGACCTTTATGCGGGAGTGTGCTCACTTACAACATTTTGTGCTCGTTCAAAGCTTGTACAAGTTCATTAATGATGTAGTGATTTTCGAAACGGAAATTGTCGACAAAACCGCCAGGAGCATTGCGAAAGATAACTTCGCCATCCGCTTCCCGTTTGCCTGTCGATATGACGCGATGACCGTGGTGGTCGATGAGGACTATCACGCGCTGGTGGCGATGGACTACATGCAACAGACCATCGAGCTGACCGGAATCCAACCCATCAGCTTGCCGGCGGAAATCGAACTCAGTCGGTCGATTCCCAAGGCATTGGCCATGGCGCCCGACCACCTCAAGGCGGCGGTCGAGCTGATCTGTGTCGCCATCGCGGAAAACACCCTGACCAACGATGTCGCGGCCTTTGCCCGCGACGACTCGGTCAAGGCATCGGTCAAGGGCTTGATGGCAGACCACCTGGCTGACGAGGGTCGACACTCCGGTTTCTGGGCCAAGTTGACGCGTATTTACTGGAGTACCGCGAGTGAGGAGGACAAGCGTGCCCTGGCCTCGATCATGCCGGTGTTCCTGGGTGAGTACCTGACCAACGAGATCCAGCAGGGGTTTGATTTCGCGCTGATCGAGCAACTGCCCGTGAGCCCCGGCGTCAAGGCGGCGTTGCGTGAGGAGGTCGAAGGCATGAGTTTTCCGATCACGCCGTCTCACCCACTGGTAGGCAACATCGTCCGATTCTTCAAACACAGCGCCTTGCTCGACGCTCCCTGCATGCAGGAAGCGCTCGCCGATTATCTGCGCTAGAGGACACCTTCAATGAGACATCTTGATATCGTTCTGTGCGGGCGCAGCCATGCGCTCGCCTGCCTTACGCAAGAGCTGGAACAGATGGGGCATACGGCCCATTTGTTAACCAGTGATAACGCCATTGAGCTTTGCCGGTTACCGGCGCCGGACTTGCTGATAGACGACGCCAGCACGGCGCAACTCCCGCATTATCCGTCGTGTCACCACCTGTCTTTGCGGGCGCAGTCCGGCGATGCCAGCGATGTCTTTGCGCCCGTGCAGGTCGATTGCCTGTGGCGACCTGGCGATGGCGACTGGATGCTGCTGGGGCATCGTGACGTCTGCGCCAACGCTGCGGGCAACGGTGCTGACCTGGCACGCGAAGCTGTAGCGCAAGTGGTAGAAATGGCCAGTGTGCACATCGGCCGTTTTTCGCGCAGCGTCGACTACCTTGATGTACCGCGTGAGCCGGTGCAGGCGATTGACCGGCTGTCGAGCCTGACCCTGGTGGACCGTCTGGCGTGGCGTCATCGTCACAATGCGACCGCCAATGCCGGGATTCTGGAAGAGGCCAAACGCCCCTTTGTACAACGCCTGGCCGACAGCCTGCTGGCCAATGCCGAGCGCAACGCCCTGAAAGTACAAGGGCGGGGTATGTCCTACGCCCAACTGCACGCCTACAGCGTGGCGATTCAGGAACGCTTGCAGCCATTGCTTGAAGTGTCCGCGGGTGGGCTGGTGGTGGTCGGCATCTCATTGCCCAAGGGCACGGCGCTGTATGCAGCGATCCTCGCGGTGATTGGCTGCGGTGCTGTGTATCTGCCGTTGGACCCGAGCCATCCTGTCGAACGTCGCGCGGCCATCCTCAAGCATGCCGGCGCCAGCTTGCTGATCCAGGATACGGAGGCGGGTAACCCGCTACCGGGCCTGGCCACCCTCGATATCGGCCATCTGGATTTCTTCCACCATGGTGCCAAGGGTTATAGCCGGGTAGCCCTGGCACCGGACCAGAGTCTGCTGCGCGTTACATTGGCGGGTTCGGCGCCCTGCGTGGCGATCTACACCTCGGGCACCACCGGGCAACCCAAGGGCGTGCTGCTGACGGTCGATAACTTGAGCCACTTCTGTGCGTGGTATTCACGCTATGTGGAACTGGGCCACACCAGCCGTGCCTTGCAGTTCTCGACCATCAATTTCGATGCTTCGTTGCTGGATATCTTCCCGACGCTTATCGAGGGCGGCGAGTTGATCGTGCCGACCGAAGACCAGCGCCGCGATCCGGTGGCGCTTGCCGAGTTGATCCAGCAGGAGCACGTCACCCACGCCTTTTTGCCGCCGGCCCTGCTCAGCATCATCCAGCTCGAATCGCTCTACGGCATGCAGCATCTGGTAACGGGCGGCGATGTGTGCGAGCCCCATGTGATCGAACAACTGGTGGGCCACTGTGCCCTGCACAACATCTACGGGCCCACCGAGACCACGGTGCTCGCCACCTGCCGCACCTTCCAGCCGGGGGACAACAATCGCAACCTGGGTGTGCCGATTGCCAATACCTCAATCCACCTGCTCGATGAGCACGGCCAACCGGTTGGCGAAAGCGACAGCGGTGAGATCCACATTGAAGGGCCAGGGGTGGGGGCCGGCTACCTGGGCGCTGTGCAAATGACTGCCGAGCGATATCGGCTGCACGAATTGCCCGACGGCCAGCTTGTACGCCTCTACCGTACCGGCGACCTGGCGCGGTGGACCCAGGAGGGTATCCAGATTATCGGGCGCCTGGATAACCAGGTGAAGATTCGCGGCTTTCGGGTCGAGCCAGAAGAAATCGAACACCTGCTGCAATCGAGTCAGTTGTTCCGGCAACTGGCGGTGGTCATCGATCACCAGCGCCGCATCCTGGCGTTTTTCTCCCAGCCTCAAAGTGGCGAGGGCCAAGCGGCCAGTGAACAGTTGCAGGCTTACGCGCTCAAGCATTTGCCCGACTACATGCGGCCAAGCGCCTATTGCCTGCTGGAGCGGTTGCCGGCCACGGCCAATGGCAAGGTCGACCGCAAAGCCTTGAAAGACTTGCCGGTCAACTACAAGACCCAAGGACCACGCCTGGCCCCCCAAAATGCCACCCAGGCGCAGTTGCTGGACCTGTGGTCCAAGCTGCTCGACTTGCCCGGGCCGGACATTTCCGTGGACGACAGTTTCTTTAACCTGGGCGGCCATTCGATCCTGTTGTCGCAGATGCTCATGGGGATTCGCGAGGCGTTCGGCAAAGGGGTGTCGATCAACCGCTTTATTGAGCAACCGACCTTGGTCAACCTCGCCAACCTGATAGACCAGGACGTCGAGGCCACTGCAACGGTCAGCCCCCAGGCACTGCAAGACGCGATGCTGCGACCTGAGCTGGATGTGCTGCCCATCAGTCGGCTGGGCAACATACACAAGGTCATCGTGACCGGTTCCAATGGGTTTCTGGGCGTGCATATTGTCGAGGCACTGCTGGAACTGGGCAGCACTGAAGTGGCTTGCCTGGTGCGCGAGTCGGGCGGGATGACTGCCCAGCAGCGGTTCGAGGATGCGCTGATCCAGAACCGCCTCGAGCATTTGGACCTGAGCCGGGTAAAGGTACTGGCGGCCGATATCAGCAAGCCGCGCCTGGGTTTATCCGAGCATGACTATGAATGGCTGGACCGTGAATACGGCGTGTTGATCTATAACGCGGCCAACGTCAACCACGTGCTCGACTACGAGTCGCTAGTCAAGGACAACGTCACGCCAGTGCTGGAATGTCTGCAACTGTGTGAAGGGCGCAGCAAGAAGATTTTCAACTTCATTTCCACTCTGTCTGCGTCAAGCACGGTGGATGAACAGGGCCGGGTGTTGGAAGAGCCGCCGGCATTCACGCCGCCGATCTACATTCGCAATGGTTACAACCTTTCCAAGTGGGTGGCTGAGCGCATCTTGTGGAACGCCAGTGAGTCGGGCGTCTGGGTCAACCTCTACCGCCCGGGAAACATTGCCTTCAATACGCGTACCGGCGTGTGCCAGCCACATCAGAACCGTTTGATGTTGATGCTCAAAGGCTCCTTGCAGCTTAAGGAAGTGCCCGAACTGGCGCTCAACTTCGACCTGATGCCGGTGGACTTTCTTGCCCGCTTTATTGCGTTTCACGCCAGCCGCCATAACCGCGCCAAGGCGGTGTTCAACTTGCACAACCCGCTGCCTTTGACCTGGGCCCACTATCTGGAGGCGTTCCGCGCGGCCGGTCACGATTTCCAGATGGTCCCGGTGACGCAATGGCAGCAACGCCTGTCGGCCATCGACAGTGATAACGCGCTGTTCGGCGTGGTCGGGTTCTACCTCAATGGGTTTGAAGAAGACATCGGCGATATCTCGATGATCGAGTACCGCAATGCGCTCTCAGGCATCCAGAGCATGGGTGAAGACTACCCGGCCAAGAACAGTGCGCTGCTGCAAAAAGGCTGTGACTACCTCAAGCAAATCGATTTTATCTGAACAAAAAAGGAGCTTTCTCATGCCACATTTTGAACCCGATACCCTGGTCCGCAACCCCGTGGGCAACCCTGTTGTCGCCAGCGTGACCGTGAATGGCGATGCCCGCAGCGTGTGGAAGATCGTCGGAGATTTCGCCGGTTTCGCGAAGTTTATTCCTGCGTTGTCCCATATCGAAATGACCGGCGAGGGCATACGTTCGGTACGCAAGAAACTGTTCAAGGATGGCAATGTGGTGATTGAGCAACTCAATACCCATGACGACCAAGCCATGAACATGACGTGGTCACTGATTTACACCTCACTGAATATCGGCAACCTGTGGGCCGTGATGGAAGTCGTTCCCCAAGGCGAGAACCGGAGCCTGGCGACCTGGACCATCATTGGCCAGCCCTACACCGGCGGCAAGGAAGACGTGCCGGCGTTCGAGGCATTCCTGCAAGGCTTTGCCGATGATGCAATGAAGAACGTACAGGCGCTCTTCAACTGACCTAACGCGCAGGCTGCAATGCCTGTGTAGGAGCGAGCTTGCTCGCGAAAAACCTGAGGGCGCCGCGTACTCCAAGCATGCCAGCGTCATCGTTAACGTTCTTCGCGAGCAAGCTCGCTCCTACAGAGGGGTGGGCATTACCCTTTAGTTAATGCCCTGATCAATCCCCGCCTGCAAGGCCTGGCTCTCACTGTGCCCACCCGCTCGCAGCAGTCCCAGGTTGAAGGCTTGATCCTTGCGCGTGGCGTCGTCCTGTTTCTGGGTCAGTTCGTCCTTGGCCCCCAGTGCCAGGTTGACCGGTGATTTCGATACGTTCAGCCCGACATCGGCACGATAGTCGCTGCCGGCCAGTGTCGTGGCGGTCACCTTGGAGCCCCCCAGGTCGACCTTGCCATGCTCGGCGCTGATTCGCGCACCCGTGAGGCGCGTATCACCACTCACCTGCAGGTTGACGCCTTGGCTGCCGCGAATGCCTGAGGCCTGGGTGACGCTGTCCTTGGCCACATGGCTGACATCCAGATACAGGGTCGGGGTGTAGTTGGTGTTGCCGCTCTTGTCACCGAACAACACGCTTTCGGCGGTATTGGCCACCGAACTGCCGGTGGTGTTTTTGCCGCTGACGACATAGCTGTCGCTGGTTTTTGGCCAGACCTTATCCTTGAAGCCTGACAAGCGCGTGCCGAGGGCCTCCTTCTTCTCTGCCAGGTAGGTTTTGGCCTTGTCCACGCGGGTGCCAAAGGCGCCACGGGGCTCGGGATTCACGTCGTAGCTACCGCTGCGGGTGAATTTTTCCTCCAGGCGCTCCTTGGCGTTGACGGCGCTGTTGACCACCTTGTCTTTGGCCGAGGCCAGGTGCCCGGTGCCTTTGTCGACGACGTTCTCCAGCTTGTCGCGATGCTTGTCGAACGCGCCTTCGGCCTTGGCTTTTACTGTGTCTTTGAGCGGGCCGGTGGTCTTGGCGAGTTTATCGACCACGCCTGGCTGGTTTTTCTCGACATCCAGCCTGGCATCGACATTGACCTGGGTGCTGTTGACCTGGTCCTTGCGGCTCTCGACAACGAGGTCGCCGCCAACCTTGCCGGTCACCTGCTTGGCGTCGATGCGTGCGCCCGCCAGATGAGTATCGCCGGCACTGTTGATGACCACGTTGTCGGCCTTGATCAGGCTGTCATGCTGGGTGGTGCCTTGCAGGTGATCCACGTCGACCTTGGCCCGCGCATTGATGCCGTGCTGGGTCTTGGGTGTGTCGTGCTCACCGGCATCGGCCAAAGTGGTCTTGCCGCCGCTGCCGCCTGCGCCCAGGGTTACGCCCCAGCTGTCATGGGCCTGGGTCGACTGCGCGGACTCTTGCAGGATGCCGCCGTTCTGCGCGTCGAGACTGACGCTGGCAGCCGTGACTTGGGTACCTTGCAGGTGAACGGCATCGGCTGCATTGGCGCCGCTGGTGAGGCTGACCTTACCGTTGCTGTGCAACTGCCCGACCACAACGCCCTGGTCATTTTCCGCCACTTTGCCGATGTTGAAATTGGCACTGAGGCTGCCGGTCTTGCTGCTGCTTTCGGCACTGCTGGTCTTGCCGGCGCCGGCAGTCAGGCCGCCGCCCAGGTTGCTACCGTTGCTGACGTGGCTGTCGGTGGCGGCTTGCAGGTCGAGCTTGCCGCCAGCATTGAGGCTGATATCGCCGGTCTTGGCGCTGGCGGTGCCGATCTGGGTGCCTTGCAGGGTCATGTCGCCGCCGCTGCTGAGCTGGATCGGCCCGCTGCCCTGAATCGTCGCGACGCGGGCCTGGCTGTCCTGAGTGTCCAGGCGTTTGTTATCCAGTTGCACGCCGGCCCCGAGGTTGACGTTGGTGCCATTGGCGCCCGGTGCGGTGCCCACAGTCAATGACGCGTTGCCGCGCAAGGTACTGCTGTTTTTGCTTTGTGTGTCGTTGGCCTGGTTGAGCGCCAACTCACCACCAGCCTTGAGATTGACGCTCGCCTGGCCGCCATTGAACTGGCTACCTTCGTAACGCGCATCGCCCTTGGTCTCGATGTTCACGCCTTGAGTGCCCGCGTAGCTGCCGACTACCGCCGTGCTGGTGGATTCGCGTACATCGCTGCTACCGCCTGCACCGCTGCCGCGTACGTTCACGTCTTCACCGGTAGTGGTGTAGACCCGCACGCCGACTTTGGCGTCCACGCCTTGCTCACTGCTGCTGTGGGTATTGGCGGCGGCCGTGGCGATATGCTCGCCAGCACTGATCTTCAACCCGCCATCGGTGGCCCGGTATTGAGTGCCTTCATCCTGCAACTTGCCGGCGCTATCGACCTGCACCGTGGCACCACTGAACTGGCTGACCACCGCCGTGCTGTCCTGTTGTGTGCGGGTCTTGTTGGTATGCCCGACTTCCACATCCAGCCCGACATTGGGCTGCTCGAACGCGTCCAGCAGGCCCGGCTGATGGAATTTGGCCTGGGCCACGCCTTCGACGGCTTTTTCGATCGGGCGGGTGATGCCTTTGTATTCCACATTGGCGCCGACATCGGCGGTCCAGCCGTTTTCCTTATGGGTGCTGGTCTCGGTGGAATGGGCTGCCTGGTTGTCGATCTGGCCTGCATTGACCAGCAACTCGGAGCCAGCCTTTACCTGCGCGCCCTGGCTGGTGAGGGTGTTGCCGGCGTTGATGGTCAGCTTGCCGGCCGCTGCCACGGTGCTGGTGTGCGCGGTAGTTTTGCTGCTGGTGTCCTGGCTGCTCTGGTGGCTGAGTTGCACACCGTTGCCAGCTCGATCAAGGCCGCCGGTGTAGTAGAAGCTACCGCCGGTGGTGGTCTTGTCGACGGCTTGGGTACTGCTGTCGTCGGCCGCCAACAGCTCGACATTCTTGCCGCTCAAGCTGGCATCACCCTGGGTTGCCTTGACGTTGGAACCCTTGATGCTCACATCGCCACCGGCGTTGACCACCACACTGCCGCCTTCAAGGCCGGAAGCCTGCTGCCGGGTGGTGTCGGTCTTGCGGGTTTGCTGCTGGTCTTCATAGCTCACGCCCGCACGGTACTGACGGCTGACGTCGGCGGTTTCCTTGGCGTAGCCGTCGAAGCCACGGGTATGCGTGCTAGTGGTGTCATGGCGGGTGTTTTCAGCCGCAACCACCTTGATATCGCCTTTGGCATCCGCCTGCAGTTCGCCGGCGGCAGACACCTGCGAGCCGCTGACGGTGATGTCCTTGGCGCTTTGCAGCTTGAGGTTGCTGTCCGAGCGCAGGTTGCTGGCGACAACGGTGCTGTCCTTGAGGTTCTTGCGGCTTTCATCCTTGGAGATGCCGAAGAACTTGCTGTCGTTGCTGTAGCGGTTGTCGTGGGAGGTGTCCTGCACGCCGTCGATCACCAGTGAACCTTTGTCGCTGATGACGCTGGCCTGTTTGCCACCTCGAGCCTGGCTGCCGCTGATGCGCACGTCGTCAGCCTTGACGATCAGCTTGCCGTCGGCGTTGACCTTGCTGCCGGTGTTCAAGGTCTTGCCTTGGTTGCC
Source organism: Pseudomonas sp. MF6755 (assembly GCF_016405635.1). Lineage (NCBI taxonomy): Bacteria > Pseudomonadati > Pseudomonadota > Gammaproteobacteria > Pseudomonadales > Pseudomonadaceae > Pseudomonas > Pseudomonas sp. MF6755. The sequence goes on from NZ_JAEKDA010000008.1 coordinate 214,316, forward strand.
GTCGCCGTTCTTGCCGAAGAAGCTGCCACCTGTCAGGTCACCGGAGTAGGCGTTGTCGCTGCTGCTCTGGGTACGGCTGGCGCTGGCGATTTCCACTTGGCGGCCAGCCAACTGGATGTCGCCTGGGGATTTCAGTTCGGCGCCTTGCAATTGCAGTTTTTGCTTGCTGGTCAGCTCCAGCGTGTTGCCGGCCTTGAGGCTGCTGGTGATGCTGCGTTGTTCGCTGCTGGACTTGTCCCAGTTGGCTTTCCACAGGTGCTTGCGATGGTTGCCCTGGTCGCGGGTTTCATGGGTTTCGGTGGCGGCGTTTACCTGCAGGTCGGCGCCGCTGTTGACGCGCAAGGCGTTGCCCGCCTCCACGTGACTGGCTTTGATCTCGGTCTTGGCGCCGGACGACAGCGCGGCATCTTGTTGCGCGACAACCTGGTTGCCGTGCTGGCGCGAGTCCTTGTCGGTCGTGGTGCGGTCGTAGGTTTCGTAGGTGAACAGGAAGTTGCTGTTGTTCCACTGTTCGCGTTTTTCCTGGAGCTTGCGGCTTTCCAGGCTGCTGAGGGTCAGGTTGCGGCTGGCATCGAGTTTGACGTTGCGCCCGCTGACGTCGGTGGCGGCCAGGTTCAGGTCCTTGGCACTGTGCAAGTCGACGTCACCTTGGCGGCTCTGCACGCCGGCGCGGGTGGCGTCGAGGCTGTTGGCGTGGACCTGGCCGCTGATATCGAGGTCGCCGGCCGAACTGATCTTCACGCCGTCAGTGCCTTGCACCTGCACGCCGCCCACGCGCACACCGGCGCCTTCGGCAGTGCTGATGATATTGATGCGCCCGGCCAGCATCGCTCCGAACAGGCGTGCGTCGATGCGCTGGTCCTGGGTCTTGCTGGCAGGGTCTACCTGGCTGACTTGGCCGCTGGCGAAGTCGACCTGGTTGCGGCCGACCGTGAGGTTCAATTGATCACGGGCACTGACGCGACCGTCGCTGTCGATGCGCGGCGCGATCAGGTTGATGGAACCCTCGCGGTTTTGCAGGCCCTGGCCTTGCACCGTCAGTTGGCCGTTGGCATCGCGGGTGCTCAAGGCTTGCAGTTTGCCGTCGTTGAGCTCAGGGCGGCCCACTACCAGGTTGGCATTCGGGGTGTTGATGAAACTGCCGCCATTCACCGAAATGCCGTTGGGGTTGGCCAGCACATAATCGGCAGCCTGGCCGAAAATCTCCTGGGCGCCGTTGAGGGCCGAGGCGTTGCGACTGATCACTTCGTTGAGGATCACGCTCGCCGCCTGGCCCTGGAACTGCGGGTTGGCCGCCAGTTGCCCGGCGAGCTTGGAGACGTCGGCCTGCAAGGCGTTGTTCAACACCAGGCCCTGGCGGTCGACGTTGTAGTCCAGAAACTGGTTATGGGACAGGCCGCCGGCATTCGGCGCGACGATGTTGACGATCGGCACCCCCCCCTGGTTTTGCAGTTGCGGCGTGCCGCTAGGCCCTTCGGCGACGGTCACGCCTGCGGCGAGCACAAGCTGCGGCAACAGGAATAGGCTGGCAATGGCCCAGCGCAGTTTGCCCTGGGGAGAAAGGTGAAAGCTGTGGGGAATAGTCGGCATAAATAATATCGCTCTGTGTTGGCTGATCCGCGACGTGCGTTGTTCGTTGCAACGCTGCTGTGGTGGTTCAGGTACGGCGGTTAACTCAGGCTAAAACAGGTGTTGGTTCATAGTTGCAGGCTTATATCTGTAAGCTCAGGCGTGTCAGCCAGACCTCCGGCTCCTGGCGAAAACCTGAGGGTGTGTTGAGGTTGCGTTGGTAATCGAAGTCGAGCTGCACGTTCTTCCAGCTCAGGTTGAGCCCCGCGCTGGCGCCGCTCAGGCGTTGGCTCTGGGCGCCGTGTTCGCGCTTGACCCAGCCGTTGTCCAGGCCCAGGCGCGGGGTGATCTTCACCGGTAAGTCGCTGTTTAGCGGCAGGCGCAGGGTATTGCGCCACACCGCGCCCATCGCGCCGGAGCTGCTGTTTTCGCGGTAGCCGCGCACCGCCGAGTCGTCGGTGACCAACAGTTGTTCGATGGCGGGCAGGGCGTCCGGGCTGTATTGCACCGACAACTGGCTCTGCCACTGCCACGGTTGTGCCGCCCATTGGCCGTTGCGCCATTGGGTGAGGTTGGCGCGGTACTTGTGGAACTGTGCCTGGGGCCGGGTTTTTTGCACCTGGCCGGCATCGCGATCTGCGCCGAACCAGGTCAGGCCCTGGGCGTAATTGACGTCCAGGTTCCACACCGCGCTGTTGAGCCAGAACAGGTTCAGGCCGGCTTCGGCGACTGTCAGCGTCGGGCTCTGGATGTTCAGGCGGGCCTTTTGCAGGTAACTGTCGACGTCCTTGTAGGCCAGTTGCAGGTTGGCGCTCAGTTGATGGCCCTGGTCGCGCCACAATACCCGGTCGCTGCGCAGGCTGACTTGATCGGTGCGGCCGCTGTTGTAAAGCGTCGTGCGGCTGAGCTTGAACGGCGAGCGGTATTCGGCATGGCTGGCGAACAGGCTGTAGGTCCAGTAGCCGTAGGGGATGGAATAGAACAGGCTGTGGCTGCGGCTGTAGCGCGGCCCATGGTTGAGCGTGTCGCTGAAGCTCAGGTTGAGTGAATCGTTAAGCTGCAGCGGGCTGTCCAGGCTCAAGCTGATGGCATGGCGATCGCGCCCGGTGCCGGCGCTGCCGAGGTTATCCACCCCAAGCCCCAGGGCCCAGCGCGAGGCACTGCTGCGCGAGCGCAGAATGATGCGCGAGGCGCCGGCTTCGCTGCCGGGGGCGATATCGGCGGTGAGGTCGACCGAGCGCAGGCGGTTGAGCTGGTCAAGGCCCTGTTCCAGGTCGCGCAGGTTCAGCGGCTTGCCGAGCATCCCGGGAAACGCCCCGCCTAAAGACACGGGCAGGCTCTGGTCAGCCAGCTCAATGGCTTCGAGGTAGCCTTCTTCGACGTGAATATCCAACGGTTGGCCGGCGGCCGGTGCACTGATCAGGTACGGCCGGCTGGCGATGTAACCGGCCTCGACGTACAGCTGGGTGATCTGCGCCAGCAGGCGGTTGATCTGGGTGACGCCCATGCAAGGCGCCACATAGGGCTCGATGCGTTTGTTCAGCTCGGTACGGTTGAACAGCGTGACCCCGGCCAGGCGCGTGCCATTTAGCGGCCAGCAGCGTTCATCTTGGGCGATGTCCTTCGGCAAGGCTGGGGTGACCGGTTGCGTACCGAAACTGCCACGTTGCATCTGGCGCTGGCGTTGCTCCAGTTGTAATTGCTGCAAGTCGCGCTGCTGTTGCTGTTGCAAGCGCAATGCTTCCTGGCCTGGCTGAGGCCCGTCTGCGGCAGCGACTGGCAGCGCACACAGGCAGAGCAAGGTGATGCCCAGTTTCTGGAGACAACACAGGTGACCGGTTGAGGGCTGATTTGGCACTCGACATCCTTAACGTAGAAATACACACGATCTTTGCTTCCTGGGCCAAACCGTCAGCCCAGGGGTATTGCCACACTGGAGTCATCATTAAACGGTTTGTTACACGGGCGGGGGATTTATTGCACAAAACGTGAGGAATACCACGTTATTTAGGGAAAAAACGCACAAAATAGGTGCGTGATGCGTGAGTGGTAAGCTCATGTGTCGTATTTTAGGGGGTGAGGGGGATGCAGATGTTTTTTGATTGTTGCATTTAAAGCGCTTAATCATTGTGTTTATAGTGGTGGTGATTCACCCAGCAGGCGCGTCCAGGCACACCAGATTTGGCTTTTGAATCCATTCGATATTCTGTAGCCTTGCGCAGCCTCACTTTTACCCGTGCTTGATGAATACCAACACTTCATCCGGCGGCGCCCGAAGGGCTCCAGAGCCGGTGGTACACTCGACTTTCGCGCTACTGCGCCTGCAGGTCTTGCGAACATGACGCAAATTTCCGAACGCCTACTGGTTCAAGCCCACCTCGACGCCAAGCAGCCCAAGGTGCTTAGCGCCGCCGAAGAGGCGAGCCTGCGTACCGCCATCGCCGCCGAGCTCAAAGCTCAGGATGCGGTGCTGGTTGCCCACTTCTATTGCGACCCAGTGATTCAGGCCCTGGCCGAAGAAACCGGTGGCTGTGTTTCCGACTCACTGGAAATGGCCCGCTTCGGCGCCGCTCACCCGGCCAAGACCGTACTGGTGGCCGGTGTGCGGTTCATGGGCGAGACTGCCAAGATCCTCACCCCCGAAAAACGCATCCTCATGCCGACCCTGGAAGCCACGTGCTCCCTGGACCTGGGTTGCCCGGTGGATGAGTTTTCCGCGTTCTGTGACCAACACCCCGAGCGCACCGTGGTGGTGTATGCCAACACGTCGGCGGCGGTCAAAGCCCGGGCGGACTGGGTGGTGACCTCCAGTTGCGCACTGGAAATCGTCGAAAGCCTGATGGACAACGGCGAGACCATTATCTGGGGTCCGGACAAACACCTGGGCACCTACATCCAGCGCCAGACCGGCGCCGACATGCTGCTGTGGGACGGAGCCTGCATCGTCCACGAAGAGTTCAAGTCCAAACAGCTGGAAGACATGAAGGCGCTGTACCCGGACGCTGCAATCCTGGTGCATCCGGAGTCGCCGACCTCGGTCATCGAACTGGCCGACGCGGTGGGTTCCACCAGCCAGTTGATTGCCGCGGCGCAGCGCTTGCCGAACAAGACCTTTATCGTTGCGACTGACCGCGGCATTTTCTACAAGATGCAGCAGTTGTGCCCGGACAAGGTCTTCATTGAAGCCCCTACCGCCGGTAACGGCGCGGCATGCCGCAGTTGCGCGCACTGCCCGTGGATGGCGATGAATACGCTGGAGCGTACGTTGCAGTGTCTGCGTGAGGGCAGTAACGAGATCTTCGTCGAGCCGTCGGTGATTCCGCAGGCTGTGCGGCCGCTCAAGCGGATGTTGGACTTCACCCAGGCTGCGCGCCTCAAACTGGCCGGCAACGCATAACCCAGGTGTGAACACATTTTCAAAATGCGGGAGGGGACTTGCTCCCGATGAGGGCGTGTCAGTAATACATCTGTGGCTGACCCACCGCCATCGGGAGCAAGCCCCCTCCCACATTTTTGATCTCCACTTGGCAGGGCGTTACTTCTTTTGCTTCGGGATCCGTACCAACTGCGTGTCCGAATAGATGTCATGCCAGCTGCGTTTCTGTTTATCGAACAACGACCAGAAAAAACCCAGCCCCACGCACAACCACGACGCAATCGACACCACAAAACGCAACAGCGCCTGCCACAGGCTGATGCGCGAACCGTCGGCGTTCTGCACACGCACGCCCCACACCTGCATGCCCAGGGTTTGCCCGGAATGGGTCCAGAATTTGGCAAAGAAACCGAACAGCACAAACAACAGGATCGTCGACAGCAACGGGTCACCGTCCAGCGCACCGGACTCGGTGAGCGTGCGCATTTTCGCTTCGCCCACGAAGGCGATCCACACCAGCTTGTAGGCAAATGCTGTGACGATCAGCAGGGCCGTGCACAACAGAAAGTCGTAGAACATCGCTGCCAGGCGACGGCCCAGGCCAACGGCGGGGTATTGGCCTTGGGGGCTTAGCAGGTGCTTGGACATGGCAGGGCTCTCTGGAGGAAAAGCAGCATTTTACGGACAAACGCCCATAAAAAAGCCCCTGATGTCATATCAGGGGCTTTTTGTCGCAGGAAGGATCAGGAGTTCTCTGCTTGTACTTCGTCAGCCTGCATGCCTTTCTGGCCTTGAACAGCCACGAAGGTCACTTTCTGGCCTTCTTTCAGGCTCTTGAAGCCGTTGCCCTGGATAGCGCGGAAATGCACAAACAGATCCGGGCCGCTTTCTGGCGTGATAAAACCAAACCCTTTTTCGTCGTTAAACCACTTGACGAGACCGCTCTGACGTTCAGCCATTTTCTTCTTTCCTTTGACGCTTGAAATTAATGACAGCCCCTTTCACATGAAAGAGTACTGGGCTGGGTTGCAGGAAAGTAAGAGACGTCGAACGGGTTGTAGCACAACTACTTCAGCTACTGCCCAGGTCCAGGTTCCAAGCGACCCATGCAAACACAGTGGGCAAACTCTACGCCAACTAAGATGAAAAACACAAGCCCTGACAAAACCCCAGGTTTTGCTGGGGTCATGACACTTTGTTGAATGTCGGTGGGCGTGGCTTATTCGATAGAGATGTTCACTTGTTATAGAAACTTTCCAATAGAAAAGACTATCGACAATGCACTGTTTTATGGCGGTTGCGTTACAGATTAGTGCGCGTTAACGCAACCGCGTTACTTATAGAAACAGTAACTCAACCACGATAGTAACGTTGCGGTACGAATGGCATTTTACTTACACGTAATGGCACCTTTTTCCCACGTACCAGCGCTGAGACTTCGGTATCCAGTGTGACAAATGCGCTGTCCAGGTAACCCATTGCCAGCGGGCCGCCCAAGGTCGGGCCAAAGCCGCCGCTGCACACGCTACCGATCACCGTGCCGTGTTCGTCGACGATTTCGGCACCTTCACGCACCGGGGTACGTTCCTGGGGCAACAAGCCCACGCGCTTGCGGCTGACCCCGGCTTGCTGCTGGGTGAAAATCCGGTCGGCACCCGGGAAGCCGCCAGCGCGTGCGCCGTCAGCGCGACGGGCCTTGGAAATGGCCCACAACAGGCTGGCTTCGATAGGCGTGGTGTCGGCGTTCATATCATGGCCGTACAGGCACAGGCCGGCTTCCAGGCGCAGGGAGTCGCGAGCGCCCAGGCCAATGGCTTGTACTTCGGTTTCTGCCAGCAGGCTACGGGCCAGGCTTTCGGCGTTGGCTGCCGGTACCGAGATTTCAAAACCGTCTTCACCGGTATAGCCGGAGCGGCTGACGTAGCAGTCCACGCCCAGCAGGCGCAGGGTGGCAAATTGCATGAAGGTCATCTTGGACACTTGCGGCGCCAGGCGCGCCAGTACCTTCACCGCTGCCGGGCCTTGCAGGGCCAGCAGGGCGCGTTCTTCGAACAGCGGCTCGATGGTGCATTGGTCGCCGATATGTTGGCGCAGGTGTGCCAGGTCCTGGTCTTTGCAGGCGGCGTTGACCACCAGGAACAGTTCGTCGTTGCCCAGGTTGGCGACCATCAGGTCGTCGAGGATACCGCCTTGCTCGTTGGTGAACATTGCGTAGCGCTGCATGCCCACCGGCAGGTCGATGATGTCGACCGGCACCAGGGTTTCCAGGGCCTTGGCGGCATTGGCGCCGGTCAGGCGGATCTGGCCCATGTGGGACACATCGAACAGCCCGGCCTGCTCACGGGTGTGCAGGTGTTCCTTCATCACGCCCAGCGGGTACTGCACCGGCATGTCGTAGCCGGCGAAGGGCACCATGCGTGCGCCCAGTTCGAGGTGCAGGGCGTGCAATGGGGTTTTCAACAGGGTTTCGGTGGACATATTCAGCTCCTGAAAAACGTGCCGGCGCGCTTGTAGGCGTCAGCACTCGATAATGTTGACCGCCAAACCGCCACGGGCGGTTTCCTTGTATTTGCTTTTCATGTCGGCGCCGGTCTGGCGCATGGTGCGGATGACCTTGTCGAGGGATACAAAGTGCTGCCCGTCACCGCGCAAGGCCATGCGTACCGCATTGATCGCCTTCACCGAGCCCATGGCATTGCGCTCGATGCACGGCACCTGTACCAACCCGCCAATCGGGTCGCAGGTCAGGCCGAGGTTGTGTTCCATGCCGATCTCGGCGGCGTTTTCCACTTGGGATACGCTGCCGCCCAGCACTTCGCACAAGGCGCCTGCGGCCATGGAACAGGCCACGCCGACCTCGCCCTGGCAGCCGACTTCGGCGCCGGAGATCGAGGCGTTTTCCTTGTACAAGATGCCGATGGCGGCGGCGGTGAGCAGGAAGCGCACCACGCCGTCTTCGTTCGCGCCGGGGATAAAGCGCATGTAGTAATGCAGCACCGCCGGCACGATACCTGCCGCACCGTTGGTGGGCGCGGTGACCACCCGGCCGCCGTTGGCATTTTCTTCGTTGACCGCCAGCGCATAGAGGTTGACCCAGTCCAACACCGACAGCGGGTCACGCAGTGCAGACTCAGGGTTCTTGCACAACTGCCTGTGCAACGCCGCCGCCCGGCGCTTGACCTTCAAGCCTCCGGGCAGGATGCCTTCGTTGCGACAGCCGGCATCCACGCAGTCCTGCATGACCTGCCAGATTTTCAGCAGGCCGGCGCGGGTTTCCGCTTCCGGGCGCCAGGCGCTTTCATTAGTCAGCATCACTTGGCTGATAGACAGCCCATAGGTGGTGCAATGGCCAAGCAAGTCCTTGGCGTGTTTGAACGGGAAGGTCAGGGGCGTAGCGTCTTCGACGATCCGGTCGGCGCCAGCCGCGTCTTCATCCACCACAAAACCGCCGCCCACCGAGTAGTACTCACGGCTGCGGATCTGGATATTGGCGGCGTCGAAGGCACGGAAAATCATGCCGTTGGGATGATAGGCCAGGGGTTTGCGAATCATCGCCAGGTGTTCTTTCTCGTTGAACGCGATGCTGTGTTCGCCGAGCAGGTTGAGGCGCCCGTCACTGCGCATCTGCGCCAGGCGTGCAGCGACGGTTTCGGTATTCACGGTGTCCGGGTGTTCGCCTTCCAGGCCCAGCAGCACGGCCTTGTCGCTGCCGTGGCCTTTGCCGGTAGCACCCAGCGATCCATAGAGTTCCACCTTGATGCCGGTGGCGGCGCTCAGCAGGTTGTCACGCTTGAGGCCCTCGACGAATCGAGCCGCCGCACGCATCGGGCCGACAGTGTGGGAACTGGAGGGGCCGATGCCAATCTTGAACAGGTCGAACACGCTTAAAGACATGAGTTGTTCTCCGGTTTCTTATTATGTATCGGGTGCACTCGGTCAGTGTGGGAGGGAGCAAGCCCCCTCCCACATTTGATTGATTTCAGCCTCAGGTTACGCGTAGCTCTCGATTGTAGGGCACGCACACACCAGGTTGCGATCGCCAAACACGTTGTCGACCCGGCCAACCGGCGGCCAGTATTTGCCTTCGATCAGCGACGCAACCGGGTACACCGCTTGTTCACGGCTGTAGGGGTGCGACCACTCACCTACCAATTCAGCAGCGGTGTGCGGCGCGTTCTTGAGTGGGTTGTCGTCCTTGTCCAATGTGCCGTTTTCCACCGCGCGGATCTCTTCGCGGATGGCGATCATGGCGTCGCAGAAGCGGTCCAGTTCTTCCTTGGATTCACTTTCGGTCGGCTCGATCATCAAGGTGCCGGCCACCGGGAAGGACATGGTCGGCGCATGGAAACCGAAGTCGATCAGGCGCTTGGCCACGTCATCCACGCTGATGCCGCTGCTGTCTTTCAACGGGCGCAGGTCGAGGATGCATTCATGCGCCACCAGGCCGTTGCTGCCGGTGTAGAGGACTGGGTAGTGCTCTTCCAGGCGACGGGAAATGTAGTTGGCGTTGAGGATCGCCAACTGCGAAGCGCGCTTGAGGCCGGCGCCGCCCATCATGCTGATGTACATCCAGGTGATCGGCAGAATGCTCGCGCTGCCGAACGGTGCCGCACACACCGCGCCTTCCTTGCGTTCCATGGCCGCGTGGCCGGGCAGGAATGGCGTGAGGTGGGACTTGACGCCAATCGGGCCAACGCCCGGGCCGCCACCGCCGTGGGGGATGCAGAAGGTCTTGTGCAGGTTCAGGTGGGATACGTCGCCGCCGAACTTGCCCGGTGCGCAGAGGCCGACCATCGCGTTCATGTTGGCGCCGTCGATGTACACCTGGCCGCCGTTGTCGTGAATGATCGCGCAGATTTCGCGGATGCCTTCCTCGAATACACCGTGGGTGGACGGGTAGGTGATCATCAGCGCGGCGAGGTGCTCGCGGTGTTCGATGGCTTTGGCGCGCAGGTCTTCGATATCGACGTTGCCACGCGAATCGCAAGCGGTCACCACCACGCGCATGCCGGCCATGTTGGCGGTCGCCGGGTTGGTGCCGTGGGCCGACGACGGGATCAGGCAGATGTCGCGACGTTCTTCGCCACGGCTCTGGTGATAGGCACGGATGGCCAAGAGGCCTGCGTATTCACCCTGGGAACCGGCGTTCGGCTGCAAGGAGATCGCGTCGTAACCGGTGGCCGCGCAGAGCATGGCTTCCAGTTCGGTGGTCAGTTGCAGGTAGCCGGCGCTTTGTGCGGCTGGCGCGAACGGGTGCAGGGCGCCGAATTCGGCCCAGGTCACCGGGATCATTTCGCTGGCGGCGTTGAGCTTCATGGTGCACGAGCCCAGCGGGATCATGGTGCGGTCCAGGGCCAGGTCCTTGTCAGCCAGCTTGCGCAGGTAGCGCATCAGCTCGGTTTCGGAGTGATAGCGGTTGAACACCGGGTGGCTGAGGATCGCCGACTGGCGCAGCAAGGCGCTCGGCAGCGTGCTTTCGGTTGCGGCGAAGGTCGGCAGGGCCTTGCCGTCGGCGAAGATGGCCCACAAGGCTTCGATATCGGCCTGGGTGGTGGTTTCGTCGACCGACAGGCCGACACGCTCGGCATCTACCACGCGCAGGTTGATGCGCTGGGCACGGGCCTTGTCATGCAGGGCGGCGGTGTTGGCGCCGGTGTTGACTGTAATCGTGTCGAAGAAGTTTTTCTGCTCGACCTTCAGGCCCAGGGCGGTCAAGCCTTTGGCCAGGATCGCGGTCAGTTGGTGAATGCGCTGGGCGATCTGGGTCAGGCCTTTGGGGCCGTGGTACACGGCGTACATGCTGGCGATGTTGGCCAACAGCACTTGGGCGGTGCAGATGTTGCTGGTGGCTTTCTCGCGGCGGATATGTTGCTCGCGGGTCTGCATGGCCAGGCGCAGGGCCGGCTTGCCGAAGCGGTCGACCGAAACACCGACCAGGCGCCCAGGCATGTCGCGCTTGAACGCATCCTTGGTGGAGAAGTACGCCGCGTGCGGGCCGCCAAAGCCCAGCGGCACGCCGAAGCGTTGCGCGCTGCCGATGGCGACGTCGGCACCGAACTCACCCGGTGGCGTCAGCAGGGTCAGGGCCAGCAGGTCAGCAGCCACGGCCACCAGGGCGTTGGCGGCGTGGAAGCGCTCGGTCAGTTCGCGGTAGTCGAACACGTCACCGTTGCTCGCCGGGTATTGCAGCAGGGCGCCGAAGAACGCGCTGACGTCGGTCAGTTCGCGCTCATCGCCGACCACCACGTCGATGCCCAGCGGCTCGGCACGGGTGCGCAGTACGTCGAGGGTTTGCGGATGGCTGTGCACCGAAGCGAAGAAGGCGTTGCTGCCCTTGTTCTTGCTCAGGCGCTTGCAGAAAGTCATGGCTTCGGCAGCGGCGGTGGCTTCATCGAGTAGGGAAGCGTTGGCAATCGGCAGGCCGGTGAGGTCGCTGATCAGGGTCTGGAAATTCAGCAGTGCTTCCAGGCGGCCTTGGGAAATCTCAGGCTGGTACGGCGTGTAAGCGGTGTACCAGGCCGGGTTTTCCAGGAGGTTGCGCAGGATCGGTGAGGGTGTGTGGCAGTTGTAGTAGCCCTGGCCGATGTAGGTCTTGAACAGTTGGTTGTTGCCGGCGATGGCCTTGATCTTGGCCAGGGCCTCGGCTTCGCTCAGGCCGTCTTCCAGGCCGAGCACGCTGGTGCCCTTGATGCTTTCCGGGATCACGCTGGCGCTCAGGGCTTCCAGGGAATCAAAACCCAGGCTGGCGAGCATTTGCTGCTCGTCTTCCTGGCGTGGGCCGATGTGGCGGGCGATGAATTCGTTGGCGGTCGTGAGATTAACGGTCATGGCGCGCTCCTCAGGCTTCAGCGTTGGCTTTGATCAGGCGGTCGTACGCGTCCTGATCCAACAGTTTAGCTACCGCCTCGGCATCGGCCGGTTTAAAGCGGAAGAACCAGCCTTCGCCCATCGGGTCTTCGTTGACCAGTTCCGGGCTGCCATCAAGTTTGTCGTTGACTTCGAGTACTTCGCCGTCCAACGGCATGTATACGCCGCTGGCGGCCTTGACCGATTCTACGGTAGACGCTTCGGCGCCCTTGTCGTAAGCCTGCAACTCCGGCAGTTGCACGAAAACCACATCACCCAGCGCGTTCTGCGCGAAAGCGGTGATGCCCACGGTGACGCTGCCATCGGCTTCGGCGCGCAGCCATTCGTGATCTTCAGTGAAACGCAACTCGCTCATGGAAACTCCTCAGGGCCAGAATCGTCTGGTGGACGGGATTGGAATAATGGGAGTTGCTTAGCAATATTGCGGCCAAGGTTACTAATTCTTTACAAATCAAAGAGTTAATAAAATTGGTTATGACGTTAGTGTATTTGGGTGTAGCGATTTCGCTACAGTCGGGTGCGTGAAAAAAAGCCTATGTGGATCAAAGCCTTGCATGGCGCGTAAAAAACAGGGTTGTAGCGATATCGTTACGCTGTAGCGCTTTCAGTACAGCCGATGTCGTTCTCAGACCAAAATATTTTGGAATGCATTCCACTGTGGGAGGGGGCTTGCTCCCGATAGCTGTATGTCAGGCAACTAATCTATAGCTGACCCACCGCTATCGGGAGCAAGCCCCCTCCCACATTGTCTGTATTCCACATTTAGATCCCACACCCTTGCAGTCAGTGCTTGCTGGGAATGCCGTACTTGCGCAAGCGATGGGCAATCGCCGTATGGGAGGTCTGCAGGCGGCTGGCCAGTTGGCGCGTCGAGGGGTAGCTGGTGTAGAGGGTTTCCAGCAGGTTGCGCTCGAAGTCTTCTACCGCCTGTTCCAGGCTGTCGACTTCACCATCGCTCTGGCGTGCGACGGAGGTGCCGGCGATGTCCAGGTCGCCGATGTCCACCAGGCTGCTTTCGCAGATGGCGGCGGCGCGGAAGATCACGTTTTGCAGTTGCCGCACATTACCCGGCCAGCGGTTGCCCAGCAGCGCCGGGTAAGTGCCGGGCGCCAGGCGGCAGACCGGGCGCTGGATCTGCGCGCAGGCCTGCTGCATGAAGTAGCGGGCCAGCAGCAGGATGTCCTGGCCGCGCTCGCGCAGGGGCGGTACCTCGACATTGAGCACATTGAGGCGGTAAAACAGGTCTTCGCGAAAGGTACCTTCGCTGACCATCTTTTCCAGGTCGCGGTGGGTGGCGCTCAGAATGCGCACATTGACCTTCACTTCGCGGTCACCGCCTACGCGGCGAAAGCTGCCGTCATTGAGAAACCGCAGCAGCTTGGCTTGCAGGTATGGCGACATCTCGCCGATTTCATCCAGAAATACCGTGCCCTGGTTGGCCAGTTCCATCAGCCCCGGCTTGCCGCCGCGCTGCGCACCGGTGAAGGCGCCCGGGGCGTAACCGAACAACTCGCTTTCGGCGAGGTTTTCCGGCAGCGCCGCGCAGTTCAGGGCCAGAAACGGCGCACTGTGGCGCGTGCTGATGGCGTGGCAGGCACGCGCCACCAGCTCTTTGCCGGTGCCGGTTTCGCCCTGGATCAGCAGCGGTGCATCCAACGCCGCCACGCGTTGCGCCCGCGCCTTGAGGGTGCGGATCGCCGGGGATTCGCCCAGCAGTGCATCAAAGCCTTCGGCATGGTCGTGGTGCAGCGCCGACAGTTGTTCGCCGATGCGGTTGGGCTGGTAGAGGGTGAGCAGGGCGCCGGCGTCGGTGATCGGTGTGGCGTCCAGCAGCAAGGTCTGGCCGTTGACGCTGATCTCGCGCAACGGCAAACGAAAGCCGTGCTCCAGCAAGGTGTCCAGCAGTGCCGGGTCGTTGAACAGCTCGGCGATGCTTTCCCCGGCCGGCTCGCGCCCGTACAGCGCGATCAGTGCCGGGTTGGCCAGCAGGATCTTGCCCGCGCTGTCCAGGGCCAGTACCGGGTCGGTCATGGCCGCCAGCAATGCGTCGAGTTGCAGGTGGCGGCGTTGGCCCGGCAGGATGTCGACCACCTTCACCGCCTGCACGCCGTGCACGCTGAACAACGCGTCGCGTAGTTCTTCAAGCACCTCGGCGCTGAGGGTCGGCGCGTCGATATAGACGTTGGGCGGCACCATCTCCACCGCATCCAGGTTGAGATTGCGCCCACCGAGCAAGGCCAGGACTTCCTGGGTGATGCCGACGCGGTCGATGAAGCTGACGTGGATACGCATGGGGCGATTGGCAATTCTGGAGAGCAGAGGCGGCAAGTATGCCTTGGCGCGGGGCGCAGGTGAAATCTGACAAATGATGAAGATCAAAATGTGGGAGGGGGCTTGCTCCCGATAGCGGTGTGTCAGCCACAGGTTGATTGGCTGATACACCGTTATCGGGAGCAAGCCCCCTCCCACAGTTTGAACTGCATTGTGTCAGTGCAGGCGTGTTACTCCAGGTGTTCGGGTTTGACTGGATCACCTGATTTCACATCCAGCTGATGCCGCACATCCTCGAACATCAAGTCGTACTGCTTGTGCATCGAGCCATTGAGCACCGCGACTTTCGGCATGCCGTATTTCTGCGCAATGTTCATCGCATGCCGGGCAAAGTCGAAGGCCTGGTCCTTGGGCAGGAAGAACTCTTCTTTGAGCTCCTTGCCTTCTACCGAACCGTGCAACTTGAAGAGCATTCCCTTGCCTTCCTTTGGGTCCTGGCTGACTTCGTAGTCGATACACAGGTTGTAGCTGTAGTCGTCTTTGTTGAGCGCGTGACGTTCGACGTGCAGGTGACCGGGTTCAAAGGTGGCCATAGGCGTTGCTCCTCTACTTCACAGGTAGGTGATGCCAGGTTTTGCCGTGCTGATGCGGGTGCCGGCGCTGCCCTGGACGATGGCTTCGATGTCCGAGAGTGAACCGATCACTGCGGTTTTGCCAGTCTGGCGGGCGAACTCGCAGGCCGCTTGCACCTTGGGGCCCATGGAGCCGGCGGCGAAGCCGAGTTTTTCCATTTCGTCCGGGTGGGCCTGGCCGATGGCTTTCTGCGTGGGCTTGCCGAAGTCGATAAAGGCGGCGTTGACGTCGGTGGCGATTACCAGCAAATCAGCGTCCAGTTGCGAGGCCAGCAGCGACGAGCACAGGTCTTTGTCGATCACTGCCTCGATGCCCTTCAGCTTGCCGTCTTCGCCATACATCGTCGGGATGCCACCGCCGCCGGCGCAGATCACGATGGCGCTTTTTTCCAGCAGCCACTTGATCGGGCGGATTTCAAAGATGCGTTTGGGGCGCGGGCTGGCGACCACACGGCGGTATTTATCGCCATCGGGCGCAATGGCCCAGCCTTTTTCGGCGGCGAGTTTTTCTGCTTCGGCTTTGGAATACACCGGGCCGATGGGTTTGGTCGGGTTCTGGAACGCCGGGTCCTTGGCGTCCACTTCGACCTGGGTAAGCAGCGTTGCGAACGGCACTTCGAAGTCCAGCAGGTTGCCCAGTTCCTGTTCGATGATGTAGCCGATCATGCCCTCGGTCTCGGCGCCCAGCACGTCCAGCGGGTAGGGCGAGACGCTGGTGTAGGCCGCCGCCTGCAACGACAGCAGGCCGACTTGCGGGCCGTTGCCGTGGGCGATCACCAGCTCATTGCCGGCGTGGATCTTGGCGATCTGTTCGGTGGCGATACGGATATTGGCGCGTTGGTTGTCCGCGGTCATGGGTTCACCACGGCGCAGGAGGGCGTTGCCGCCCAGGGCTACGACGATGCGCATAAAGAATGTCCTTTTGAAATGTGGGAGGGGGCTTGCCCCCTCCCACATTGACTGTGTTCCAGCAGGAAAAATTAGATATCCGCCAACGCCGACACCAGAATCGCCTTGATGGTATGCATGCGGTTTTCCGCCTGCTCAAAGGCAATGTTGGCCGGCGACTCGAAGACTTCCTCGGTCACTTCCACGCCATTGGCCAGGTGCGGATACCGCGCAGCGATGTCCTTGCCGACCTTGGTTTCGCTGTTATGGAACGCCGGCAGGCAGTGCATGAATTTCACCCGAGGGTTGCCCGAGGCTTTCATCATCTTGGCGTTGACCTGGTACGGCAGCAATTGCTCGATACGCTCGTCCCACGCTTCGACCGGCTCACCCATGGACACCCAGATATCGGTGTGGATGAAGTCCACGCCCTTGACCGCTTCCTTAGGGTCTTCGGTGATAGTGATGCGTGCGCCGCTTTCCTCGGCAAACGCCTGGCATTGCTTGATGAAATCTTCGTGCGGCCACAGCGCTTTGGGCGCACCGATGCGCACGTCCATGCCGAGCTTGGCGCCGATCATCAGCAATGAGTTGCCCATGTTGTAGCGTGCATCGCCCAGGTACGCGTAGCTGATGTCATGCAGCGGCTTGTCGCTGTGTTCGCGCATGGTCAGGGTGTCGGCGATCATTTGCGTCGGGTGGAATTCGGCAGTCAGGCCGTTGAACACCGGCACGCCGGCGAACTTGGCCAGCTCCTCGACGATTTCCTGTTCGAAGCCACGGTATTCAATCGCATCGAACATCCGACCCAATACGCGGGCGGTGTCTTTCATGCTTTCTTTATGGCCGATCTGCGACGACACCGGGTCGATGTAGGTGACGTGGGCGCCCTGGTCATGGGCCGCGACTTCGAAGGCGCAGCGGGTGCGGGTCGAGGTTTTTTCGAAGATCAGCGCGATGTTCTTGCCTTGCAGGTGCGGACGCTCGGTGCCGGTGTATTTGGCGCGCTTGAGGTCGCGGGACAGGTCCAGCAGGTAGTTCAGCTCGCGGGTGGTGTGGTGCATCAGCGACAGCAGGCTGCGGTTGCGCATGTTGAAAGCCATGATGGATCTCCTTCTGTTTAGGTTATCCCCCTGGCCGGCGCCTTATGGGCGCCGGCCAAGGCCTGGAAATTAATAGTCGATAGGGTCGCGGATGATCGGGCAGGTCATGCAGTGGCCGCCGCCACGGCCACGGCCGAGCTCACCGGCGCTGATGGTGATGACTTCCACACCAGCTTTGCGCAGCAGCGTGTTGGTGTAGGTGTTGCGGTCGTAGCCGATCACCACGCCAGGCTCTACAGCCACCACGTTGTTGCCGTCATCCCACTGTTCGCGTTCGGCGGCGAAGCTGTTGCCGCCGGTCTCGACCACACGTAGTGCCTTGAGGTTGAGGGCTGCGGCGACGGTCTCGAGGAAGTTGGTTTTTTCCCGTTGGATGTCGATACCGTGCGGCTTGGTTTCGTCAGGGCGCAGGGTGAACGGCACGATCTGGTTGACCACTTCGGGGAAGACGGTAACCAGGTCGCGGTCGCAGAAGCTGAACACGGTGTCCAGGTGCATGGCTGCGCGGGATTTCGGCAGGCCGGCAACGATCACGCGTTCCACGGCTTTGTTCTTGAACAGGTTGCGCGCCAGTTGGCCAATGGCTTGGTGAGACGAGCGCTCGCCCATGCCGATCAACACCACGCCATTGCCAATCGGCATCACGTCACCGCCTTCCAGGGTGGCAGCGCCGTGTTCCTGGTCGGGGTCGCCGTACCAGATCTGGAAGTCGGCGTTGGTGAACTCGGGGTGGAACTTGTAGATGGCGGACGTCAGCAGGGTTTCCTGGCGTCGCGCCGGCCAGTACATCGGGTTGAGCGTCACACCGCCATAGATCCAGCAGGTGGTGTCACGGGTGAACTGGGTGTTGGGCAGCGGCGGCAGAATGAAACTGGCGTGGCCGAGGAAGTCGCGGAACATCTCGATAGTCTTGCCACCGAAGCTGCTCGGCAGGTCATCGGCCGACACGCCGCCAATCAGGAACTCGCTGACCTTGCGCGGCTCAAGGCTGCGCAGCCACGAGCCGACTTCATCGACCAGGCCCAGGCCCACCGTGTTGGCGGTGATCTTGCGCTCCAGGATCCAGTCGAGGGCTTCGGGGATGGCGACGATATCGGTGAGCAGGTTGTGCATTTCCAGCACATCAATGTCCCGCTCGCGCATCTTGGTCACGAAGTCGAAGTGGTCGCGCTTGGCCTGGGCCACCCACAGCACGTCATCGAACAGCAGTTCATCGCAGTTGTTGGGGGTCAGCCGCTGGTGGGCCAAACCTGGGGAGCACACCATGACTTTGCGCAGTTTGCCGGCTTCGGAATGTACGCCGTACTTCACTTTTTCCGTGGTCATTACAGATCCTCCAGTGAACACATTCATCTTGGGTTACAGAGTCAGGAAGCCGTCGTAGAGCCCATAGGCCGCCACCAGGGCGCCAATGACCACTGCGGCGAAAATCAGCTTCTCGACGTTGGTGAAAATCGGTTTGCCCAGTTCACGCTTGGCCTTGGCGAACAAAATCGCGCCGGGGGCATAGAGCAGGGCGGAGAGCAGCAGGTACTTGGTGCCGCCGGCATACAACAGCCAGATCGCGTAGATCAGGGCGATGGCGCCGATGAACAGGTCTTTCTTGCGCTCCTTGAGGGCGTTTTCGTAGGTCTCACCACGCACCGCCAGCAGCAGGGCGTAGGCCGCCGACCACAGGTAAGGCACCAGGATCATCGAGGTGGCGAGGTAGATCAGCGACAGGTAGGTGCTGGCGGAAAACAGCGTGATCACCAGGAAGATCTGCACCATCGCGTTGGTCAGCCACAGGGCATTGACCGGCACATGGTTGGCGTTTTCCTTACGCAGGAACTCCGGCATGGTGTGGTCCTTGGCGGCGGCGAACATGATCTCCGCACACAGCAGCACCCACGACAGCAACGCACCCAGCAGCGAGATGATCAGGCCGACGCTGATCAGCACCGCGCCCCAGTGGCCCACCACGTGTTCCAGCACGGCGGCCATCGAAGGGTTCTGCAGTTTGGCCAATTCCGGTTGGGTCATGATCCCCAGGGACAGCACGTTCACCAGCATCAGGAACAGCAGCACGGTGATAAAGCCGATCACGGTGGCCTTGCCCACATCGCTACGTTTCTCTGCACGGGACGAGAAGATGCTCGCGCCTTCGATGCCGATAAACACCCAGACGGTCACCAGCATCATGTTGCGCACCTGGTTCATCACACTGCCCAGGTCGGGGTTTTTCACGCCCCAGATGTCAGCGGTGAAGATGTCCAGCTTGAACGCGAACAATGCAATCAGCACGAACAGCAGCAGCGGCACCACCTTGGCGACGGTGGTCACCAGGTTGATGAACGCCGCCTCTTTGATCCCGCGCAGCACCAGGAAATGCACGGCCCACAACAGCACCGACGCACCGATCACCGCCGCCGGCGTATTGCCTTCGCCAAACATCGGGAAAAAGTAGCCGAGGGTGCTGAACAAGAGCACGAAGTAGCCGACGTTGCCCAGCCAGGCACTGATCCAGTAACCCCAGGCGGATGAGAAACCCATGTAGTCGCCAAAACCGGCCTTGGCGTAGGCGTATACACCGCCGTCGAGGTCAGGCTTGCGGTTGGCCAGGGTCTGGAACACGAATGCGAGGGTCAACATGCCGATGGCGGTAATTACCCAACCGATCAACACCGCGCCTACATCGGCGCTGGCGGCCATGTTTTGCGGCAGTGAGAAGATCCCGCCGCCAATCATCGAGCCCACGACAAGAGCGACCAGGGCGCCTAATCGAAGTTTTCCGGGAGTTTCAGACATTGCATGACTCCAATGCAGGAGAAGAGAGACCACAGAATAAATCCGTGCGCTAATCAAACAGCTGACTCAGATCACTTCATTGGCACATTCCATTGTGAATTAATGACTTGGGACGCAAATCAGTGGGCAATAAGAACCTTGGAAAGGCGCGATCCAGAGCGGCCTTTGCACTTATTTCGAATTATTTTGCGGTGGGCATGGACAGTTGAAACTAGACCCTATTCCCGAATGTGCAACCTTTTTCGGCTGTGTTCGACGAGCGTTTGATTTAGGCGTATTTAAATTCTAAATAAGCCTAAACTTCACCTCTTGAAGACCCATAAGTTATGAACCTGTTGGTTTAAATACGGTCGCCAATAAACGCTACACTCCCCCCGTTTAATATTGAGTGCACACGTGTCAGCTCAAGTTGTTAGTTAATTCAGGAGACTTCATGCCGCAACCGGCCCACAAACTTCGGCTTAGTGCCCTGATCGCCCTGGTGGTTGGCTCAATGATTGGTGGTGGGATCTTCTCGCTCCCGCAAAATATGGCCGCCCGTGCAGAGGTGGGCGCTGTATTGATCGGCTGGGGCATCACCGCCATCGGCATGCTGACGCTGGCGTTTGTCTTCCAGACGTTGGCCAATCGCAAACCCGAACTGGATTCCGGCGTATATGCCTATGCCAAGGCCGGTTTCGGTGACTACATGGGTTTCTCATCCGCCTGGGGTTACTGGATCAGCGCGTGGATGGGCAACGTTGGCTACTTCGTGTTGCTGTTCAGCACGCTCGGCTACTTTTTTCCGGCGTTCGGCCAGGGCAATACACCGCTGGCGATCGGCTGCGCATCGCTGTTGCTATGGGCGGTGCATTTCCTGGTGATGCGCGGGATCAAGGAGGCCGCGTTTATCAACCAGATCACCACGGTGGCGAAGATCGTGCCGCTGTTGGTGTTCATCGTGATCGCCGCTGTCGCGTTCAAGGCGGATATCTTCACCCGCGATATCTGGGGCCTGGGCAACCCACAAATGGGCAGTGTGGTCGAGCAGGTGCGCCACATGATGCTGGTCACGGTGTTTGTGTTTATCGGCATCGAAGGTGCAAGTGTGTACTCCGCGCGGGCGCAGAAACGCTCGGATGTGGGGCGCGCCACGCTGATTGGATTTCTGGGGGTGCTGGCATTGCTGGTGCTGGTGAATGTGCTGTCCCTGGGCATCATGAGCCAGCCGGAACTGGCGCAATTGCAGAACCCGTCCCTGGCCGGCGTGCTGGAGCATATCGTCGGGCCGTGGGGCGCCATGCTGATCAGCCTCGGGCTGGCGGTGTCGCTGCTCGGCGCGCTGCTGTCCTGGGCGCTGTTGTGCGCCGAAATCCTCTACGCCACTGCTCACGATAAAACCATGCCGGCGTTCCTGAAAAAGGAAAATGCCAACCAGGTGCCGGTCAACGCCCTGTGGCTGACCAATGTGATGATTCAGATCTTCCTGGTGATCACGCTGTTTTCGCAGAGCACCTACACCACGCTGATCTATCTGGCGTCGTCGATGATCCTGGTGCCCTACCTGTGGTCGGCGGCCTATGCGGTGCTGTTGAGCGGGCGCGGCGAAACCTATGCCGGCGCCCAGCGCCAGCGCATGAAGGATTTACTGGTGGGGCTGATTGCCCTCGGTTACGCGGTATGGCTGTTGTATGCGGGGGGCTTGAAGTACTTGCTGCTGTCGGCACTGCTGTATGCGCCGGGTGTGATCCTGTTCGCCCTGGCCAAGCGTGAGCAGGGCCAACCCTTGTTTACCCACATGGAAAAAGGCATTTTCAGCTGTGTGATCGCGGGCGCCGGGGTGGCGGCGTACGGGTTGTATAGCGGGGTTTTGTCGTTGTGAGAGGGGCATTGGATGGAGGGTGGCTGTACTGGCCTCATCGGGGGCAAGCCCCCTCCCACACTTGACCGAGTAGTTCCTTTGAAATGCGGCCGAATGTGGGAGGGGGCTTGCCCCCGATGGCGGTCTTCAGGTCACCACTGAGGCCGGTGCGCGCCCAATTCCCCGGCTGGCAAATCCCACTGCAAGGGCGTGCCGCTGATGCTCAACGGAGACAGCAACCGATGGGCCTGCCCCCACGCCGTCTGCTCCACCACCAACCCCTGATCGCTTGGCTCTTCGGCACGCAACGCTACCTGCTCCGGCACTTGCCCCGCATCCACCAACAACTTCGCCGTGCGCGCCAATGACAAGCGCGCTGACCCACCCCGGCCGGATGCCAGGCGTTCGCTCAAGGCCCGGATCGCACTGGCGGCCATCAGGTAGCCGGTGGCGTGATCCAGCGCCTGCAACGGCAGCGGCACCGGTTTATCCGCCTGCTTCCAGGCCATGCCCGCCTCGGCAATGCCGCTGCTCATCTGCACCAGGCTGTCGAAACCGCGACGATTGCGCCACGGCCCGCTCCACCCGTAGGCGTTGAGGCTGACGTCGATCAGCCCGGGGGCGAGGTGTTGCCGTTCGCCAGCGGTGTAACCCAGTTGCTCCAGTGCATCGGCACGGTAACCGTGGAACAGCACGTCAGCGTCCTTGAGCAACGCTTCGAATACCTGCCGGCCTTCAGGGCTTTTCAGGTCGAGGCGGGCGCAGCGCTTGCCCAAAGTCATTTCCGGTACCACGCCGGGTTCGTTCCAGGTCGGCGAGTCGATGCGCAATACGTCCGCACCTAATCCTGCAAGGAAGCGACTGGCCACGGGGCCGGCGAGCACGCGGGTCAAGTCCAGCACCTTGACGCCGGCCAACGGGCGGGCAGCCGAACCGAGCCAGGGTTTGTCGGTGGCGCTTTCGAAGACCTGCCGCTGTATCAATTCCTCGGCATTTACCGCCAAGCCTTGTGGGTGCTGCTGCCAGGCTTGCCACGAACGCATCTGCGCCGCACAACCGCCGGCGTCGACGATCGCCTGTTCCAGGTCAGCGGCGCTCCATGTCGCGACTTTGGTCGCCATCTCGGCGCGGTCGGCAACACGCCCCAGCACCCGCTCGACCGCTGCGCGGTGATGGGGCGCATTGGTGTGCAAACGAATCCAGCCGTCGGTACTGGCGTAGTCGCCCGCCACCGGGTCCCATAGCGGTGGCACTTGCCAACCCACTGGGCGAATCGAAGAGGAGAACCACAGCGACGCGAGGCGTCGGTCCACACTGACGCTGGGCAGGCGCCCGGTTTGTAGCTGGATCAACTGGGCGACAGCCTGGCCGGCAGCGCCGATGCTGGCGGCGGCCAGGTCAGTGACGGCGAAGGTCGAGGGCAGCGCGCCGACTTCAGTCATGGGCGGCGCGGTGTGTGGTAGATCGAGTGCGGCTTGGATGGGAGTCAGCAGGTCAGTCATCAAAGGCCCTCCGTAAGAGAAGGGCCACTATAGAAGATCTTCACACGGGTGTGAGAACGCCTGGTTCCAGCGGCAGGTCGATGCTGGCGATAAAACCGCCGTCAGGGTGATTGGCCAGGATCAGGTTGCCGCCATGGCGCTCGGCAGCGCGACGCGCGATGGCCAGCCCCAGGCCATGGCCTTGAGCAACCTGGCCGGGGGCGCGGTAGAACGGCTCGCCCAGTTGGCTCAGGTGCTCGGCGTCAACGCCGGGGCCGTGGTCGCGTACGCTGATCAGAATGCGCCCGCCTTGGTGCTGGGCCTGCAATTCAATCGGTTGGCCGACCGGGTTGAAGCGTTGGGCGTTGCGCAGCAGGTTATCCACGGCCCGTTCGATCATGGTCGGCCAGCCTTTGAGGTGCAGGTCGGCGTCGGTGCGCAATTGCACCGCTTGGTCCGGCGCGCCGAGCTGAGCGTCCTTTTGCAGGGTCTTGAGCAGCGGGTTGAGGTCGATGTCTTCGGCGCTGGCATTGTCGGCGTCGACCCGTGCCAGTACCAGGATCTCGCTGATCAAGGCTTCCAGGCGGTCGCATTCGCGGGTCAGGCGCGGCCAGAGTTTCTCGCGTTCTTCGGGGCTGGCGCGTTCGGCCAGGGCCAAGGCGATACGCAAGCGCGCCAGGGGCGAGCGCAGTTCGTGGGAGACATCGCGCAGCAACTGGCGCTGGCTGCCGATCAGGCTTTGCAGGCGCGCGCCCATGCGGTTGAAGTCGGTGGCCAGCACGCCGAATTCATCGCGCCGATTGGCCAATTGCGCCAGGCTGTTTTGTTGATAAGTGGCTCGGCCCAGGTCATGCACCGCGCCGCGCAGGCGGCTGAGTGGGCGGGTAATGGACAGCGTCACCAACAGGCTGAACAGGGTCAGCACCACCAGGGTAATCGCCAATGCACTGAACGGCCACAACAGGCTGCTGCGGTGCCAGGCGTCCAGCTCCGGGTGAGGAATGCGGTAGATCAACAGGTAGGTGTCGCCGGTTTTGTCGCTGGTGTACTCGGCGGTCAGACGCCGCCAGGGCAGGTGGCCGTCCTGGCTGTCATTCTGCCGGGCTTCGAAGGCGGCGGCGCGGCGCGGGAAGGTGCCGCGCACCACTGGCTCGCCACTTTCGTTGAGCACTTGCACGTCGATGTGGTACTGGCGTTTGCGCTGTTGCAGCAAATCCTGGGCGGCGTCCTCGCCCTGGGCTTCGTAGAGTTGCGTCCACTCTTGCGCCAGGTTGTTGAGGCCGGGGTGGCGGCTGAGAATCCAGGCGTCCTGGTTGAGCATGTGCCCAAGCAGGATCGACAACCCGGCAACCAGGGCAATAGCCAGCCAGAAACTTGCCAGGATACGCCAGAACAATGAACGCACAGGAAACCCTCAAACAGGAAAAGCCCAGTGGCGTGAACCACTGGGCTGTAGGCTTAACGCTCGCGCATTATTGCGCTTTTTGCGCTTGCTGGGCTTTCCAGGCCTGGAATTCCTTCCACTCGGCACGGCGCTCGGCTTGCTTCTTGACGATCTCGTCGTATTTCTTCTGTTGGTCGGGCTTGAGCAGGGCGCGGATGTCGGCCTGGGTTTTCTGCTTGCCGGCGGCGATTTCGTCTTGCATAGCTTTCTGGTCAGCGGCCGGGAGTTTGTCCAGGTACTTTTTGACCAGGTCTTTGCGAGCGTGCCATTGATCACCCATCAGCTTGCCGATCTGCTGGCGCTGTTCCTTGCTCAGGTCCAGTTGGCTGAACGGGCCACCTTTGCCACGCGGACCGTGTTCACCACCGTGGCCCGGGCCACCCATCATGTGGCCGGAAGGTTCGCCCATCGGGCCTGCGCCTTCTGGCATGGCCATGGCAACGGTAGGCAGTGCAGCGGCGAGCATCAAAGCGATAAGGGTCTTGCGCATGGTGATTCTCCTGTCTCTATTCCGGTGAGTCCGGATGTGAGTAGGTTACGCAGAACAAGGTCAGCCGCCGTCAGGAGAGGGTAAAGGTTTGGTAAGGCTGGGGGTGGCAGCTTCAAGCGGCAAGCTGCCCCTAGAGGCTGTAGTAGTAACCGCGACTGCGCAACGCCACGATCCGTGGCCGGCCATCCGCGTGCGGGCCGATCTTTTTGCGCAGGTTGCTGACGTGCATGTCCAGGCTGCGATCGTAAAGGGTCAGCTTGCGACCCAGGGCGATCTGCGCCAATTCCTGTTTATCCAGGGGCTCGCCGGGTTGGCGTAACAGGGCTTCGAGCAGGCGGCTTTCGGAGACGGTGAGGGTGAATTCCTGCTCATCGATGCTGACCACGCCGCGTACCGGGCTGAAGCACAGGTCGCCCAGTTCGAGCTGGGTCGACACCGCGGCCGGATGGCTGCGGCGCAGTACCGCGCGCAGGCGCGCAGTCAGCTCGCGAGGGTCGCAGGGCTTGGCCAGGTAATCGTCGGCGCCCAGTTCCAGGCCGAGGATGCGGTCCAGGGGTTCGCCACGGGCCGAGAGCATCAGCACCGGCAGCTCCGGATGGTCGTTGCGCAATTGCTTGAGCAGCTCCAGGCCGCTGCCGTCAGGCAGCATCACATCCAGCACAACCGCCGCCGGGGCGGCTTCGGCCAAGGCTTTGCGGGCGCTCAAGCCATCGTGGCAGGCGCGCACCTGGAAACCTTCCTGGCTCAGCCAACTGGTCAGCAGCTCACAGAGCTCCTGGTCATCATCAATCAGTAACAGCTCGCTCATGACTCACTCAATTTAGCCATTGTCGACGGCGACGGTGCCCACCGCTGGCGAAGATCCCACACAGCAGGGCGATCAGGGCGACGGCCCCGCCGGTGACGAACCATTGCTGCTGTTCGGTCAGCCAGCGGGTCAAGGCCCCGCCCTGCGTCTCTTTGAGTTGCTGGGCCAGGCGTTGGTTCTCTTGGCGCAAACGACTTAATTGAGCGCTTTCGCGGGTAGCGTCTGCGCGTTGCAGTTGTTTGCTCAGTTCTTCACGCTGGCGTTCGCTGTCTTTCAAACGTTGCTGCAACTCGGTGACCTGGGCGTCGGCACTCGAGGGCAGGGGCGCGGCAGCGCCGGTGTTCGAGGCCTCTTCAGCGTGGGCCGTAGCCCCGATCGTTAACACTGCCAACAGGCACAACTGACGTAAGCGCATCGGAACTCCTGATTCCACACGAATATTCAGAACGTTGTCGGCAGGTTACCGGGAATAATGAGCCATTAGGAGTACGCCGAACCGATTTGGTTCGGCGCCGCCGGGCTCAAGGCAGGACTTGCTTGAACGGCTTGACCACGACATTGGCGTAGACACCTGCCGCGACATACGGGTCAGCATCGGCCCAGGCCTTGGCGTGGGCCAGGGAGGCAAACTCGGCGACAATCAGGCTACCGGTGAAACCGGCCTCGCCCGGGTCATTGCTGTCCACCGCAGGATGCGGGCCGGCCAGCACGATTCGGCCTTCGGCCTGCAGCTGTTTGAGGCGTTCGACATGGGCCGGGCGCACGCTCAGGCGTTTTTCCAGTGAGTCGGCAACATCGGTAGCAATGATGGCGTAGAGCATGTCAGTCCTCGGTTTTCGGCGTGGTAGGGGCGGTGTCATGCAGGTGACGCGACAGGTAGATACCCTGACCGATCAGGAACAACACGGTCATGCCCAGGCTGCCGAACACTTTGAAGTCGACCCAGTAGTCCTGGAAGGTAAAGGCCACGAACAGGTTGGCGGCACCGCAGAACAGGAAAAACACGATCCAGGCCACGTTCAGGCGTACCCACACCGGCTCCGGCAAGGTCAGCGCGTGGCCCATGATCCGCTTGATCAGCAGGCGGTCACCAATGAAGTGGCTGCCGATAAACACCAGCGCGAACAGCCAGTTGACGACCGGGGCTTTCCATTTAAGGAAGGTTTCGCTGTGGAAGGCCAGGGTCAGGCCGCCGAAGACCAGGCAGGCGACGAGGGTCAGCCATTGGCTTTTTTCTAGCTTGCGCTGGGAGATGAAGATGGCGCCGTAGACCACGATAGAGCTGATGATCAGCACGGCAGTGGCACTGTAGATGCCCCCGAAGGACAGCGGGTGACCGGCGATTTCGATGACCCTGGGGTCGAGTTTGGTAACGATGAAAAACAGCAACAGCGGGATGAAGTCGATGAATTGTTTCACAGTAAGAGCCAGAAGCTGGATGTGGCGGCATAATAACAAACATCCTTGGTTGCGATAGCGCCAGCTGACTTGAGGTTACACACCCCCGTGAATGTTGATTTGCACTGCCACAGCACAGCCTCCGACGGCGCCCTGGCGCCCGCGATACTGGTTGCGCGTGCGTTTGAAAAAGGCGTGCGAGTCCTGTCGTTGACCGACCATGACACCCTCGAGGGCCTCGATGAAGCCCGTGAAGCTGCGCACTCCCTGGGCATGCAACTGGTCAACGGTGTGGAATTGTCCTGCACCTGGGGCGGCGCCACCATTCATGTGCTCGGCTATGGTTTCGATCAACATGCCCCGCCACTGGTAGCGGCCATCGCCCAATTGCACGATGGCCGCTGGCTGCGGTCCGAAGAAATAAGCCGCAAGCTCAGCCTTAAAGGCATGCCCGGTGCCCTGGACGGCGCCCGCGCCATCCAGCAGGAACTGGGCGACAGCGGTAACGCACCGGCCCGTCCGCATTTTGCCGACTGGATGGTGCGCGAAGGTTATGTCAAGGATCGCGCCGAAGCCTTTCGCAAATGGCTGGGGGCCGGCAAGTTGGGCGATGTGAAGCTGCATTGGCCGACCCTGGAAGACACCGTAGAGACCTTGCGGGCCTCCGGCGCCTGGGTCAGCCTGGCGCATCCCTGGCATTACGATTTCACCCGCAGCAAGCGTCGCAAGCTGATCAGCGACTATATTGGAGCGGGCGGCCACGCAATTGAAGTGGTTAACGGGCATCAACCCGCCGAACAGGTGGGTAGCCTGGCGATTCTTGCCCGCGAATTTGGTCTGCTGGTCAGTGCCGGCAGTGATTTTCATGGCCCAGGCGGCTGGTCCGAGATTGGTGAGTATCGCCAGGTCCCGGAAGATCTGCCGCTGTTGTGGGGGCGATTCAAGCATGACCCCATTATTGCCACCGTCTGAACAGGTAGAACACGTGAGTCAATTCTTCCAGATTCATCCGGAAAACCCTCAAGCGCGCCTGATCAAACAGGCCGTGGAGATCATCCGTGCCGGCGGCGTGGTGATCTACCCGACTGATTCGTCCTATGCCATTGGTTGCCAGATCGGCGACAAGGGCGCGGTCGAGCGCGTTAGGCGCCTGCGCCAGTTGGACGACAAGCACAACTTCGCGCTGATTTGCAGCGACCTGTCCCAGTTGGGGCTGTTCGCCAAGGTCGACACCGGCACCTTCCGCCTGCTCAAGGCCCACACGCCGGGGCCCTATACCTTCATTCTCAACGCCACCCGCGAAGTGCCGCGCCTGTTGCTGCACCCGAAGAAACGTACCATCGGCCTGCGTGTGCCGGAACACCCGATAGCCCTGGCGCTGCTGGCTGAACTGGGTGAACCGCTGATGAGCGTGTCGTTGATTCTGCCGGGTGAAACCGAGCCGCTGTACGACCCTTACGAAATGCGGCGCCTGCTGGAAAAGCACGTCGACCTGATCATCGACGGCGGCTACGGCGGCAACAAGGCCTCCACCGTGATCAACCTCGCCGACGGCGAACCGGAGGTGGTGCGCGTGGGTTGCGGCGATCCGACCCCGTTCATGGTCGAGGCCTGAATGTCGGTCGTGGAAACCGCTGATCCCCAGGCCGGCGCCCAGCAGGAACTGCCGTTTGCCATGGTGTATGGCCAGGCGGTCATGGAAATGCCCCTGGACCTGTACATCCCGCCGGATGCCCTGGAGGTGTTTCTTGAAGCCTTCGAAGGCCCGCTGGACTTGCTGCTGTACCTGATTCGCAAGCAGAACATCAATATCCTCGACATCCCCGTGGCGGAAATCACCCGCCAGTACATGGGCTACGTCGAGCTGATGCAGTCGGTGCGCCTGGAACTGGCCGCCGAGTACCTGGTGATGGCCGCCATGCTTGCCGAGATCAAGTCGCGCATGCTGTTGCCGCGCTCGGAAACGGTGGAAGCCGAAGAGGATGACCCGCGCGCCGAGCTGATCCGTCGCCTGCAGGAATACGAGCGCTTCAAGGCCGCTGCCGAAGGCATCGACGGCCTGAGCCGTGTGGGCCGTGATGTGGTGGTGCCCAAGCTCGATGCGCCCGAAGCGCGTGCGCGCAAATTGCTGCCGGATGTGAGCCTGGAAGAATTGCTGATGTCCATGGCCGAAGTACTGCGCCGTGGCGACATGTTTGAACACCATCAGGTCAGCCGTGAGGCGCTGTCCACCCGCGAGCGCATGAGCGATGTGCTGGAGCGTCTCAAAGGCGGTGGTTTTGTGCCGTTTGTCGAGCTGTTCACCGCCGAGGAGGGGCGACTTGGGGTCGTGGTGACCTTTATGGCGATCCTTGAACTGGTCAAGGAGTCCTTGGTGGAGCTGGTCCAGAATGAGCCTTTTGCGGCTATCCACGTGCGGGCGCGAGCCGAATAAAGAGCTGAATCGATGAATCTGACTGAACCCCGCGAACTGGCACCCTTGCTGGAAGCCTTTCTCCTGGCCTCGGGTAAACCGCAATCCCTGGAGCGCTTGTTCGAACTCTTCGAGGAAGCCGAGCGCCCGGAGCCGCCGGTATTCAAGAAGGCCCTGGAGATCCTGCGCAAATCCTGCGACGGCCGCGCCTTTGAATTGCGCGAAGTGGCGTCGGGTTATCGTCTGCAGATTCGTGAGAAATTTTCGCCGTGGGTCGGCCGGTTGTGGGAAGAACGCCCGCAGCGTTATTCCCGAGCGATGCTGGAGACCATGGCGCTGATCGCCTATCGCCAGCCGATCACCCGTGGCGAAATCGAAGATGTGCGGGGCGTGGCGGTCAACAGCCATATCGTCAAGACCCTGCTGGAGCGCGAGTGGATCCGCATCGTCGGCTACCGTGACGTGCCGGGCAAACCGGCGATGTTCGCTACCACCAAGGTGTTCCTCGATCACTTCAACCTGAAAAATCTCGACGATTTGCCGCCCCTGGCCGAACTGCGCGAAATGGAGGCCGAGCCGGTGCTGGACTTCGACGATGCGCCGGTCCCGGCCAGCCTGCAGGAACTGGCCGACGCCAGCGCCGAGCCTGAAGAGCCCAAGGATGAAACCAGTTTCCATACCTTGCTGCTTGAGCTGGACGATATGGAGCAGGGGCTCAAGACCGATTTCGACGACTTGCTGCGTGACGGCGCGGCTGAACCTGAAACCCAGGTGAACGTTGAAGTTGAGCCTGAAGTCGAAGCAGAAGCCGAGGAAGATATCCTCGGCGTGGCCCAAGCCCGGGAAAAACTCCTGGCCGCTGTCGCTGCCCTAGAACAGCCACCGCTGAGCGACGAAGAAGACGAAGCCCGGGCGTTGGCCGAAGCTATTGAGGCGGAGCGCCGCGAATTCGAAGATTGATGCGGTCAATGTGGGAGGGGGCTTGCCCTCGATAGCGGTGTGTCAGTCAACAGTTGCATCAACTGACCCACTGCCATCGGGAGCAAGCCCCCTCCCACATTTGATCCCCATTGCCTGGGAGAAAACATGAACTCCACCAAAGACCCGTGCATCAGCATCTGCAAATTCAACGACGACATCTGCGTCGGCTGCGGGCGCAGCAAGCGTGAAATCCGCGCCTGGAAGAAACTCGATAAAGTCGACAAGCGCACAGTATTGGCCGAAGCCGAGCTGCGCTTGCTGGCCCTGGGTGCCACCGGTCGGCGGAAAAGCAAATGACTTGGTGCTTATCGACTAGTCTGTGATGCGCAACACGCGCCATGCGCGTATGATTCGCGACCCCTTGGCGACCTCTTCGTCCAAGGCCCCGCTTTCAACACTCTTCAGGCCACGCCTGAATCGACCCACCGGGAGGTGCTTAAGATGAACGACAAAGACCAGAACGACAGCCAGGAAATCGGCCCAGCAGGCGAAAAACTGCAAAAGGTGCTGGCGCGTATCGGCGTGGGCTCGCGCCGCGACGTCGAAGCCTGGATCACCCAGAAGCGCATCAAGGTCAACGGCGTCGAGGCCACCCTCGGCCAACGCGTTGACTTGCACGATGCAATCACCATTGATGGCAAGGTCATCAAGCGTGAAGAGGCTGCCGAATCGGTACGCCGCGTGATCATGTACAACAAGCCCGATGGCGAGATCTGCACCCGTGACGACCCGGAAGGCCGTCCGACCGTGTTCGACAAGATGCCCAAGCCCAAAGAAGGCCGCTGGATCAACATCGGCCGTCTGGACATCAACACCACCGGCTTGCTGATGTTCACCACTGACGGTGAACTGGCCAACCGCCTGATGCACCCGTCCTACGAGATGGACCGTGAATACGCCGTGCGTGTACGTGGTGAAGTCGATGACGAGATGATCGAACGCCTCAAGGCGGGCGTGGTGCTGGAAGACGGCCCGGCCAAGTTCACCGACATCAAGCAGGCGCCAGGTGGTGAAGGTTTCAACCACTGGTACCACTGCGTGGTGATGGAAGGCCGTAACCGTGAAGTGCGTCGCTTGTGGGAGTCCCAGGGCCTGGTGGTCAGCCGCCTGAAACGCGTGCGTTTCGGCCCGGTGTTCCTGAACTCCGACCTGCCGATGGGCCGCTGGCGCGAAATGAGCCAGTACGAAGTCGACATCCTCAGCGCCGAAGTTGGCCTGACGCCCGTCGCCATGCCGCAGATGAACGCCAAGAGCAAAGACAAGCTTGAGCGTATGCAGCGTAAATCTTCGCGCCCGGTAGCGCGTACCGAGCGCGTGGCCCGCACGCTGCGCCCGGCGCTGAATGCACCAGCCACTGGCGGGCGTATCTCCCGTGAGCCGCAGATCGAAGGCGAGCGTCGCCCAACCGCGCCGTCCCGTCAGGAAGGCGACCGTGCTCCACGCACACCACGCCCAGCCCCGGCGGGGGGTCGCAGCAACCGTGGTGAAGCCGATCGCCCAGCTGACAACGCCAGCACCAAGCGTCCGGCCAAGCCGGCCGCTAACAAGCGCCCTGGCCCTAAGCTGGTAGCCGATGAGCCGTCGGGCAAGCGCCGCGGCGCACCGGCCGGTTCCGGCCAGCGTCCGGGCTTTGGTCGCAAGAAGCCGCAGTGATGCTTTAAGTGCTACACAAAAACGCCAACCTCAGGGTTGGCGTTTTTTTTGATCTAAATTTGAAATGCAATCAACTGTGTTTTCGAGCCCTGTGTTCAGAAGGCAAAGGAGCCATCAAACACCGGCTTGTCATCCAGCGCCAACACCCCACTGGCAAAGATCAAGTCCAGGTGATGACTGCCTTTCTGCCCACCGCCCAGGCCCAGGTGCAACCCGCAATGGCGCTCCTCGAACCCGGCGTTGCGTGCATACAAATCCTTGACCCCTTCATTGGTACCAATCCCCAGTTCCTCCACACGACGGTTGGACGGGTTGGCATTCAGGTACTTGTTGAAATCATCCGCCAGCCCCGGCACGTCGCTGGCCACGCTGCAAATGGTCGAGTTCTCGATCCACAACTCCAGCGGTGATTGCAGCACGCCGTATTTGCGCGCAAACGGAATGGTGCTGAGGAAGGTGCCGACAAATCGCACCTGGCCGTTGATGGCTTCGCTGTGGGTGGCGATTTCGCCGGGGGCCAGGTCGTGGTTGCCGACGCCATTGATATTGGTCCACTTCTTGATGCTGCTCATCGGCGCTTCCAGGCGCGAGCCGTGCTTGTCGGTAAAGCTCAGCACATTGGCTTGGGACATACGCCGGATCAGGGTGGCGTTGAGGTCGGCGATGCGTTGCGGTTCGACGCTGAAGGTGTCGTAGAAATAGTCGCCATAATCCTTGAACAGCAGGGATTTCTTCCAATGCTCAGCCATCACCCCTTGCAGGGCGCGGATAAAGTCCGGGCCTTCGGCGCGTGGGTTGGGCAGGGTGGAGGAATCGTAGAGAAACAGGTACAGGTCGCTGGCTTCGATGGCTTGGGCCAGGGTTTCGCTGGGAGTCAGGTCCAGGCGTTGCAACTGGAAGTTGAAGCGGGCGGCGCTGCCGTGGGTGATTGCCTGGGCGATGGCGTCGTAGCGTTCGGTGTGGCCCAGCAGCACGGTGGGGCGACTCAGGCCGCTGAGGGCCGGGTGGTGTGCGAGGTAGTAGAGAAAGTGTTCGACGGCGCGGGCCTTGTCCATGACGGGTGTCCTTCTGTGCCTTGGGTAAGGGGGCAGGTGCCGTGCACAGCACCTGCCGGATGCCTGCCGGGTGTTAGAAAGGCCACATCGCAGTGCCGAAAGGCACAACGGCATCGGCTTGCATCATTTCAACGGCGGCCTCATGGGTCGGCGCTTCAAACCAATCGTCAAGTTGCAGTTCGGTTTCCAGGTCTTTTTCCAGTGCTTGCATGGTGGATCTCCTAGAGGACGTTGTTTGAGAACGGCTTGCCCGCGGGCTTCGCAAGCAAGTGGAAAGAACCTAGAAGAGAGTGTTTCGAAATGCAAAAAATTTATTGACACGGTTTCATTTGGATTTTTTCTTCTGTTTTTTCGACGGTTTTTTTATTCAAGCAAAACAGCGAATTGGCTGAACCGATTCTTCGGAAACGTCCCACCGACAATTTTCTGTTGGCTGACGATAAAAGCTACCTGTAACGCAGGTTTTCCGGGGTGTAACGATAAATTTACGATAATGTCCAGCTGCCATTAGTCATGGCAGCGGCGTAAGGAATGTCTGACAGTTTGTCTTAGCTGCTTTGTGGGCTCGGCCCGAAGCGGTCGAGCGGTGTACAATGCGCCGCGTTTTACTGTGACCCCCCTTGCGTACCCACGCAAAAGGCCAAGACCCCAGGGTTTGTTTCCCCTGATCACTCCGCCTGGCCACGAGCCGGACGGGTTCGATTTCGTCACAGATAAAAACAAACAGGTGACGCATGACCGTTAGAAAGACGCTGTACTCCTGGTGCCTGCGCTGGGGTTTGAGCGGCGCTGCTTGAGTCGGTAATTCAAGGCAGCAACCTGCATTCAACCTCCTCAAACCTTGCGTGAGACCCTTTTCATGAGTGGACCCCATTCCTCTTCAGGCGAGCTGAAACGCGGCCTGAAAAATCGGCATATCCAGTTGATCGCCCTCGGTGGCGCCATCGGCACCGGCCTGTTCCTGGGCTCGGCCGGGGTGCTCAAGTCCGCCGGCCCGTCGATGATCCTGGGCTATGCCATCTGCGGCTTTATCGCCTTCATGATCATGCGCCAGCTTGGCGAAATGATTGTCGAAGAGCCGGTCGCCGGTTCCTTCAGCCACTTTGCCCACAAGTACTGGGGCGGTTTCGCCGGCTTCCTGTCGGGCTGGAACTGCTGGATCCTGTATATCCTGGTGGGTATGTCGGAGCTGACCGCCGTCGGCAAATACGTGCACTACTGGTGGCCGGAGATACCGACCTGGGTTTCTGCGGCGGCCTTCTTCGTGCTGATCAACGTGATCAACCTGGCCAACGTCAAAGTCTTCGGTGAAGCCGAGTTCTGGTTCGCCATCATTAAGGTGGTGGCTATCGTCGGCATGATTGCCCTGGGCAGCTACCTGCTGGTCAGCGGCAGCGGCGGCCCGCAAGCCTCGGTCAGTAACCTGTGGGAACACGGCGGCTTCTTCCCCCATGGCGTCGGCGGATTGGTGATGGCCATGGCGATCATCATGTTCTCCTTCGGCGGCCTGGAAATGCTCGGCTTTACCGCAGCCGAGGCCGACCAGCCACGCACCGTGATCCCCAAGGCGATCAATCAGGTGATCTACCGCATCCTGATTTTCTACATCGGTGCCCTGGTGGTGCTGCTGTCACTGACGCCGTGGGACAGCCTGCTGGCGACCCTCAATGCGTCCGGCGATGCCTACAGTGGCAGCCCGTTCGTGCAGGTGTTCTCGATGCTGGGCAGCAACACCGCTGCGCATATCCTTAACTTCGTGGTACTGACCGCGGCGCTGTCGGTGTACAACAGCGGCACTTACTGCAACAGCCGCATGCTGCTGGGCATGGCCGAGCAGGGCGACGCACCGAAGGCCCTGGCGAAGATCGACAAGCGCGGCGTGCCGGTGCGTTCGATCCTGGCCTCGGCGGCGATCACCCTGGTGGCGGTGCTGATGAACTACCTGATGCCCCATAACGCGCTGGAACTGCTGATGTCGCTGGTGGTGGCCACGTTGGTGATCAACTGGGCGATGATCAGCTTCTCGCACTTCAAGTTCCGCCAGCACATGAACCGCACCGGCCAGGTGCCGTTGTTCAAGGCGCTGTGGTACCCGTACGGCAACATTCTCTGCGTGGCGTTCGTGGTGTTTATCCTGGGCACCATGTTGATGATCCCCGGCATCGACCGCTCGGTGTACGCGATCCCGGTATGGGTGGCGTTCATGGGGTTGTGCTACTGGATCAAGAACAGACGCAAGGCACAAGCCGCCGAGGGCACAGCGAGGACGGTTTTGGAGTAGGCCGTTTCCGATAAACAGAAAACCCGGCGCCAAGCCGGGTTTTTTGTGGGCGCGAGCAGGGTAGACTCGCCCCTCGTTTTTTGTCGACCCTTGCCCGGAGGTCCTATGCAGCACACCGATATCGACGGCGGCACCTTGCAGCGCTCTGATCTGGAAGACCTGATCGACCAGCACAGCGAGCCGTTACGGTTGATTGGGGTGGATTTGAGTGGGGCCGATCTGTCGCGGATGGTATTGGACCATTGGGTGTTCGAGCGCTGCATCCTGGCCCAGGCGTCTTTTCTCGGTGCGCGCCTTGAAGGCACGCAGTGGACAAGCTGCCGCGCCGGCCAGGCCGTGTTCGAGGCGGCGAACCTGTTGGAGGCGCAGTTCAATAGCTGCGACTTGAACAACACCCGCTGGCAACGCAGCAAACTGTCCCAGGCGAATTTCACCCAGTGCAAGCTGACCGGCGCCAATTTCACTCATTGCGCGTCATTGGGGTTGAGCTTCAGCGAAACCCTGCTTAACAGTGCCTTTTTATCCGGCCTGTCGTTTGCCCGCACTGTGCTCAACAATCTGGATTTCTCCGACAGCGACTTGTCGGATGCAGACTTTCGCAAGGCTGAACTGATCGACTGCAGCCTCGCCCATGCCCGCATCAATGGCGCCAATTTCGCCGGAGCCGACCTGCGCGGTGCAGATTTGAGCGGGTTTCGCCTCAATGATGCCAAACTGTTCAAAGGCGCCGTGATTTCCAAAGCCCAGGCGTCGATGCTGTTATCCGAGTTGGGCTTGTCCGTTGCCTAGGGTTTTTGATTGATGCTGGTAATTTCCAACACTGTGCACCTGCCCGATGCCGAGATCGAGCTGACCGCCATTCGTGCCCAGGGCGCCGGCGGGCAGAACGTCAACAAGGTGTCGAGTGCGGTGCACCTGCGTTTTGATATCCCGGCGTCGTCGTTGCCGGAGTTCTACAAGGAGCGCCTGCTGGCGTTGCGCGACAGCCGTATCACCAGCGAAGGCGTGCTGGTGCTCAAGGCCCAGCAATATCGTACCCAGGAACAGAACCGCGCCGATGCGCTGGAACGCTTGGTGGAATTGATCCAGAGCGCCACCAAGGTGGAGAAAAAGCGCCGGCCGACCAAGCCTACCCTGGGCTCGAAAAAGCGCCGCCTGGAGTCCAAGACCAAGCGCGGCAGCATCAAGGCCGGGCGCGGCAAGGTCGACTTCTAGGCGTCGCGTATTTCCCGGGCCTTGGGGGCCTGGCGGTACAAGTACACACTCAGCAACAAGCCAGCGAACGCGGCCAGGGCGGCGAACAGGAAGATCGACGCAAAGCCGAAGCCTGCCGCCACGGCACCGGCCAGCGGCCCGGTGATGCCCAGCGACAAGTCGATAAACAGCGAATAGGCGCCCACCGCCGAGCCACGGCTGGAGGCTGGCACCAGATTGACCGCCTCCACGCCCAGCGCCGGGAACACCAGGGAAAAGCCGAAGCCACTCAATGCAGCGCCAGCCAAGGCCAGATGTGCATCCGGCGCCAGCCACAACAACAGCAGGCCGAGCACTTCCACCGACAGGCAGGCAATCGCGACCCGAAAGCCGCCAATGCGGTTGATCAAATTGCCAAACAGCAAGCGAGCACCGATAAAGCTGGCGCCGAACAAGCTCAAGGCCCACACCGCGTTATCCCACTGCTGGGTGCTGTAGTACAGCGTGATAAAGGTGGCGATGGTGCCAAAGCCGATGGAGCCCAGCGCCAGCGCGCACCCATGGGGCAGCACCCGCCCCAGTACATTCATGAACGGTAAACGTACACCGGGCACAATCGGCGCCGCTTCTTTCTTCCAGGCCAACAGCACGCCCACCACCGCCAGCAGAATGATGCTCAGGCCCATGCTCCACAGCCCGAAGTGGCTGACCAGCAGCACCCCCAGCGGTGCGCCGACGGCCAGCGCGCCGTAACTGGCGATACCGTTCCAGGAGATGACCTTGGCCGTATTCGCCGCTCCGACGCGGCCGATGCCCCAGCCAATTGCACCCGAGCCCACCAGGCTTTCAGCGCTGCCCAGCACCAGTCGACCGATCAACAGGCTGCCCAGGCTGATGGCCGGCAGGCTGGCAAACCACGCCGCGAGCAACATGAACACGCCACTCAGGCCACACCCCACCAGGCCAATCAGTACCGCGCGCTTGCTGCCCAGGTTGTCGATGATCTTGCCGGCATAGGGACGGCTCAGCAGGGTAGCCAGGTATTGCACGCTGATCACCAGCCCGGCAATCACCGCGCCATAGCCCAATTGGCTATGCACATAGCCCGGCAATACGGCCAGGGGAATGCCGATATTCAGGTAGCCAATAAAGGTAAACAGCACGATGGAAACGACTTGCAGCGTGACCGCCATGGGGCGCTGGGTATCTGGCATGGGAGAGGTCCACTGTCGCAGCAGGCAAAGATAGGCTGCTAATGATACCGGCGCGAAGGCCGGGCAGGGCGGCAAAAATGTAAAACGTCAGATCAAGAACGCATCAGGCCTGGGCGGGGGCCAGCAGTTGGGTGGTCACCAGGGCCGCCAGGGCGTTTTCCTGGGTGCCGAAACGCTTGAGCAGTGCCGCTTGCTTGTCTGCGCTGAGGCGGTTCCAGACTTCGACCATCTGCAAGGCAGCGTCGAGTACAGCAGCGTCCGGCGTATCGGGGAGGGTAGTGGTCATGATGGGGGTCTCGGATGATTCAGGCAGTGTGGAAAGCGCTTGAAGGTGCGCTTTCCACACGGTCTGGTACGGCGTCAGTCCTGGCTTTTGCTGTCGACTGGTTTTGCTTCTTTGGCCTCAGGCTGCTTATCGCTGGCCTGCTGCGGTGTTGGCTGCTCAGTTGGGTGCAGGCTTGGGAAGGGGAGATTAGGTATCTCGTGCATCGTCGTCGCTCCTCGCAAGGTCTGTTTTTTCAATCGCAGGTAATTCCGCGCTCTCAAAAAGCCTTGGCAGGATACAGCACCGTAAATGACAAAAAGACTTTTATCTCCACGTATGCAGAATTTTTCATGGTTCAAACGCAAGTGACATGACGTCACACCCCTAGAAGGGCACCTTGCCCAGAATCATGTCGCGGTACATCACAAAATCCCCCAACAAGCTGTAGAACGGATGCTGAAAGGTCGCCGGGCGGTTCTTTTCGAAGAAGAAATGCCCTATCCAGGCAAAGCTGTAGCCCGCAACCGGCACGGCCAGCAGCAAGAGCAGTGAACCTCTGCCAACGGCGTATGCGAGGATACCGATCACCAAAGTGGTCCCGATAAAGTGCAGGCGCCGACAGGTGCTATTGCCGTGTTCGCTCAGGTAGTACGGGTAGAATTCGGAAAAGCTGTTGAATTTCTTGACGTTTTCCACGGTGACCGGCCCTCTGGTTGTTGTGCCGCCCAACAGGTGTTCGGCGGGGAGCTTATTTGAGTCTAGAGTGATCAGTGGTAACAGCCAGTGACAATAGATGCCACTTTAGTATCCTTGGCTTCCTGGCTGCTGTTTGAGCCTGCTTTATCAAGAAGACGCCATGAGCGAACGAACAACTTCTGCAAGCTGGGCGATGGGGATAGTCAAGGCGTTGGAAATGGACGGCCTGGATTGCCGTGCCTTGTTCAAACAACTGGGTCTGGATTATGCGGCCCTGAGTGACCCCGACGCGCGTTTCCCTCAGGACGCCATGACCCGGCTGTGGCAGCGTGCGGTGGAGGTGTCGGGCAACCCGGCAATTGGCCTGAACATGGGCAAGGTGGTGCGCCCGGCCTCGTTTCATGTCGCCGGTTATGCCCTGATGTCGAGCAACACCCTCGCCGAAGGTTTTAGGCGACTGGTGCGTTACCAGCGCATCATCGCCGAAAGCGCCGACTTGAGTTTCCGACTCTTACCCGAAGGCTATGCGTTGATTCTGACGGTCCATGGCGATCACCTGCCACCGACCCGACAAAGCGCCGAAGCCTCGTTGGCCAGCGCCCTGGCCCTGTGCGGCTGGCTTACCGGGCGCACCCTGCAACCGCGCAAAGTGCTGCTGCAGGGCGATCAACCGGCGGACCTGACGCCTTACAAACAGGCGTTCCATGCGCCTTTGCAATTCAATGCACCCTATGACGCGCTGATCTTCGAGCAAGCCGACATGGACGCGCCGTTGCCCACGGCCAACGAAGCCATGGCGCGGTTGCACGACCGCTTTGCCGGTGAATACCTGGCGCGCTTTTCCGAAAGCCGCGTGACCCACAAGGCGCGGCAGGTGTTGTGCCGCCTTTTGCCCCAGGGCGAACCCAAGCGCGAAGCGGTGGCCCAGACGCTGCACCTGTCCCAGCGCACGTTGCAGCGGCGTTTACAGGAAGAAGGCACCAGCTTCCAGGCCTTGCTCGATGACACCCGGCGCGAACTGGCCGAGCAATATCTAGCGCAGCCAGGCATGACCTTGCTGGAAATTGCCTACCTGCTGGGTTTTGCCGACCCGAGCAACTTTTTCCGCGCGTTTCGTCGCTGGTTCGATGCTACGCCCGGCGAGTACCGGGCGCGATTGCTGGAAATGTCGGCGGTCAGTGGCGCCAGAACGCCGGAATGCACAGCACAAACACCGTAATAATTTCCAGTCGGCCCAGCAGCATGCCCAGCGACAGGATCCACTTGGCGGCGTCCGGCAGGGTGGCGAAGTTGCCGGCCGGGCCGATGGTTTCGCCAAGGCCCGGGCCGACTCCGGAGACGGTACTGGCGGCGCCGGTCAACGCGGTCATCCAGTCCACACCCAGTAATGACAAGGCCAGGGCGATCACGCAGATGGTGATGGCGAAGAAGAACGAAAAGGTCAGGATCGAGCGCACGATTTCTTCGTCAAGGCGATGGCCGTTGTACTTCTGCTTGATCACCGCGCGTGGGTGAATCAGTTGGTTCAAGTTGGCCTTGAGCAGGATATAGGCGACCTGGAAACGGAAGATCTTGATACCGCCGGCCGTGGAGCCCGAGCAGCCGCCGATAAAGCCCAGGTAGAAGAACAACATCAGTGAGAAGTTGCCCCACAGGCTGTAGTCCCCCAGTGCAAAGCCGGTGGTCGTCACTACTGACGTCACGTTGAGCGCCACATGGCGCAAGGCATCGAGCCAGTGCAAGTCGGTGGTCCACCAGTACCATGTGCCGAGTACCAGCCAAGTCACGAGCAACAGGCCGAGCAAACCTTGCACCTGCTGGTCCTTGATCAGTGCCCGACGGTTGCCGCGCAACGTGGCCACATACAGGGCGAATGGCAAGCTGCCGAGGATCATCACCACCACCGCGACCCAGTGCACCGCCGGTTGTTTCCAGTGCGCGAGGGACTCATCCGAGGTGGAAAACCCACCGGTGGAAATCGCCGACATCGCGTGGTTGATCGCATCGAACAAACCCATTCCGGCCCACCAGAATGCCAGGCTGCCTAAGATGGTGATGCCCACATACGCGGCTACGATCAGCCGCGCCACCATGTGCGAACGGGGCATGACCTTTTCCGAACGGTCCGAGGATTCGGTCTGGAACAGGCGCATGCCACCGATGCGCAGCAGCGGCAGGATCGCCACCGCCATGCCGATAAAGCCGATACCGCCGAGCCAGTGCAACAGCGAACGCCACATCAGGATGCCCGGCGACATGCTGTCCAGGCCGCTCAATACGGTGGCGCCAGTAGCGGTGATGCCCGACATGCTTTCGAAGAAGGAGTCGGTGTAGCTGATGTGCTGGGTCAGCAAAAAGGGCAGGGCGGCGAAGATGCACACCACCACCCAACTGCTGACTGTCAGCAGGTACATGTCCCGGGGGCGCAGGTGTATATGTTCGGGGCGACCGGGGATGACCAGGGCCAGGCCGGCGATAAAGGTGATCATGCTGGCCCACAGGAACGAGGGCAAATCGCTGGTACGTTCGAAGATCACTAGGGTGGCCATTGGAATGACCATGGCGATCGCAAGAGTGATCAGGAAGATGCCGATGATGAAACCGATGATGCGTAGGGTCGGCAACGCCATGAAATTCGCTCGGGTATGGGGAGTGGCGCCATTCTACCTGTGGTGCAGGGCATGTAAACCGGGCTGCCCCAGACGATGCCGATCAAATGTGGGAGGGGGCTTGCCCCCGATTGCGGTGGGTCAGTGAAGAATGTGGCTGCTGGTCCACCGCTATCGGGGGCAAGCCCCCTCCCACAGGGGATCTGTGGTGTTTGGTCGCGGGTATGAAAAAGGCGACCCGAAGGTCGCCTTTCTCAACTGCGTACGGATCAGAACTCGTGATCAGCGCTGTCCGGGTTCAGGTCGGTAATGCCCAGTTTGCCCGCAGCCGCTTCGATCGAACCGGTCTGCTTGACCAGTGCGGCGATGGCGTCGCGTACGATCTGGTTGCCCTTTTCATTGCCGGCGGCGATCAACTGGTCGTAGTGCTCGCCGTCGTTGGCGCGGTCTACCATCACCTGGATCTTGGCTTCGGTCGCCGCCAGGTCAGCCTTGAGGGCTGCATCGGCCGTCGGGTCGGCCTTGGCCACCAGGGACGACAGGCTGGCACCGGTCAGTTTGGTGCCGTCAACACGGGTGTATTCGCCCAGGTAGACGTTGCGGATGCCCTTGGCGTCGTAGAACTGCGAGTTGTGGGTGTTATCGCTGAAGCAATCGTGCTCGTCTTCCGGCGAGTTGGCTTCCAGGGACACCTTCATGCGCTCACCGGCCAGCTCACCAAGGGACAGGCTGCCCATGCCGAACAGCATTTTGCGCAGGCCGTCGGTGGCAGGTTCCGACTCCAGGGTGGCGCGGTAGTTGTCTTCGACGTTGGGCTTCCAGTTGCCGACCATTTCTTCCAGGTCGCTGACCAGCAGTTGGGTCACGGCGCGCAGGTAAGTGCGACGGCGCTCGTTGTGGCCGCCAGTTGCACCGTCACCGGTCATGTAGTCCGAGGCCGGGCGGTTGCCCGCGCCTGGGCCGGTGCCGTTGAGGTCCTGGCCCCAGAGCAGGAATTCGATGGCGTGGTAGCCGGTGGCAACGTTGGCTTCGGAACCGCCCAGTTCATTGAGGCTGGCGAGTTTTTCCGGAGTGATTTCCTTGACGTCGATCTTGTCTTCGCCAACCTGGATCTCGTTATTGGCGATGATGTTGGCAGTGGCGCCCGGGTTACCCAGTGCGTGCTCGTAGGATTTGTCGACGTAGTCGATCAGGCCCTCGTCCAGCGGCCAGGCGTTCACTTGGCCTTCCCAGTCGTCGATGATGGTGTTGCCGAAGCGGAACACTTCGCTCTGCAGGTACGGCACGCGAGCGGCGATCCAGGCGGTACGGGCCGCTTTCAGGGTATCGTCGTTCGGGTTGGCGAGGAAAGTATCGATCGCGGTCTGCAGGGTTTTCGCGGTGGATTCGGCATCGCTGTAGACGGCAAATACCATGTCCGCGTAGTGCGCGACCACGGCCTTGGCGGCCGCTTCGTCGACCTGGCCTGCCGCCGGTGCGGTAGTGCTGGCGGCAGCGGGTGCTTGAGGCGCGGCGGCCTTGTCTTTACCTTCGCCGCAACCGGCAAGAGAAATGGCAATGGCCAGCAGACTGGCGGTGGCCAGGGGCATACGAATCATGGCGAACATCCTGCTTCGATTGTGAATAGGGCGCGCGGGGAGCGCAAAAGCTGCGACATAATGCGAAAGATTTGCATTTTGTGTAAAGGCTTATGCGCGGGAAATATTTAGTATCGGTCTGTTAGTTCAAAGACTCACCGCGTTATTGCGCTCGGACTGTTTCAAATAAGCCGCCAACTCCCGCGCCTGCAGCGGTTTGCTGTAGTGATAGCCCTGCCCCTCGTGGCAACCCTCGGAAATGATGTAAGCCTCTTGCTCAGCGGTCTCCACGCCTTCGGCAATCACCTGCATGCCCAGGCTTTTGCCCAGTTGAATAATGGCGCGCACGATCGTTGCGTCATCGTCGTCATCCTGCAGGTCCTGAACGAAGCTCTTGTCGATCTTGATCTTGTCCAGCGGCAGGCTTTTGAGGTAACTCAGGGATGAATAGCCGGTGCCGAAGTCATCAATGGCGATCAGCGCCCCGGAGCGACGCAGGCTCAGCAGGTGCTGGGCGGCGGTGCTGATGTCTTCCATCAGGCCGGTCTCGGTGACTTCCAGCTCCAGGCTGCGCGGCGGCAGGCGATAGATCTGCATCAGGTTGTTGACCACGCGCGGCAACTCGGTGTGGTGCAATTGCACGGTGGACAGGTTGACCGCCATGCGCAGCGCGGTGAAGCCCAGGTCATGCCATTCGCGCAGTTGCCGGCACGCCTGGTCGAGCACCCATTCGCCAATCGGAATAATGGTGCCGT
The DNA here is from genome assembly GCF_016405635.1 of Pseudomonas sp. MF6755. NCBI lineage: Bacteria > Pseudomonadati > Pseudomonadota > Gammaproteobacteria > Pseudomonadales > Pseudomonadaceae > Pseudomonas > Pseudomonas sp. MF6755. Next base: position 257,963 of record NZ_JAEKDA010000008.1, read on the forward strand.
TCTGCTCCGCCAGCGGGATAAACAGGTCAGGCGGTACCAGGCCGTGTTCCGGGTGGTGCCAGCGCAACAGGGCTTCCACGCCGACCACGCGGTTGTCGCGGTAGCTGATCTGCGGTTGGTACACCAAGTGGAACTGGTCGCGGCCAAGGGCGTCACGCAGGTCTTTTTCCAGCTCGCGGCGCCGGCGCATTTCGCTGTCGACGCTGGCGATATAAAACTGATAGCGGTTGCGCGAGCGGCTCTTGGCCAGGGTCATGGTCTGCTCGGCTTTTTGCAGCAGCTTCTCGGTGCTGTCGCCATCTTCCGGGAACAGCGTGATGCCGATGGTTGCGCGCAGGCGGATCAGGTCATGGTCTAAGGCGAACTCAGCTTCCAGGTCGTCGAGGATGCTTTGCGCCAGTTCGGCGGCTTCGTAAGGTTGGTCGATATCGGCTTGCACCAGGGCGAACTGGTCGCCGCCCAAGCGGGCGAGGGTGCCAAGGCGACCGCTGTGGGCGCGCAAGCGGTCGGCCAGGGCCAGCAGCAGTTTGTCGCCGGCCTGGTAGGTGAATTGTTCGTTGACGCTCTTGAAGTCATCCAGCCCCACGCACAACACCGCCACGCGTCGTTGGCGACGGCCGGCATCGGTGAGGATCTTGTCCAGTTGCTCCTGCAACTTCTGGCGGTTCGGCAGGCCGGTGAGGAAGTCGTATTGGGCCATGCGCAACAGGCTCGATTCAGCCTCGTGGCGCAGATGGGTATTGCGCTCTATGGATTCGAGCAACTGGTTGGCGGTGTTTATCCACAGCCCCAGCTCGTTGCGTTCGTGACCCTTGAGCTGAGGGATCTTGTGCTCGCTGGGGCGGTCCGGGTTGATCGAGGTCAGGTGCTCGATGATCCGCGACAGTGGTTTGGTCAGCAGCCAGTGATAAACCAGGTACAGCACCAGGCCCATGGCCAGGGCGCGCAGGACGCCGGAAATAAAGATGATCACAGAGCTGACAATAAAGCCTTTGCCGTAGGTGGCCGTATCGAGGGTGATACTCAGGTCGCCGTAATATTCGCTGTAAGGGCCCTTGCCGACCAATGCGGTGGTGAACGTGCGTTCCTGGCCAAGAATCAGGTCGGTCAACCAGCGGCTGGGGGACTGCTGCAAGGCGCGGGTTTTTTCCGCGAGCATGGTCTCGTTGGGATGGCCGATGGAGGCCATGCGCACCGCGTCGTCCTGGAACAACCCTTCGATCACCTGCATGCCCATCTCGCGGTCCAGGCTGTAGACGGCCTGGGTCGATGGGTCGCGAAACATGTCGAGGATGCGCTGGGCATCGCCGGCCACGGCCTGGCGCGTCTTGTAGGCATCGAAAACGATCTGCGCCACGCTCAGCGCCACGCCCACGATCAATGCCGACAGCAGCACAACCCGTAGCAACTTCACCGACAAGCTGTTCTTGAGTTCCAGCTTCAAAGGGGCATTCCTTGTCTCATGCGGGTGGCCTTCAATATGCCATGAGTATTGGCAATCTCGAGAGGGCAGTCAAAGGGACATTGGGACCTGAGTGCAATTGAGGTTTTGGCTGGATAAGCCTAGAGAGGCGCTCGCTTATGTCCGGGCTTGTCAGAAGCGAGGAAGGTTAGGGGGCGAAGCCCAGCAGGAAGAAGGCGGAGGAGATCCGCCTTCTAGTTGTCGACGTTTTTAAAAATTGACCTGACCTTGAGGCTGTTGCTCTTCCCCACCGACCTTCGCGCCTTCACCGACCGTGTCCAGGACTTTGTTTGCCAGGTCCATTGCGCCGTCTGCCAGGTCCAGCCCTTTATCAACAATACCCGCTACGATTGGGACTGCACCCGCAACCCCCGCTGCCATCGAAATAGGATCCATCGTCACTCTCCACATTGAGTTAGGAGGTTTATTCCTCCTGGCGTTTGTGTGGTGAATTGTTACTGTTGAGTTCCGGTATTTCTGGCCTATCAGTCCGGCGCCCATAAAAAAGCCCGGCAATTGCCGGGCTCTTTCTACTGCAAGCGTTGCTTAGGCAGTGAAGGTCTTGCCTTCGAACTGCTCAGCCACGAACTTCCAGTTGACCAGGTTCCAGAACGCTTCCACATACTTTGGACGCACGTTGCGGTAGTCGATGTAGTAGGCGTGTTCCCACACATCGCAGGTCAGCAGCGGGGTGTCGCCGCTGGTCAGCGGGTTGCCGGCGCCGATGGTGCTGGCCAGGGCCAGGGAGCCGTCAGCCTTTTTCACCAGCCAGCCCCAACCGGAACCGAAGGTGCCGACGGACGTCTTGGTGAACTCTTCCTTGAACTTGTCGAACGAACCGAACGCAGCGTTGATGGCCTCAGCCAGTGCGCCGGTAGGTTGGCCGCCGGCGTTTGGCGCCAGGCAGTTCCAGTAGAAGGTGTGGTTCCAGACCTGAGCGGCGTTGTTGAAGATACCGCCCGAGGAAGACTTGACGATTTCTTCCAGGGTCTTGCCTTCGAACTCGGTGCCTGGCACCAGGTTGTTCAGGTTCACGACATAGGTGTTGTGGTGCTTGTCGTGGTGGTATTCCAAGGTTTCCTTGGAGATGTGCGGCTGCAGGGCATCGTGTGCGTAGGGCAGCGGCGGCAATTCGAAAGCCATGATGATTCTCCTAATCAGGTCAGTTGCGGTGAGCGCAAGGCCGATCACGGGCGGCCAAACAAGCGCCGGGGAGTTTGTACTCTTTGCGGCGCAGGGTCCGGATCATAGCACCGGGGTTGCGGCAAAACCACGCAACAACTGTGTGGGATAGAGGTTCCAGAGCGTTTTGGAATATTCCTCAGGCACTGATCAATTGATAGGCCACAGAGAACATCATCACGGCGACCAGCAAGTCCAGTAAACGCCAGGTGGCCGGTCGAGCCAGCCAGGGGGCCAACCATGCGGCACCGAGGGCCAAGGTGGCAAACCACAGGAACGAAGCACTGGCCGCTCCCGCGACATAGGCGCCAGGTTCGGTTTGTTGAGCACCCAGTGAGCCGATCAGCAGTACGGTGTCCAGGTACACATGGGGGTTGAGCAGCGTCACGGCCAAGGCACTGAGCAATACAGCTCGCAATGAACGCACCTTGAGGTTTGCCCCTTGCTCCAGGCTCTGTTTCGAAAACGCCCGACGCAAGGCCAGGGTGCCGTACCACAACAAAAACGCTGCGCCACCCCAGCGGGCAATCGCCAGCAGCAGCGGGTTTTGCGCCAGCACCGTGGCCAGGCCGAATACCCCGGCCGCCACCAGAATGGCATCGCACACGATGCACAGTGCCGCCACCGGCAGGTGATGTTCACGCCGCAGGCTTTGCGCCAATACAAACGCATTCTGGGTGCCGATCGCCATGATCAGGCCGAGGGCTACCAGCAAACCGTTCACATAACTTTGCCACATAGGGTTTACTCCGCGTCCGCTGCCAGTTGCCGCAATACGTCCATGGCCCGCTCGGCATCGGCGCGACCGACAAACAGATGGTCGTGGTAGTAGCCGGCAATCACATTGCAACTGATACCTGCCTTGCCCAGCGCGCTGGCGAAAGCGGCGGTCAGGCCCACGGCTTCGAGCGCGGAATGCACGTTGAGAGTGATCCATGCGGCGACATAGTCGACGTTCAACCCGGCCTGTTCAGCCTGTTGTCGTTCGACAATCAACGTCAGCCCTTCCTGTTCACGAAAGCTGCCGATGACTTCACACCCTTGAGGAATGTGGTTATCAGGCAATGTGCAGAACACATAGTCGCCGTCATTCAAGTGCGGGCTCATGCTGCGCAGCAGGGTAGCCAGGGCGGTTTCGCCAGCCATGTGAGGTTTCCTTAAAAGAGGGGGAAGCAATGCTGGTCATTGTCACGGCGGAGGCTGTATAAGAAAAACCAATATTGCTGATCGCTCATTAGAGAAACTGATGTTCGACTATAAATTGCTGTCTGCCCTGGCGGCGGTGGTGGAACAGGCTGGCTTTGAACGCGGTGCCCAGGTGCTGGGGTTGTCGCAGTCGGCCATCTCCCAACGCATCAAGTTGCTGGAGGCGCGCATCGGCCAGCCGGTGCTGGTACGTGCCTCGCCGCCGACGCCCACCGATATCGGTCGGCGCCTGCTCAACCATGTGCAACAGGTGCGCTTGCTCGAACGTGACCTGCAAAGCCAGGTGCCGGCCCTTGATGAAGAGGGCATGCCCGAGCGCCTGCGTATCGCCCTGAATGCTGACAGCCTTGCCACCTGGTGGGCCGAGGCCGTCAGCGATTTCTGTGCCGAACAGCATTTGTTGCTGGACCTGGTGGTGGAAGACCAGACTGTCGGCCTCAAACGCATGCGTGCCGGTGAAGTGGCGGCCTGTATCTGCGCCAGCGAGCGCCCGGTGGCCGGCGCTCGCAGCCTGTTGCTGGGCGCCATGCGTTATCGGGCGCTGGCCAGCCCAGCCTTTATAGCCCGGCATTTTCCCGAGGGCGTGCGGGCGGACCAATTGGCACGCACGCCGGCGCTGGTGTTCGGCCCGGATGACTTCCTGCAACACCGTTACCTGGCCTCCCTCGGGGTGGACGGTGGTTTCGAACACCATTTATGCCCCTCATCTGAAGGCTTTATCCGCCTGACGGAAGCCGGCCTGGGTTGGGGCCTGGTGCCTGAATTGCAGGTGCGCGACCAGTTGGAAACCGGCGTATTGGTCGAGTTATTGCCAGATAAGCCCATCGACGTGCCGCTGTACTGGCATCATTGGCGCAGTGGCGGGCAACTGTTGGGCTTGTTGACCGACCATCTGGCCCAGGCGTGTGGTCAATGGTTGGTGCCGTTGGAGTAGCGGCGGACGTCAAGGCAACAGCGATGAAAAACGAAAGAACACGGAGTACTACATGAAAATTCTGGTCACCGGCGCAAGCGGCTTCATCGGCGGGCGCTTTGCGCGTTTCGCCCTTGAGCAGGGCCTGGATGTGCGGGTCAACGGGCGGCGCGCCGAAGGTGTGGAACACCTGGTACGGCGCGGTGCCGAGTTTATCCAGGGTGATTTGAATGATGCCGACCTGGTACGCGACCTGTGCCGCGATGTCGAAGCCGTGGTGCATTGCGCCGGTGCCGTTGGGCTGTGGGGCAAGTATCAGGACTTTCATCAAGGCAATGTGCTGGTCACCGAAAACGTCGTTGAAGCCTGCCTCAAGCAGCGCGTCGGGCGCCTGGTGCATCTGTCGTCGCCGTCGATCTACTTCGATGGCCGCGACCACGTGGGGCTCACCGAAGAGCAGGTACCCAAGCGTTTCAAGCATCCCTATGCCGCGACTAAATACCTGGCCGAGCAGAAGGTCTTCGGTGCCCAGGAGTTCGGCCTCGAAGTGCTGGCGCTGCGCCCGCGGTTTGTCACCGGTGCCGGCGACATGAGCATCTTCCCGCGCCTGCTGAAGATGCAGCGCAAAAATCGCCTGGCCATTGTCGGCGACGGCCTGAACAAGGTCGACTTCACCAGCGTGCATAACCTTAACGAAGCACTGCTCAGCAGCCTGCTCGCCCCCGGCTCGGCGTTGGGCAAGGCCTACAACATCAGCAATGGCGCGCCGGTGCCGGTGTGGGATGTGGTCAACTATGTGATGCGGCAAATGGAGTTGCCTCAGGTGACCCGTTACCGCTCCTACGGTTTGTCCTATAGCGTAGCGGCCCTGAATGAAGCCTTCTGCGCGATGTGGCCGGGGCGGCCCGAGCCGGCCTTGTCGCGCCTGGGCATGCAAGTGATGAACAAAGATTTCAGCCTCGATATCAGCCGCGCCAGGCATTATCTCGACTACGAGCCCAAGGTCAGCCTGTGGGCCGCGCTCGACGAGTTCTGCAGTTGGTGGAAGGCCCAGGACCCGGGCCTCAAATAAGCTCATAACCAGCAACACATCGGGAACCGAATTCCAGGTTCCCGGTCGATCCATGCGCCGGGAGTGCGGTTTATACTCCTGCCGCTCGGCTTCCCAGCCAGCCATCTCATTGATTCAGGGTAGATTCATGCGTAACGATGCAAACGACGATCTCGACAACGTTCCCACCCTGCGGGCCGACCATGGGGACGACGATGATTTCGTGCCGACTCCAGCCACGTCGGTGCGCTCGCGAACGACGCCCGTGGTCAAGGTCAAGAGCGCCAGCACCGGCCCGTTATGGGCATTGGTCGGCGCACTGCTGATCGCCTTCGCCGGCCTGGCCTGGTGGAGCTTTCAGCAGATTTCCCTGATGGGCCAGCAGTTGGTCGCCACCCAGGAAAGCTTTGCACGTATCAGTGAGGAAGCAGCGGGACGCCTGCAGGCTATTTCCGGCAAGGTCGTGGCCAGCGAAGCCAACGTCAACAACGGCAGCGAAGCATTGAAACTGCAGATCAAGCAGTTGCAAGACCAGTTGCAGGAGCAGGGCAAGCAACAGATGGGCGTAGCCGGCCAAGCCACCGAGCTGGACAGCCGCCTGGCTCAAATGAGCGCCAGCACCACCGAGCTGACGACGGCGAACGCCAAGTTGCAAGGCGAGGTGCAGGCCCTGACCGACGCCGTTGCCACCCTCAAGGCAGCACAGGGTGAGATCAAGGACCTGTCCACCGATGTGGCGGCCTTGAAAAAGCAGGGCAACCCAAGCGCGGCCATCGCCCGCCTCGAGCAGGACTTGCTGGTACTCAAGAGCACCCAGGAAAACCAGCCAGCCAACATCGATGCGCCAACCAACAAGGAGTTCGACGTGTTCCGCATCCAGACCACCCGCAACATCACCACCTTGCAGAGCCAGGTTCAGAACCTGCATCAGCGCCTCAATGCGCCGGCGGCGATTACTCCGTTGGGTCAATGACCACAGTTATAAGCTGTAAATGAGGTCTAAATGTGGGAGGGGGCTTGCTCCCGATAGCTGTATGTCAGTCACCCAATAGAGTGGCTGATACACCGCCATCGGGAGCAAGCCCCCTCCCACATTTAGATATCCACGATCCTCAGGGCTTCGATTGTCACCACCCGGTGACATTTCTTTTCCCCTTCGTTACTTGCCCCTCCCACGCCCTTGTTTAGACTCCGGTCATCCCACAAAAAACAATAAGGGCTCCCCATGACCACGCAACCACTGCCTGCCAGCAGTTGGCTGAACGCACCTGCCCATCACACCTGGCTCGCCGCCGAAGGCCAGCGCCTGCTGGCGTTCGCCAAGGCGTCGAGGCTCCCGGACGGTTTCGGCAACCTGGACGATAAAGGCCAACTGCCGGCCAATGCCCACGCCGAAACCATGAACACCGCCCGCATGACCCACAGTTTCGCCATGGCCCATGCCATGGGGCTGCCCGGTTACGCGGAGCTGGTGGCGCATGGCGTCAATGCCCTCAGCGGGCCGCTGCGCGACAGCGAGCACGGTGGCTGGTTCGCCGCGCCCAACGCCCTCGATGGCAACACCGGCAAAGCCGCTTACCTGCATGCCTTTGTAGCCCTGGCCGCCAGCTCTGCCGTGGTGGCCGGCGCACCCGGTGCGCAGACCTTGTTGAACGACGCTATCCATATCATCGACCAGTTCTTCTGGAGCGAGGAGGAGGGCGTCATGCTCGAATCCTTTGCCCAGGACTGGAGCGGCGTTGAAGCCTATCGCGGCGCCAACAGCAACATGCACGCCACCGAAGCCTTCCTGGCCCTGGCCGATGTCACCGCAGATACCCGTTGGCTGGACCGTGCGCTGCGCATCGTCGAGCGGGTGATCCATACCCACGCCGCCGGCAACCAGTTCATGGTGATCGAGCATTTCGATGCGCAGTGGAAGCCGCTACTGGGCTACAACGAAGACCACCCCGCCGACGGCTTTCGCCCCTACGGCATCACCCCTGGCCATGGTTTCGAATGGGCGCGGCTGGTGCTGCACCTGGAAGCCGCTCGCCAGCAGGCAGGGCTCAGCACGCCAGATTGGTTGGTGAGCGACGCCAAAAACCTGTTTGCCAGCGCCTGCGAATACGCCTGGGCTGTGGATGGCGCTGCCGGCATCGTCTACACCTTGGACTGGAATCATCGCCCGGTGGTACGCGAGCGTCTGCACTGGACCCACGCCGAAGCCAGCGCCGCAGCGCAAGCCTTGCTCAAGCGTACCGGCGAGCTGCATTACGAGACCTGGTACCGTCGATTCTGGGAGTTCTGCGAAACCCACTTTATCGACCGCATCAACGGGAGCTGGCACCACGAGCTCAGCCCCCACAACCAGCCCAGCAGCAAGATCTGGGGCGGCAAACCCGACCTGTACCATGCCTGGCAAGCGGTGGTGCTGCCTGCGCTACCCTTGTCACCCAGTATGACCAGCGCTTTAGCCCGGGGCGGTTATGTCACCAAGTGGTGACATTTGTGCGTCCCTTTGTTACCTGCACCCCGAAACTCCATGTTTAAACTCCGTGCAGCGCAAGCTCTAGACTTGCATGCATAACAACAAGAAAAGGTACTCAGATGAACGCGATTAATCGCCTCGCCGTCGCTATTTCCATTGCCTCGTTATTTCCCCTCAGTGCATTTGCCGCCGACTCCAAAGGAACGGTTGAAGTGGTGCATTGGTGGACCTCCGGCGGTGAAAAAGCGGCTGTGGATGTCCTGAAGGCCCAAGTTGAGAAAGACGGCTTCACCTGGAAAGACGGTGCCGTTGCAGGTGGCGGTGGCGCCACCGCCATGACCGTGCTGAAAAGCCGTGCGGTCGCCGGCAACCCGCCAGGCGTTGCCCAGATCAAAGGCCCTGACATCCAGGAATGGGCGTCCACCGGCCTGCTCGACACCGACGTGCTCAAAGACGTCGCCAAAGAAGAAAAGTGGGACTCCCTGCTCGACAAGAAAGTCTCCGATACCGTGAAATACGACGGTGATTACGTTGCCGTACCGGTGAATATTCACCGTGTGAACTGGTTGTGGATCAACCCGGAAGTCTTCAAGAAAGCCGGTATTACCAAGAACCCCACCACCCTCGAAGAATTCTATGCGGCCGGCGACAAGCTCAAAGCCGCGGGCTTCATTGCGCTCGCCCATGGCGGCCAGCCTTGGCAGGACAGCACCGTGTTCGAAGCGGTGGTTCTGTCGGTGATGGGTGCCGATGGCTACAAGAAAGCCCTGGTCGATCTGGATAATGGTGCACTGACCGGTCCGGAAATGGTCAAGGCACTCACCGAGCTGAAGAAAGTCGCGACCTATATGGACGTCGACGGCAAAGGCCAAGACTGGAACCTCGAAGCAGGCAAGGTCATCAACGGCAAGGCCGGCATGCAGATCATGGGTGACTGGGCCAAGTCCGAGTGGACCGCGGCCAAGAAAGTCGCCGGCAAGGACTACGAGTGCGTAGCCTTCCCTGGCACCGACAAAGCCTTCACCTACAACATCGACTCCCTGGCGGTGTTCAAGCAGAAAGACAAAGGCACTGCTGCTGGCCAGCAAGACATCGCCAAAGTCGTGCTGGGTGAAAACTTCCAGAAAGTCTTCAGCATCAACAAGGGCTCGATCCCTGTTCGCACCGACATGCTCACTGAAATGGACAAGCTCGGTTTCGACTCCTGCGCCCAGACTGCCGCCAAGGACTTCCTGGCCGACGCCAAGACCGGCGGCCTGCAGCCAAGCATGGCCCACAACATGGCCACCACCCTGGCGGTACAAGGTGCGTTCTTTGATGTCGTGACTAACTACATCAACGACCCGAAAGCCGACCCGGCCGATACCGCCAAAAAACTTGGCGCGGCGATCAAGTCGGCCAAGTAACGGTTAGCACTGCTGGTCCTTGTGAGGGGAAACCCCCTGACCCCTCACAAGGCATGCTTCTGTAGTCCTTTTTCCCTGTACTGGATTTTCCCATGAGTTCTGTTGCTGTGTTCAGCAAGGCCTCGCCGTTCGATGCACTGCAGCGCTGGCTCCCTAAACTGGTGCTGGCGCCCAGCATGTTCATCGTGCTGGTGGGCTTTTATGGCTACATCCTGTGGACGTTCGTGCTGTCGTTCACCACGTCCACGTTCCTGCCCAGCTACAAGTGGGCGGGCCTTGCGCAGTACGAGCGGTTGTTCGACAACGACCGTTGGTGGGTAGCGAGCAAAAACCTGGCCGTGTTCGGCGGTATGTTCATTGGCATCACCCTGGTGATCGGCGTGACGCTGGCGATTTTCCTCGACCAGAAAATCCGCCGTGAAGGCTTTATCCGCACCATTTACCTGTACCCGATGGCGCTCTCGATGATCGTCACGGGTACCGCCTGGAAATGGCTGCTCAACCCGGGCATGGGCCTGGACAAACTCCTGCGTGACTGGGGCTGGGAAGGCTTTCGTCTCGACTGGCTGATCGATCCGGACCGCGTGGTTTACTGCCTGGTGATTGCCGCCGTGTGGCAAGCCTCCGGTTTCATCATGGCAATGTTCCTCGCCGGCCTGCGTGGCGTCGACCAGTCGATCATCCGTGCTGCCCAGATCGACGGTGCCAGCCTGCCGCGCATCTATTGGAGCGTGGTGCTGCCCAGCCTGCGCCCGGTGTTCTTCAGTGCGGTGATGATCCTGGCGCATATCGCGATCAAGAGCTTCGACCTGGTCGCGGCAATGACCGCGGGTGGCCCGGGCTATTCGTCCGACCTGCCCGCCATGTTCATGTACTCGTTCACCTTCAGCCGCGGCCAGATGGGCATGGGCTCGGCCAGTGCAATCCTGATGCTGGGTGCGATCCTCGCGATCATCGTGCCGTACCTGTATTCCGAGCTGAGGACCAAGCGCAATGACTAGTCTCGCTGCCAAACCTGCCATCAGCCTGAGTCGCATCGCGATCTACGCGGTGCTGATCCTCGCGGTGCTGCTGTACCTGGTACCGCTGGTGGTGATGCTGCTCACCAGCTTCAAGACCCCGGAAGATATCAGCACCGGCAACCTGCTGAGCTGGCCGACTGTGGTCAGCGGTATCGGCTGGGTCAAGGCCTGGGCTACCGTGGATGGCTACTTCTGGAACTCGATCAAGATCACCGTTCCGGCAGTGCTGATTTCCACCGCCATCGGTGCCTTGAACGGCTATGTGCTGTCGTTCTGGCGCTTCCGGGGTTCGCAGCTGTTCTTCGGCCTGTTGCTGTTCGGCTGCTTCCTGCCGTTCCAGACCGTGCTGCTGCCGGCGTCGTTCACCCTCGGCAAGATGGGCCTGGCCAGCACCACCACCGGCTTGGTGTTTGTGCACGTGGTCTACGGCCTGGCGTTCACCACGCTGTTCTTCCGTAACTATTACGTGAGCATCCCGGATGCGCTGATCAAGGCGGCACGCCTGGACGGTGCGGGTTTCTTCACCATCTTCCGTCAGATCATTCTGCCGATGTCGACGCCGATCATCATGGTCTGCCTGATCTGGCAGTTCACCCAGATCTGGAACGACTTCCTGTTTGGCGTGGTGTTCTCCAGCGGTGACTCCCAGCCCATAACGGTGGCGCTGAACAACCTGGTCAACACCAGCACCGGGGCCAAGGAATATAACGTGGATATGGCGGCGGCGATGATCGCCGGGCTGCCGACCCTGCTGGTCTATGTGATCGCAGGCAAGTATTTCGTGCGCGGCCTCACGGCCGGCGCGGTCAAGGGGTAATCATGGCTACGCTTGAACTTCGCAATGTAAACAAGACCTATGGCGCCGGCCTGCCCGACACCTTGAAGAACATCGAACTGTCGATCAAGGAAGGTGAATTCCTGATCCTGGTCGGCCCGTCGGGCTGTGGTAAATCCACGCTGATGAACTGCATTGCCGGCCTTGAGACCATCAGCGGTGGCGCGATCATGATCGGCGACCAGGACGTCAGCGGCATGAGCCCCAAGGACCGTGACATCGCCATGGTGTTCCAGTCCTACGCGCTGTACCCGACCATGAGCGTGCGCGAGAACATCGAATTCGGCCTGAAAATCCGCAAGATGCCCCAGGCTGATATCGACACCGAAGTGGCGCGGGTGGCCAAGCTGCTGCAGATCGAACACCTGCTCAACCGCAAGCCTGGCCAACTGTCTGGCGGCCAGCAACAGCGCGTGGCCATGGGCCGTGCCCTGGCGCGTCGGCCGAAGATCTACCTGTTCGACGAACCGCTGTCCAACCTCGACGCCAAGCTGCGCGTGGAGATGCGTACCGAAATGAAACTGATGCACCAGCGCCTGAAAACCACCACCGTCTACGTCACCCACGATCAGATCGAAGCGATGACCCTGGGCGACAAAGTGGCGGTGATGAAGGACGGCATCATCCAGCAGTTCGGCACGCCCAAAGAGATCTACAACAACCCGGCCAACCAGTTCGTGGCGAGCTTTATCGGTTCGCCGCCGATGAACTTCGTACCCCTGCGCCTGCAACGCAAGGACGGTCGCCTGGTGGCGCTGCTCGACAGCGGCCAGGCCCGTTGCGAGCTGGCGCTGAACGTGACTGACGCGGGCCTGGAAGACCGCGACGTGATCCTGGGCCTGCGCCCGGAGCAAATCATGTTGGCGACAGGTGAGGGCAACAGTGCCTCGAGCATTCGTGCCGAAGTCCAGGTCACCGAGCCGACCGGCCCGGACACCCTGGTGTTCGTACAGCTCAACGACACCAAGGTCTGCTGCCGCCTGGCACCAGACGTGGCGCCGCAGGTAGGCGAGACCCTGACCCTGCAATTTGACCCGGCCAAGGTATTGCTGTTTGACGCCAAGACCGGTGAGCGACTGGGTACCGCTGCTTCGCTGGCGGCACAGGGGCATGCCGACAATGTGACCCAGTTCAAGGGTCGCTGAAGCAGATAAGCAGTTGTTTTAGTTAAAAAATGTAACCCGCGTTAGATAAAAACAGTTTAATAACAATAAAGACGAGGATGTAGGGATGAAAAAGCAACACAACAACACCCGGCTGATCTGCCAACTGTCAGCAGTAGCAGCCCTGGTTTTGTCCGCCAATGCGATGGCGGACGAAGCCTTCAGTGCCGATTCCAAATGGATGACCGGCGATTGGGGCGGCGAGCGCACCAAGCTGATCGAGCAAGGTATCGACATCAAGGCCGACTACGTTGGGGAAATGGGCTACAACGCCCACGGCGGCTTTAACGATGACAAGACCGGTCGTTACTCCGACCAGTTTGGTCTGGGCGTGGCACTGGACCTGCAAAAGCTGTGGGGCTGGGATAACACCCAGGCCAAGATCCAGTTGACTAACCGTAATGGCCAAAACATCTCCAATGACCGGGTTGGCGACTCCAGCAGAGGTCCGGCGACCTTGAGTTCTTCTCAAGAAGTCTACGGTCGCGGCCACATGGTGCGACTGACTCAATTGTGGATCCAGCATCAGTTCCTCGACGGCAAACTGGACGTGAAAGCCGGTTACTTCGGTGAAGGCGAAGACTTCAACACTTTCCCATGCGACTTCCAGAACCTGGCGTTCTGCGGGTCCCAAGTGGGTAACTGGGCCACCAACATCTGGTACAACTGGCCGGTCAGCCAAGCCGCTCTGCGCGTGAAATACAACATCACGCCAGAGCTGTATGCCCAAATCGGCGCGTACAACCAGAACCCATCGCAGCTTGAACACGGCAACGGCTTCAAGCTCAGCGGCAGCGGCACCAAAGGCACCGTATTGCCGGTAGAACTGGTTTGGTCGCCCAAGGTCAATGGCTTGCCGGGCGAATACCGTGTGGGTTACTACAAGAGCACGGCTGACGCCAATGACGTGCGTGAAGATGCCAATGGTAATGACGCTGCCCTCAGCGGTGACGGTTACCGCGTTCACAGCAGCAAACACGGCTACTGGGGCGTCATTCAACAACAACTCACCACACACAACGGCGACGCCTCTCGCGGTTTGAACATTGCAGCCAACGCGACCTTCCACGACAAAGACACTAACTTCATCGACAACTACCAGTCGCTGATGTTTGTGTACAAAGGCCCATTCGATGCGCGTCCGAAAGATGACGTCGGTATCGGTTTCGCCCGTATCCATGTCAACGATGATGTGAAGAAAAACGCGGAGCTGCTGAACGCAGGCGGTGGTTTCACCGACTACACCCAAGCCGGTTTCACACCGGTGCGCAGCACCGAATACAACTACGAAATCAACTACGGCTTCCACGTGACCAACTGGCTGACCGTGCGCCCGAACCTGCAATACGTCACCCACCCAGGTGGCAATGACGAGATCGACAACGCCTTGGTCGCCGGCCTGAAAATTCAGTCGGTGTTCTAATGCGGTTGCGATAAGCTCCTTCTCTCTGTGCGCATTTGCGGGTAGCCATGGCTATCCGCTTTTTTTTGGGTTGCACTGTGATATTCGGGACCTGGGCACATGCATGAGCAACCGTTGCAACGCTTTTTCAAATCCCTGCGCGAGCGTCCGGTGTTCGCCTGGGAGCGCTTTCAGATGCGCGACGTGTTGGTGATCGACCATCCCCTGTGCCAGGCGGTGTTCAGTCGCCAGGGCGCGCAATTGCTGCACTTTCAGCCCACGGGCCAGAAACCCTGGCTGTGGTGCGCCGCCAAGTGGCCGCAAGTCGGCGCGATCCGTGGTGGCGTGCCGGTGTGCTGGCCGTGGTATGGCCGCCATCCCAGCGAAAACGCCTGGCCTTCCCATGGTTGGGCGCGGTTGATCGACTGGAAGCTACTCGACAGCAGCACCGACGACGATGGCGTGCGCCTGCACTGGCAATTGCAGTTGTGCGACTGGCAGGTGGACTTGCACGCGCACCTGGGCGAAACCCTGGAGCTGCGCCTGAGCACCGAGCATCAGGACGAACTGCCGTGCCAGTTGAGCCATGCGTTGCACGCTTACTGGCGTATCGGTCACGTTGATGAGGTAGCGCTGTCTGGGCTCGACGGGGCGCAGGGTTACGACCAACTCAATCGTCAGGTTTGCCAGCAGGAAGGCGAACTGCGGGTCGATGGCGGTTGCCAGCGGGTGTTCCAGCATGAGGGCGAGTTACAGCTCAAGGATCACGCCTGGCAGCGTGAGTTGTGCATCGACACCGGCGACAGCGCCGACACCGTGGTGTGGCACCCGGGCAGCCGGCCACTATTGGGCGTGAGCTTTAACGAGGCGTCGGGGTTTGTGTGCGTGGAGTCGGCGATGGCGGCAGCCAGCCTGGCGCCGGGGGAGAGGGCGCATTTGAGTTTGCAGGCCAGGGCAGGGGCTTAATGGTGTGGCTGATGGCCTCATCGGGAGCAAGCCCCCTCCCACATTTGACGGTATTCACACATCAAACTGTGGGAGGGGGCTTGCTCCCGATGAGGCCAGTGAAGCCAACACAGACTGACTCAGTTGAATTCATCCCCCACCGGATACCGGCTGTCATTCAAACTTTCTTTGATCTTGCGCAAATGCGGCTGGAAATCCACTCCGCGACGCAACGTCATGCCGGTTGCGAGCACATCCAGCACCGTCAACTGAATGATCCGCGAAGTCATCGGCATATAAATGTCGGTGTCTTCGGGCAACGGGATGTTCAGGCTCACTGTGCTGGCCTTGGCCAGCGGCGAGTTCTCGGCGGTGACGCCCAGCACTGAGGCACCGTTTTCACGGGCGATACGCGCCACTTCCACCAGCTCTCGGGTACGCCCGGTGTAGGAAATGATCACAAACAACTCACCGGTATGCGCCACCGAAGCGATCATGCGCTGCATCAGCACGTCCGCATGCGCGGTCACCGACAGGTTGAACCGGAAGAATTTGTGCAAGGCGTCCATGGCTACCGGGGCCGAAGCACCCAGGCCAAAGAAGTGGATCTGCCGCGCCTGGATCAACAAGTCCACGGCCTTGCTGATCAGGGCCGGGTCCAGGGCCTGGCAGGCGCTGTCCAGGGACGCAATGGCACTGCCAAAGATCTTCTGGGTGTAGGCTTCGGGGTTATCATCGGCCTCCACGGCGCGGCTGACATACGCAGCGCCACTGGCCAGGCTTTGCGCCAGCTGCAATTTGAGTTCAGGGTAACCGCTGACACCGAACGAACGGCAGAAACGGTTGACCGTCGGTTCACTGACCGAGGCGGCCTGGGCGAGGGCGGCGATCGAGAAGCGTGTGGCCTGCTGCGGGTTGAGCAGGATGACTTCAGCGACTTTGCGCTCGGCCTTGTTCAATTCTTCGAGGCGGTTCCGGATCTGTTCCAGAAGATTTCGCACGCGGTCCATTCAGTCTTTCCTTCGGGCGACGATGCAAATAAAGGGCAGTGGCCAATCGATGAGTGGCCCTTTGCGGTGGCCTATCCTACTGAGGGTAGCTGAACACCACCACTCGGAATGCGAATTACGGGAAAATGTTGTGTTTATTACTACATTTTTCCTTGAGTGATGCCTTGAAAAAAGGTATTTGTAGCTTAACTTGATAAAAGAACAAACATCATGCCTTCGATAACCGTAGAACCCTGCACCTTTGCCCTGTTTGGCGCCTTGGGTGATCTGGCGCTGCGCAAGTTATTTCCTGCTCTCTATCAACTCGATGGCGCCGGGTTGTTGCACGACGACACGCGCATCCTGGCCCTGGCCCGTGAAGCCGGGTCCGAGCAGCAGCACATGGGCCATATCGAAAAAGAATTGCGTAAGTACGTCGGCAAGGAACTCGACGAAGCTGTGGCCGCACGCTTTCTAGCGCGCCTGGCGTATGTGCATGTCGACTTCATGAAGGCCGACGACTATGTCGCTCTCGCCGAAAATGTCGGCAGCGAACAACGTCTGATCGCCTACTTCGCCACCCCAGCGGCGGTGTATGGCGCGATCTGCGAGAACCTGGCGAAGGTCGGCCTGGCGGAAAATACCCGGGTGGTGCTGGAAAAACCCATCGGCTCGGACCTGGAATCCTCGCGCAAGGTCAACGACGCCGTGGCGCAGTTTTTCCCGGAAAACCGCACCTACCGCATCGACCACTACCTGGGCAAAGAGACCGTCCAGAACCTGATCGCCCTGCGTTTCGCCAACAGCCTGTTCGAAACCCAGTGGAACCAGAACTACATCTCCCACGTGGAAATTACCGTGGCCGAGCAGGTCGGCATCGAAGGCCGTTGGGGTTACTTCGACAAGGCCGGCCAGCTGCGCGACATGATCCAGAACCACCTGCTGCAACTGCTTTGCCTGATTGCCATGGACCCGCCGGCCGACCTGTCCGCCGACAGCATCCGTGACGAGAAGGTCAAGGTGCTCAAGGCCCTGGCGCCGATCAGCCCCGAGGGCCTGACCACCCAGGTCGTGCGCGGCCAGTACATCGCCGGCTACAGCGCTGGTAAAGCCGTGCCGGGCTACCTGGAAGAAGACAATTCCAACACCCAGAGCGACACCGAGACTTTCGTCGCCCTGCGTGCCGATATCCGTAACTGGCGTTGGGCCGGGGTGCCGTTCTACTTGCGCACCGGCAAGCGCATGCCGCAAAAGCTGTCGCAGATCGTCATCCATTTCAAGGAACCGTCCCACTATATCTTCGCCCCGGAGCAGCGCCTGCAGATCAGCAACAAGCTGATCATCCGCCTGCAGCCGGACGAAGGTATTTCCTTGCGCGTGATGACCAAGGAGCAGGGCCTGGACAAGGGCATGCAACTGCGCAGCGGACCACTGCAACTGAATTTTTCCGACACCTATCGCAGCGCACGGATTCCCGATGCCTACGAGCGGTTGTTGCTGGAAGTAATGCGCGGCAATCAGAACCTGTTTGTTCGCAAAGATGAAATCGAAGCTGCGTGGAAGTGGTGCGACCAGTTGATCGCCGGGTGGAAAAAATCCGGTGATGCTCCCAAGCCGTATGCGGCGGGGTCCTGGGGGCCGATGAGCTCGATTGCACTGATCACGCGGGATGGGAGGTCGTGGTATGGCGATATCTGAATTGAAACTGCCTCAGGGCGTCACTGCCCATGAGTACCGCACGCCCGCGCTGCTGGCCGATGGCCTGGCCAATGACGTGGCGGAACAACTGCGCGGGGCCATCAGTGCCCGTGGCGAGGCGACGTTAGTGGTGTCCGGCGGGCGCAGCCCCGTGGCATTTTTCCAGAACCTGGCCAAGCAGGGCCTGGACTGGTCCAAGGTCACCATCACCCTGGCCGATGAACGCTGGGTGCCGGTAGAACACGCCGACAGCAACGCCGGCCTGTTGAAGCAGTACCTGTTGCAAGGCCCGGCGGCCAAGGCCAGGTTCCTCAGCCTGTACAGCGCTGCTGCCAACCTCGAAGACGCTGCCGAGCAGGCCGATCGCCTACTGGCCGAACTGCCAGCCATTGATGTGCTGGTGCTGGGCATGGGCGATGACGGCCACACCGCATCGCTGTTCCCCAACAGCCCGAACCTGGGCGAAGCGCTGAAGGCCGACGGTACCCGCCGTTGCTGGCCGATGCTGGCGCCCACCGTGCCGCACCAGCGCCTGACCATGAGTCGTGCGCTGCTGGCCACGGCCGACTACACCGTGCTGTCGATTTCCGGCAGCTCGAAATTGACCACCTTGAGCGCCGCCCTGGCCAGTGACGATGTTGCTGCCATGCCGATTCGCGCGTTTTTGCAACCTACTCTAGAGATTTACTGGTGCCCATGAGCCAAGGATCAGCCGCTATGAAAAGCCCTCAACCGACCGTGTCCATGGCGGATAAAGTTGCCTTGATCGACAGCCTCTGCGCCAGGGCGCGGATCCTGCCGGTGATCACCATCGCCCGCGAACAGGACATCCTGCCGCTGGCCGACGCCCTGGCAGCCGGCGGTTTGACCGCGTTGGAAGTGACCCTGCGTTCTGAGTTCGGCCTCAAGGCCATCCAGGTATTGCGCGAGCAACGTCCGGAGCTGTGCACCGGCGCCGGTACTGTGCTCGACCGCCACATGCTCGAAGCGGCTGAAGTGGCCGGCTCGCAATTTATCGTCACCCCCGGCATTACCCGTGACCTGCTGGAAGCTTCGGTGCACAGCCCGATCCCGCTGCTGCCTGGGATCAGCAACGCTTCGGGCATCATGGAAGGCTATGGCCTGGGGTATCGCCGCTTCAAGCTGTTCCCGGCCGAAGTCAGCGGCGGCGTCGCGGCCATCAAGGCCCTCGGTGGTCCGTTTGGCGAAGTGAAATTCTGCCCTACCGGCGGCGTTGGCCCGGCCAACATCAAGAACTACATGGCGTTGAAAAACGTGATGTGCGTAGGCGGTAGCTGGATGCTTGACCCTGAATGGGTGAAGAACGGCGACTGGGCGCGTATCCAGGAAGTCACCGCGCAGGCGCTGGCGCTGCTGGATTGATCTGCTTTTACTGAATCGTTGTTGCTGTGCTTAACGGCATTTTTGCGGTGCACTTGGTCGGTGCGCCGTTTTTTTTTGCCTGTAGAAAACTCGACCCACCACAAGTCCAAATGTGGGAGCCAGCTCCCACAGTTTCAATCTTTGTTCAGCTCGGTAATCGCGTTGACCAACACATTGATATCCGCCGCTGACGTCACCAGCCCCGGCGTTACCCGAATACAGGTGCCAAACGCCGCCCCCGAGCGGGTCGTGGTGAACACGTCATACTCCTTGAGCAGCCTATCCACCATCACCTGTTGATCCCGCCCGATGAACTTGAACGCGGTGATCCCGCAATACAGTCGCGGATCATCCGAGGTCAGCACTTCAATCCCCGGTAAGGGGCGCACCTGGCTTACCCACAGATCCCGCAGGTAATTGACACGCGCACCCTTGGCCGCGGCGCCACCCAATTGCCGATGTTCTTCAAATACCAACGGTAAGGTCATCAGCGCGGGAAAGTTCGGTGTGCTGTAGGACGTACGAGCGCGCACATCAGTGGCCGGGTAGTGAAACTCGCCCATGTCCGGGTCGATATCTGCCAGGCGCTCGGGGGCGATATATATAAAGCCCAGGGTTAGCGGTGCACCCATCCATTTGTGCAGGTTGAACCCCGCGAATTGAATGCCCAGTTCAGCCAGGTTGAACTCGAACTGGCCCAGGGCGTGGGCGCCGTCGAGGATCACGTCGATATGCTGTTCGCGTGCGGCCTTGGCAATGGCCGCAACGGGCATGACCAGGCCGGTGCGGTGGGTGACATGGGTCAGGGCCATCAATTTGAGGCGTGGGTACTTAACGAACGCGTCGTGATACGTCTGCACCAGGCTGTCGAAACTGGCCGGGTGGTTGTGGGACACCTCGATTACCTCCACGCCGCGACTACCTGCCAACCAGCGCATGGCGCCTTTGACCGTGTCGTACTCCAGGTCGCTGATCAGCACCTGGTCTCCCCGTTGCAGGCGGTTGTAGTTGCGAATCAGCGATTGCAAGGCTTCGGTGGCGTTGCGAGTGAAGGCGACGGACTCTGGGTCGACATCGATCAACCCCGCCAGCTCGCGGCGGATCTCGACGTTTTCACCCTGCTCAAAGCGCTGGCGCACATGCACTGAGTTGCTGCGGTTGATAAAGCTGATGTGCTCAAGGTAGTGCGCCTGTACTGCACGGCTCATGCGCCCGAAATAGCCGTTTTCCAGGTTGATCGGCCCAGGCTCCACGTCATAGCGCTGGGCGATGGCGTGCCAGTGGGGTTCGTTATCTGCATTCCTTGGCATGGCGAGTCTCTTAATGACGTGGGGCAGGTTTACCGTGTTTAACGCGCAGCGGCTCGAGCAGTTCGGACAGGCCGTTATGGTCGATTTTCTGCATCAGGGCCAGCAGGCCACCCAATTCCCCGTGGGGGAAGCCTTCACGGGCGAACCAGTTCAGGTAGGGCCCGGGCAAGTCGGCGATGATCCGGCCTTTGTATTTGCCGAAGGGCATTTCGCGGGTGATCAGCAGTTCGAGTTTTTCGGGGTTCATGAGCTTCGTGCGATAGAGGCGAGGTCTTCGAAAATACAGGCATTCTGCATGAAGGCCAAATGACAGATCATGCAAATAACATCGATACAGATGGTTCAATAATTCGTAAGTATTTGAAATTATTGGTTAATTTTGTTTTTGAAAACCTGGCACGGGCGCTGCAATAACTAAGACAACCTTCTAACCCGTACAAGGAATTGAAAAATGACTGACATCAATAAAGAATCGATCTCCGTACTGAACGACCTGATCGAGACCAGCATCGACGGCCAAAAGGGTTTCAAGGAATGTGCCGAAGATATCAAACACCCAGAACTCAAGGCGCTGTTCGCCAAGCGTTCTGCCGATTGCGCGACTGCCGCCGCTGAATTGAAAACTGCAGTACGCGCACTGGGTGGCGACCCGGAAGATTCCGGTAGCGTAGCCGGCACTCTGCACCGTGGTTGGGTCGACGTAAAATCGATGGTCACCGGTAAAGACGAAGAGGCTGTACTGAACGAAGCCGAGCGCGGTGAAGACCACGCTCTGAAGGCTTATAAAGAAGCCATCGAGAAGATCAACAAGCACAACCTGCTGGGCATTCGTGACCTGGTTGAGCGTCAGTACCACGGTGTACAGCGCAACCACGACCAGGTGAAAGCCCTGCGTAACCAGGCTCGTGCTCAGTCATAAGACCTGTCTGAATAGAAAAAGCCCCGCAGATGCGGGGCTTTTTTATGTGCGACGATCAGCCAATGCTGATCGGCGGCAACTCGGTCAAGGTCACAACCTGCTGCTTGCGGGGCGCCAGAATCTCCGCTTCGCCATCCACGACCAACTCATCGCGCTGGTTGAACACTCGCGTGGCAATGCGCACGCGAAACTTCGGCAGCTTCTCGAGGATCTCCAGGCGCACAGTCAGTGTGTCGCCGATCTTGACGGGCTTCTGGAAGCTCATCTGCTGGCCGATATAAATAGTGCCCGGCCCAGGCAGTTCGCAGGCGACTGCCGCGCTGATCAGGGCGCCGCTGAACATACCGTGGGCGATACGCTCCTTGAACATGGTTGCCTTGGCGTATTCGGCATCCAGGTGTACGGGGTTGTGGTCACCGGACATGGCGGCGAACAACTGGATATCACGCTCTTCGACGGTTTTGCTGAAGCTGGCGGTCTGGCCGACTTCGAGGGCTTCGTACGGGGTGTTGGTTACCTGGGTCATCTAAAGCGGCATCCTGTGGCTAATCGGTAATTTAATAATCTGATTTTAAACGAAAAGTTATTCGCAGCGGGCCGGCCTGCGCAAGGCCAGGGCCTGGTCGAGCCACTTCAATACATCCGCTGTGACTTCATCACGGTTGGTTTCATTGAACACTTCGTGACGCGCCTGCGGGTAGAGATTCAATTGCAGGTTCTGGCAGCCGGCTTCTCGCAGGGCGTGGGCCAGGCTTTTGAGACGCTTGCCTTCGCTCACCGGATCACATTCGCCGCCCATTACCAGGATCGGCAGGCCCGGGTCGATCTGACTGAGATTGGACGCTTTGCTGATTTGCTGCAAGCCGCCGAGCAGGTCGACCCACAGCTGGTTGGTGCAGCGGAAGCCGCAGAGCGGGTCGTTGATGTACGTGTCGACTTCAGTCGGGTCGCGGCTGAGCCAGTCGAACGCCGTGCGCGTGGGTTTGAACGCTTTGTTGAACGAGCCGAACGACAGGAATTCGATCAACGCACTCCGGCCGCGCAGACCCTGGCGCAGGCGTTCGACCCGAGCGATTACCCGCGCCGCGCCGTACAACGCCACCGGCTGGAAATTCGAACCACTGAGAATCGCCCCATGCAGGCTGGCGCTGTGGTGCAGCAGGTAGGCCTGGGCGATGTAGCTGCCCATGCTGTGGCCGAGCAAAACAATCGGCACACCCGGCTGTTGCTGGCCGATATGCTGGTTGAGGCTGGCCAGGTCGCCCACCACCTTGTTCCAGCCATCCTTTTCGGCGTACAGGCCCAATGTGCCCTCGTCAGCAGTACGGCCATGGCCGCGCTGGTCCAGCGCATACACACCGTAGCCAGCGCCGCACAGGGCTTCGGCCAGGCGGGCATAACGACCACTGTGCTCGGCCATGCCATGGGAGAGCATCACCAGGGCCTTGGGCGGGCCGTCTGGCAACCATTGGTTGACGTACAGGCGGCTGCGGTCGTTCGCATTCAGCCAGAAGGTACTGTGGTTCATGGCGATTCCTTTGCTCAGGGTCGTTGCAGTGTATAGCTCATCGGCAGAGGGGCGGAGCATCTGCCTACACGTTAGCCGCTAGATTCACACAATCAATGACACGATTTAGCGTATTTGCCTGTTTGGTTATAGCTGCTAACGTCCCCAAAGCTCCGCTTGTTATAAATGTATAAAGCGGCCGGACACACTCAGGTAAGAGGACAAGAACAATGCAACCTGATTTCTGGAATGACAAACGCGCGGCGGGCGTGCCCAATGCCATCGACCTCACGACTTACAAGTCGGTGATCGAGGTCTTCGAGCGTTCCTGCAAGACCTTTGCCGACCGTCCGGCGTTCAGCAACATGGGCATTACCCTGACCTACGCCGAGCTTGAACGCCAGAGTGCGGCGTTCGCCGGTTACCTGCAACAGCACACCGACCTCAAGCCCGGCGAGCGCATCGCAGTGCAGATGCCCAACGTGCTGCATTACCCGGTTGCGGTTTTCGGCGCACTGCGGGCCGGGCTGATCGTGGTCAATACCAACCCACTGTATACCCCGCGCGAAATGCGCCACCAGTTCAAGGACGCGGGCGTACGGGCGCTGGTCTACCTCAACCTGTTCGGGGCGCGGGTGCAGGAGGTCTGTACCGATACCGAGATCGACTACCTGATCGAAGCCAGGATGGGCGACTTCATGCCCGCCGCCAAGGGCTGGCTGGTCAACACTGTGGTCGACAAGGTAAAGAAGATGGTCCCGGCCTACCGCCTGCCACGGGCGGTGTCGTTCAAGCGCGCCTTGCGCATGGGCGCGGGCCTTGGGGTGACGCGGCATCCGGTGGCCCTGGACGATATCGCCGTGCTGCAATACACCGGTGGCACCACCGGCCTGGCCAAGGGCGCGATGCTCACCCACGGCAACCTGGTGGCGAACATGCAGCAAGTGCGCGCGTGCATGTCGCAACTGGGCGAAGACGGCCATCCGCTGGTCAAGGATGGGCAGGAGGTGATGATTGCGCCGCTGCCGCTGTACCACATCTATGCATTCACGGCGAACTGCATGTGCATGATGGTGTCCGGCAACCACAACGTGCTGATCACCAACCCACGGGACATTGGCGGTTTTATCAAGGAGCTCAAGCAGTGGCGGTTCTCCTGCCTGCTGGGGCTCAACACCCTGTTTGTGGCATTGATGGATCACCCGGATTTCAAGACCCTGGATTTTTCTCATCTCAAGATCACCAACTCCGGCGGCACCGCCCTGGTCAAGGCCACGGCGGAACGCTGGAAGGCGCTGACCGGCTGTTCCATCGGCGAAGGCTACGGCCTCACCGAAACCTCACCGGTGGCCAGCACCAACCCGTACGGCGGCCTATCGCGCCTGGGCACCGTGGGTATCCCGGTGCCGGGCACGGCGATGAAAGTCATTGATGATGAGGGGCACGAACTGCCGTTGGGCGAGCGCGGCGAGCTGTGCATCCAGGGCCCGCAGGTGATGAAGGGCTACTGGCAGCAGCCGGTTGCCACCGCCGAGGCCCTGGACGCCGAAGGCTGGCTCAAGACCGGTGACATTGCGGTGATCGATACCGATGGCTACGTCAGCATTGTGGATCGCAAGAAGGATTTGATCATCGTCTCGGGCTTTAACGTGTACCCCAACGAAATCGAAGACGTGGTCATGGCCCACCCGGCCGTGGCCAACTGCGCGGTGATCGGCGTGCCGGATGAGCGTACGGGGGAGGCGGTAAAGCTGTTCGTCGTGGCGCGAGCCCAGGGGGTGACCCTTGAGGAGTTGAAGGCGTACTGCAAGGCCAACTTCACCGGCTATAAGGTGCCCAAGCATATTGTGCTGAGGGAGTCATTGCCGATGACGCCGGTGGGCAAGATCCTGCGGCGGGAGCTGCGTGACAGCGCCTGATTTGAAATAGGGTCAAAATGTGGGAGGGGGCTTGCCCCCGATTGCGGAGTGTCAGTCACCTGGTTAATTGACTGGACCATCGCTATCGGGGACAAGCCCCCTCCCACAATTGTTATTTGTCGCCCGTAAGGCCCATTCCAGAGCAGACTTCAGCGATATAGAATTTTTGCTCTAAAAGTGACCATTACGTATTCTTGAGTCATGTTTATGACTGTAGGGGCCTCTTTTGGCTCTAGGCGGCCCTTGGCAAAGCTGCTACTCTCGGCGCGCTTTGTGACGTCTCGGCCTGCTTGAAAGCGCCAGATTCACCTTAAAAAACATACACCAATAATAATCGCATCAAATGCGATGATGAATTCGCGTCGCTGAGGAGTGGGCTTCCATGAACGAAGACTTTTGGAAGGATAAGTACCCCGCCGGGATTGCTGCAGAGATCAATCCAGACGAGTATCAAAATATTCAGGCGGTACTGAAGCAGTCCTGCCAGCGCTTCGCCAACAAACCGGCTTTCAGCAACCTGGGCAAGACAATCACCTACGGTGAACTGTACGAATTGTCCGGCGCTTTCGCCGCCTACCTGCAACAGCATACCGACTTGAAGCCTGGCGATCGAATCGCCGTGCAACTGCCCAACGTCCTGCAATACCCGGTTGCCGTGTTCGGCGCCATCCGTGCGGGCCTGATCGTGGTCAACACCAACCCGCTGTACACCGCGCGGGAAATGGAACACCAATTCAATGATTCCGGGGCCAAGGCCCTGGTTTGCCTGGCCAACATGGCGCACCTGGCTGAAAAAGTCGTGCCCAAGACCGCCGTCAAGCATGTGATCGTCACCGAAGTCGCCGACCTGCTGTCGCCGTTCAAGCGCCTGCTGATCAACAGCGTGATCAAGTACGTGAAGAAGATGGTCCCGGCTTATCACTTGCCCCAGGCGATCAGGTTCAACGACGTACTCGCCAAGGGTCATGGCCAGCCGGTCAACGATGCCAGCCCGGCCAGCAGTGATGTCGCCGTGCTGCAATACACCGGCGGCACCACTGGCGTGGCCAAGGGCGCGATGCTGACTCATCGCAACCTCGTCGCCAACATGCTGCAGTGCAAGGCACTGATGGGCTCCAACCTCAACGAGGGCTGCGAGATCCTGATTACGCCGCTGCCGCTGTACCACATCTATGCCTTCACCTTTCATTGCATGGCGATGATGCTGATTGGCAACCACAATATCCTGATCAGCAACCCGCGCGACCTGCCGGCGATGGTCAAGGAACTGTCGAAGTGGAAGTTCAGCGGCTTTGTCGGCTTGAACACCCTGTTCGTGGCGCTGTGCAATAACGAAGCCTTCCGCAAGTTGGACTTTTCCGCGCTGAAGGTCACCCTGTCGGGCGGTATGGCCTTGCAACTGGCAGCGGCAGAGCGTTGGAAGGCCGTGACCGGCTGTGGCATCTGCGAAGGCTACGGCATGACCGAAACCAGCCCGGTGGCCACGGTGAACCCGATCCAGAATATCCAGATCGGTACCATTGGCATTCCGGTGCCGTCCACGGTGTGTAAAGTCATCGCCGACGACGGCACCGAACTGGCGCTGGGCGAAACCGGCGAGCTGTGCGTCAAGGGCCCGCAGGTGATGAAGGGCTACTGGCAGCGCGAAGACGCCACTGCCGAGATGCTCGACAGCGAAGGCTGGCTGAAGACCGGCGACATCGCGATCATCCAGCAAGACGGCTACATGCGCATTGTCGACCGCAAGAAAGACATGATTCTGGTCTCCGGCTTCAACGTCTACCCCAACGAACTGGAAGACGTGCTGGCGACCCTGCCGGGCGTGCTGCAATGCGCGGCCATCGGTGTGCCGGACGAGAAGTCCGGCGAGCACATCAAGATCTTCATCGTGGTCAAGCCAGGGGCTACCCTGACCAAGGACCAGGTGATGGAACACATGCGCGCCAACGTCACCGGCTACAAGGTGCCCAAGGCCGTGGAGTTCCGTGATGCGCTGCCGACCACCAACGTGGGCAAGATCCTGCGGCGTGAATTGCGCGATGAAGAATTGAAGAAACTCGGTCTTAAAAAGTAACGCACTTCAAATGTGGAAGGGGGCAAGCCCCTTCCACATTTTTTACTACGCTCTTACAGGGCGAACTGCGCGAAGCTCACACCCGCACCCGCCGGGCGCACATCCTTGAGGAAGGAATCCTTGTCCGCGCTCAGCTCCAGGGTGATTTCCGGCTTGCGCTTGCCTGCATTGCGCACCACCAACCCTTCGAGTTTTTCACGCAGGAACACGGTCGGCACCTTCAGGTGCAGCAACTGGTCAGTCTCGGCGTTGTGCATCAACAGGTGGATCCACTCGTACTGGCCCACGGCAATCCGCGCCACTGGCAGGTCGAACCACCAGATGTTGCGTTTGTGGTCCAGGTCGGTGAAGTGGCAGTTGTTGACGCCGAGTACGGCACCGCCCAGTTCCTGGTTTCTACGGGCGATGGCCTGTGCTTTATTGAGTTTCATAACCTTCCTACGGGATCTGTTATTCAGCCTTGCAGCCTGAATCTGCCGGGCATTCTCGTGGGTTGGCCGCAAAACATAAAGCCAAACCTGCGGCCTGCGATGAAATGCCTGCCGAAAATATTTGAAACTCTGCCGCGGAGCCCTGGGTCAATTCCTACGTAATGACCAAAAACCTCGATTTTTCCAGGAGAAATACCATGAGCAGCACATCGGATAAGGCAAAAGGTTTGGCGAACGAAGCGGTCGGCAACATCAAGCAAGGTGTCGGCAAAGTCACCGGCAACGACAAGCTGCGCGCTGAAGGCGTGGTTCAAGAGAAGAAAGGCGAAGTGCAGAAAGCGGTCGGCGATACCAAAGACGCGGTAAAAAAAGCCACCAAGTAATCCTGCTTCGCCGGCTGGTTTCTCGCAGCCCTGCGGCCATCCATGGATGGCCGTTTTTATGTGAACCGGTGCAACTAAACTTTGGAAATTGTTTCAAAGTCGCCAAATGGGCTACTTTGATGTAGAAAACGGCCCCTGAGTCGCCCACGAACTCAACCTCTTTGCGGCGAAAGGAGACGCTATGATTTTTCCGGTACTCGATGGTCTCAAGCTGCACAAGGTGCTGGTACGCACCGTCAAGGAATTCGTCGATGACGAGATGCCTACCTATGCCTCGGCACTGGCCTACCAGATGCTGTTCTCATTGTTTCCCTTCCTGCTGTTCCTCATTGCCCTGATCGGTTTCCTGCACCTGCCGGACTTCTTCACCTGGCTGCGCCTGCAATCGGAGCTGGTGTTGCCGCCCCAGGCGCTGGAGCAGGTCAACCCGGTGATCGACCAGTTGCAGCAATCCAAGGGTGGCCTGCTCTCGGTGGGTATCGTCATCGCGTTGTGGACCGCCTCCGCGGGTGTACGCCTCATGATGAGTGCCATGAACGCCGCCTACGATGTGGTCGAAGGCCGGCCGATCTGGAAGCGTTTCCCGCTGTCGATTTTCTACACCGTCGGCATCGCCGGCATGTTGCTGGCCGCCGCCGCACTGATGGTGCTTGGCCCACAGGTCATGGAATGGCTTGCCGGGCAGATCGGCATGCAGGAATTCGTCGTCACCCTGTGGACCATCCTGCGCTGGCCGCTGATCGTGATCCTGCTGATGTTCGCCGTGGCCCTCATGTATTACGTGATGCCAGACGTGGAGCAGAAGTTTCGCTTTATCACCCCGGGTTCGGTATTGGCAGTGGTGGTGTGGATCGTTGCCTCCCTGGGCTTTGGCTATTACGTCAAAACCTTCGCCGACTACAACGCCATGTACGGCAGCATCGGTGCGATCATTGTCCTGCTCCTGTACTTCTATATTTCCGCTGCCGTGTTGTTGCTGGGTGCGGAAATGAATGCGGTAATCGAACACATGTCGGCCGAAGGCAAAGACCCGGGTGAAAAGGAATTCGACGAACCGGCCCATACCGATGAAAAACAGCACGTCTCGGGCCTAGGCCGGGACCACTCCAAACCTACCCCTGATGAAGTGCCTGATCGATGATCCGTGAAATCCTGAAAATGGGCGACGAACGCCTGCTGCGTATCGCCCCGCCGGTACCACCGGAAATGTTCGACAGCCCGGAGTTGTGGCAACTGATCGACGACATGTTCCAGACCATGGAGCATGTGGGCGGGGTGGGGCTGGCCGCACCGCAGATTGGCGTCGACCTGCAACTGGTGATCTTTGGTTTTGAAGCCAGTGAACGCTACCCGGATGCGCCACCGGTGCCACAGACCATCCTGATCAACCCGCTGATTACCCCCTTGAGCCCGGTGCTGGAAGAGGGCTACGAAGGTTGCCTGTCCGTACCCGGACTGCGCGGGGCCGTGGACCGGTACCAGCAGATTCGCTACGAGGGTTTCGATCCCAAGGGCGAGCCGATTGTGCGGTTTGCCGATGGTTTTCATGCGCGGGTGGTGCAGCATGAGTGTGATCACCTGATCGGTCGGTTGTACCCGTCGCGGATTACCGATTTCAGCAAGTTCGGGTTTATCGAAGTGATGTTCCCGGAGATGGACCCAACGGCTGACGAGTAACGTTCTGACAGCATGAGATCAAAATGTGGGAGGGGGCTTGCCCCTCCCACATTTTTGTCCTGCATCATTCAGGTGATTGAAGCCCCATCGCAATCATCGGCTTGTTCCGCTTGTAGCGCACCAACCGCTCACTGAGCGATTGCGGCAGCACGGTGTCTTGAGAGAACCCTAGACGCTGGTACAAACCCTCCAGATCCGGATGGCACAGCAGCCACACCGTGCCGTCCACTTCAGCTACCGCCTGGCGAATCAAACGCGCCGCCAGCCCCTGGCCGCGATAGGTCGGATCGACAAACACGCCGGTCAGAAACTGCCCGCCGACCACTTGAGTCAGGCATAGCCCGGCCACTATCTCGCTGTCTCGCGCCACCCATAAGCGCCCACCCTTTTGGGCCTTCATCGGCGAATTGTGACTGCGGTAAAACTTGTTCAATAGTGGCCACAGGGGCTCGGCCAGCGGTTCGATGTGCAGTTCGGGCATGGTCTTTGGGCCAGCATTGTCAGGGGGCGGGGATTATAAGCGCCTTCTGCTGGGCAATAGGTGGTATACCCAGTGCTACATCCCCTTTCAGTGGAGCATGCATCATGGCCAAAGGTATGGATTCAAAGAAAGCCGCGAAGAAAAAACCGGCAAAGACCGCCGATGAAAAACGCGCCGACAAGAAAGCCAAGAAGTCTGAGACCGGCCTGTTCGGTCACTGAGTTACAACCTTAGAACCCTACGATCTGCACGTTTTGCGCGCCTCGCTGCACAGAGCAGGAAACACTGCTCTGAGCTGCCGATGGCCAACTACCTTGATCTGACCCACCGCCGGGAAATCGAAGCCCTGGTACGAAGTTTCACCGCAAAGGCCGAATGGCCGACCTGGCTGTTGTTGCTCGGCGTGTATGCCGGCTGGTTCGGTGTGTTGCTCGCCAGCCACTGGCTGGGCCTGTGGTGCAGCACTCTGCTACTGATCCTGCGGGTGACACTCTGGCTGTCGTTGCAACACGAGTTGCTCCCTGGTCATCCTGGCAATGCTGGCTGACTAGTGGCCTTGCATCGCGCCAACCCCTGTCTATGCTCACCCAGAACCGTTAATGACGCTTGGACTATAAAGCGTTTTGGATGGTTATTTCCCCGTGAAGGTTTGCCAGCACTATCCAACTCAAGAATGGAATGCGCCGTCCAGGCGCCGGGACTCAAGGGTGAGCTGACCATGTTCAATCGTCATCACAAATCCGACCTGCAAGAAATCCAGCGTTTTTCCTGTGCCCTTACCGAAGCCAACGCCAAGCTCGCCGCCATCAGCCGTTCCATGGCGATGATCGAGTTCGATCGCACAGGCGTGATCCTCGATGCCAACGAGAACTTCTGCAAAGCCATGGGCTATAGCGTCGAGGAGATCCGCGGTAAACATCATCGCCTCTTTTGCGATGAGGCCTACACCCATACTGACGAATACGCCAAGTTATGGCGCGACCTGGCGCGGGGTGAGGCGCTCAGCGGCACCTTTATGCGCTTGAACAAGCGCGGTCAGGAAGTGTGGCTCGAAGCCAGCTACATGCCGGTGCTGGACAGCGACAACCAGGTGCGCAGTGTGATCAAAGTGGCGTCGGATATTTCTGTGCGGGTGCACCATGAACACGAGAACCAGAGCTTGATCGACGCCATCAGCCGTTCCATGGCGGTGATCGAGTTCACCCCGCAGGGCCAGATCCTCAATGCCAATGACAACTTCCTGCGCACGGTGCAGTACTCACGGGAGGAAATCATTGGCCAGCACCACAGCATGTTCTGTCATCGTAATGACGTCGAGTCACCGGCCTACAAGGCATTCTGGGCCTCCCTCAACCGCGGCGAATATCACTCCCACCGCTTCGAGCGCAAAAACAAATACGGCAAGACCTTGTTCCTGGAGGCGTCCTACAACCCGATTTTCGACGCCAACGGGCGCCTGTACAAAGTGGTGAAGTTTGCCAGCGACATCACCGACCAGGTCACCACCCTGCGTAACGCCGCCGATTCGGCCCACGCCACCTCGGTACAAAACGACGCCTGCGCCCGCAAGGGCTCGGAGGTCGTGCAGCAAACCGTGCAGATCATCGAGGCGATCTCCAGTGACCTGAACCAGGCCGCCCAGAGCATCGACGCGGTGAATAAACAGTCAGACATCATCGGCGCCATCGTGCAAACCATCCGCAGCATTGCCGAGCAAACCAACATGCTGGCGCTCAACGCCGCGATTGAAGCGGCGCGGGCCGGTGAGCATGGGCGCGGGTTCGCGGTGGTGGCCGACGAAGTGCGTAGCCTCGCGGCCCGCACCAGCCAGGCCACGGTCGAGATTGTGGAGGTGGTGCGCAAGAACCACGACCTGTCGCTGAGTGCCGTGTCGAGCATGCAGTCAAGCTTGAGCCGAACGGGGCTTGGGGTGGAGTTGGCGAATGAGGCGGGGCAGGTGATCGTGGAGATCCAGGAAGGGTCGCGGCATGTGGTGGATGCGATCAGTCAGTTCAACTCGACGTTGCAACTGCAATAACTCCAAATGTGGGAGGGGGCTTGCCCCCGATGACAGAGTGTCAGTCACTGCATTCGGTGGCTGACCTGACGCCATCGGGGGCAAGCCCCCTCCCACATTTTGTTTTGTGGTGGGGCTTAGATCGCGGCCAAGGTTTCTTTCAGCACCTGGGCCTGTGGGTCAACACTCTTTGCTGCTACCTGCTGATCTTGCTGCTGCTTAAGCCGCTCGGACACTTCCTTGGCAAACGCATTTTGCTGCTCCACCGGCATGGCGTTCAGCTCCTCCAGCGTCAGGCCCCGTTCTTTGAGCAACTGGTCGCGGATGCGCTCGGCGGGGCTCTTGGTCATGTAATCGGTGAACTCAGCGCGTGCCCCGGAGGTGGAACCGGTGGCCGGCACATCGGAGGCTGATGCCGTGGTCTGCAATTGCACACGGGTCTTGGCAAAGGCTTCGTCAATGCGATCGCTGGCCTTGTCCAATTCCTTCTGTGCGTTCGGCACCGTGACGCTTTGCTGCGCAGCCTGAAGGGCGCCGCTGTACAACGCGCTGGCGGCGGCGTTGGCGGGGTCCATATCGGGTCGCTTGATCTGTTGGACGGTCGACATGGCTTGGGTGTTGTTGTTAACCAGCATGATCAGTCACCTGTGTAAATGTTCGGTGCGACAGCTGGAGCAAATAGTGTGCCGATGATCAAACCCAGTAGCGGCGGGGGGCGGGACGCTTGAGGTGGCAAGCGATGACCGTGTAGAGGCCAGTCGTTGCCGCCGACTGCCTGTTCTATACGATGTGAATGTCAAATGAGCCATTGAAGGTATGTTCCGTGCCCTCCACCTCGGCAATAACGTTGAATGTTCCCGATGCTGAGCCCAGTTGCTGGTTATACGTCGTCAGGTCAAGTACACCACTTTTTGCCCTATACGTTGTTCGTTGGCCGCTACTGGTTAGTCGAAAATAGCCCACCTCAACTTGATTCGGAAAAGGTTGAGGCACGTCGATCGGACCTGTGAATGAATCTCCTGGAAAGTTGATTTGAATACCCCTGAAACTGTCAGCCCCGCTTGGCTGTAGACCATACAGCGTGATTCCTCTAGTGCCTGTAGGCGATTGGCGATAGTCGACGTTGCTGGTATCAATCTCACCTTCGAAGCCTGTGGACTTAAGCCATCCTGCTGAGGCGTGGTTGCTCTGATCCATGTCTAACTCCTGATTATCTGCCGATGGCGACCCACCGCGGGAGCGCCTGGGTTCCCAGTAGAACGTCGATCGCCGGTGCGATCTACTGTCAAACCTGACAGGTAGCGGCATTTTTCTGACCGATGAGCCTTCGGCTGGCTGTCCCGAAAAAAAGCGTGTTGGGAATGTTGCTATGGGCACCGGTAAGCAGTAGGTGGAGCCCTTTTGCGTGACCGCCCTGGCGCTCAGTTGTGGCCGTCGAGGGCGAAGGTCTTGAAACCGGCGTGCTGGGTGAGCCGCTGGTAGTACTCGGCAATGGCGGGGTAGGGCGGACGTTCCATGGGCGTCATCTGCCAGCGGTGTACCGAGAGGCCGATCAGGATATCGGCGAGGGTGAATTCATCCCCTGCTACATAAGCACTGGTCTTGGCCAGCTGTTGTTCCAGAATGCCCATCTTGTCGTTCCAGAGCTGGACTGCGGCGCCGATCTGCACCGCGTCCAAGCCGTCCGGATTGTTGCGTACCAGGGCGGTGAAGGCATCGCCCCAGGCGCGGTTGAGTTCTATAGCTTGCCAATCGATCCATTGCTCGACGCGGGCACGTGGCGCGGGCTCGACGGGCAGCAGGTCGTGGCGTTGGTACAGGCCCACGAGGTAGCGGCAGATGGTGTTGGATTCCCACAGCACGCCGTGGTCGTCGATCAATACGGGGATTTGCGCGTTGGGGTTCAGCGCGAGGAACTCGGTGGACTGGGTGGGCTTGAAGCCGATGCCCCAGTCCTCACGCACGTAGTCGATGCCCAGTTCCTGGCAAGTCCACAGCACTTTGCGCACGTTGATGGAGGAGGTGCGGCCCAGGATTTTCAGTGAGTGTGCCATTGAGCTTCCCTGCGTTTTTGGATGACAGGGGCAATTTAGCAGACGTTTGAGGGCGATAGCGAGGTGGTGTAGCCGTCAAAAAGGCAGGCACTTTCCCGACTATGGGAAGTGCTGCCTTAAAGAGGGTAGATGTTCAATTTAATGGCGTTTCGTTGAAGTCGTTGACGTAGTATTCGCCGCGTTCGACGGTAACGATTTCATTTGGGTCGTCGACTTTAGCTGCAATGAAGGCAAACTTTGCTTCGAGGATATTATTTGCATTGCTGATAATTTCAAACGTTCCCGAGATGGCCGGATATTGATCAGTATTTCCGTTCCCGGTAGGTATGTTATAAATAACTTGAACAGATTCTTCCTTTTTTGTATGGGAAAGTTTATAGCAGCCTACTGCGAAATTCTTGTCGATTTCGAAAGCGATAAAATGATTTTTCTGTATAAAAGCAAATGTAATGTTTTTTGTCCCGGGGAACGAATTTATATGGAGAATACTGTGAGAGTCAAAGTCTTCGTTGAGCTCTTTTTGATATCCAGTAATTTTATTGGGATTATTCACGGTGTATCTCCTAAACAAGTTGAGGGCGTGATGGTGCTGCACTAACTATTTAGGCAAGAGTTGCTAGGGATGTCTACTGTCATTTCTAACAGGTTTCCATACTTTTCGATGAGTGGAACGTGGCGGTGTATCGGTAGCTGGCCCGACCTATCGGCCATCAGGCCGCTACGTGCTCTCGCGCACCTGCAACTCAAAGCCCATATCTACCACCGGCTTGGCGATCTTGTTGCCTGCCATGATGGCCAACAAATGCTCCGCTGCCCGCCGGCCAATGGCTTCCCGTGGCGTGCTGATGCTGCTCAGGCGCGGCACCATGAATGACGACGCAGGCAAGTCGTTGAAGCCGAGTACCGCCACACGCTCTGGCACCTTGATGCCATGGCGCAGGGCTTCGAGCAATGCGCCCTGGGCCAGGTCATCGTTGCCAAAGAAAATTGCATCCACGTCGGGATGCCGCGCCAACAGTTGCAGGAACAGCTCGCCGCCCAAGCCTACGGAAGAGGGTTGCGGTGTGAGCAGCTCCAACGCCGGGTCGTACATTCCCGCCTGTTGCAGTGCCCTGCGGAAACCTTCACCGCGCAGCAACGTGCGTTGGTCCAACTGCGCGCCGATATAGGCCAGGCGCTTGCGCCCACGGGACAGCAAATGCGCCGCCGCTGTTTCACCTGCGCTCAATTGCGAGAACCCCACGCAGTTCAATCCGGCGTTGGGGTCCAGGTCCATCATGTACACGCAGGGCACATTGCTGGCCTCGACCAGTCGGCGCGCGCTTTCGGTGCGGTCGAACCCGGTCAGCAACAAACCCCGTGGCTGGTAGGACATGTAGTTGCGCAGCAGGTTTTCTTCTTCGTCGCGCGAATAATGGGAGTTGCCGATCAGCACTTCAAAGCCCTTGGGCCGCAGCACCTGGTGGATCGCTTCCAACGTTTCGATAAACAGCAGGTTGGACAAGGACGGCACCAGCACCACCACTGAATGGCTTTGGGCCGAAGCCAGGGCGCGGGCGGCGGGGTTGACCACGTAGTTGAGTTCGGCGGCGGCCAGCTGCACTTTTTCCACCAGTTCGGTGGCTACCGTACTGATACCGCGCAGGGCGCGGGAGGCGGTGATCGGGCTGACCCCGGCCATGCGTGCAACTTCATTGAGGGTAGGGCGGCCCGTTGTGCGGGTATTTTTATCGTTCTTGGAGGTCATCAGGCGGCTTGCCAAACAAAAATCGAGGCACTAAGGTAGCGCTGTCTCCAAAGGGCTGCAAATTCTTGGATAAAGGGTTGCCTGATCCTGTTCAACTTTTGAAGTAAGTCGGTTGGAGCGGATGCACGCGTCACTCCATAAAAATGACAAGTCGGCGCGGGAAAAGCCTGTTTTTGCACTAGCCTTATGCTGTGCAAAGG
This sequence comes from Pseudomonas sp. MF6755, assembly GCF_016405635.1. NCBI lineage: Bacteria > Pseudomonadati > Pseudomonadota > Gammaproteobacteria > Pseudomonadales > Pseudomonadaceae > Pseudomonas > Pseudomonas sp. MF6755. The sequence continues at coordinate 293,809 of NZ_JAEKDA010000008.1, forward strand.
TAGCGCTATCTGCGTCCTGAGGTGTTTCATGAGTCAACCTGTTACCGCCCTGGTCATCATGGGTGTTTCCGGCTGTGGCAAGTCCAGCGTCAGCGAAGCCCTGTGCCGCCTGAACGGCGCCACTGCCATTGAAGGCGACAGCTTTCACCCCGCCGCGAACATCGAAAAGATGAGCGCCGGCCACCCCCTCAACGACGACGACCGCGCCGGCTGGCTCGACATCCTGTGTGATGAACTGCGCCGCTCGCTCAAGGCCGGCGAGCACCCGGTGCTGACCTGTTCGGCCCTGAAGAAGAAATACCGCGACCACCTGCGCGAAGCCGCGCCGGGCTTGGGCTTTGTATTCCTGGAGCTGACCCGTGAAGTCGCCGCCGACCGGGTGTCCCATCGCCCCGGCCATTTCATGCCGGCAAGCCTGATCGACAGCCAGTTTGCCACCCTTGAATCGCCCAAGGGCGAACCGCTGACCCTGGCCCTCAACGCCAGCGAAGACAGCGTCGAGGCCCTGGCTAGGCAGACCAACGCCTGGTGGCTGCAACACGGCTTTGAACCCACTCATTGATTTTTTGCCGGAAAAGATAGCGCTATCCCCGGCAGAAAGTTCAACACCCGCTTTAATAACAACAACAAACAGGAGAGACCCCCCATGTTTGGCATGTCCCACGAGTCTTACCTGCTGCTAGATGCAGTGGTCACTATCATCGGGTTGATCGTTCTGATCACCAAGTTCAAGGTGCACCCGTTCATTGCACTGATCATCGCGGCCGGCTTCCTCGGCCTGACCTCGGGCATGCCCGTGGACAAGATCATCAAGGCGTTCCAGGACGGCTTCGGCGGGGTGCTCGGCTTTGTCGGCATTATCCTCGCGCTGGGTACGATGCTCGGCAAGATGATGGCCGAATCCGGCGGCGCCGATCAGATCGCCCAGACCCTGATCCGTGCCTTCGGCAAAGAGAAGGTCCAATGGGCCATGATGTTCGCCGCGTTCCTGGTGGGCATCCCGCTGTTCTTCGAGATCGGCTTTGTGCTGCTGATTCCGCTGGTGTTTATCGTCGCTCGACGTACCGGCGTGTCGCTGATCAAAATCGGCATCCCGCTGCTCGCCGGCCTTTCGGCGGTACATGGCCTGGTGCCGCCGCACCCGGGCCCGTTGCTGGCCATCGGCGTGTTTGGCGCGGACATCGGCAAGACCATCCTGTACGGCCTGATCGTTGCGCTGCCGACGGCCATCATCGCCGGCCCGATCTTCGGTACGTTTATCGCCAAGTACATCCCGGGCAATCCGTCACAGGAACTGGTCGATCAACTGGCCCGCGAGCCTGAGAACAAAAACCTGCCGAGCTTCAGCATTACCCTGGTCACCGTGCTGCTGCCGGTGTTCCTGATGCTGCTGAAAACCTTTGCCGACATCGCCTTTGCCGAAGGCAACGTGGTGCGCAACTGGATGGACATGATCGGCCACCCGATCACAGCGTTGTTGCTGGCCTTGCTGCTGTCGCTGTACACCTTTGGCCATCGCCAGGGCATCCATTCCAAGCAGATCCTCAAGCTGCTCGACGCCAGCCTTGCGCCGACCGCTGCGATCATCCTGATCATCGGTGCCGGTGGTGGCTTCAAGCAGATGCTGGTGACCAGTGGCGTGGGTGACGTGATCGGCCATATGGCGGTGAACGCACAGATCAACCCGATCCTGCTGGCATGGCTGGTGGCGGCGGTGATTCGTATTGCCACCGGTTCAGCGACGGTCGCGACCATTACGGGTGCAGGCATTGTGGTGCCGGTGGTGGGGATGATCCCGGGGGTTAACCGCGAGCTGCTGGTGCTGGCGACGGGGGCGGGTTCGTTGATTCTGTCTCACGTCAACGATGCGGGCTTCTGGCTGGTGAAGCAGTACTTCAACATGACCGTGGCCGAGACGTTCAAGACCTGGACGGCGATGGAGACCATTCTGTCGATCGTGGCGCTGATCTTCATCATGTTGTTGTCGTTGGTGGTCTGACAGACACACCGCACAGCCTGGGGTGAAAACCCAATAAAAAATGTGGGAGGGGGCTTGCTCCCGATGGCGGTAGATCAGTCACCCAATGCAGTGACTGACACTCTGCTATCGGGAGCAAGCCCCCTCCCACATTTTGACCGGGTCAGGCTCAGGCTTTAGTGACCAGCCCATCCGCCCTGAACATCCCCCGAATCCCCCTTACCGCCTGGCGAATCCGGTCCTGGTTCTCGATCAGCGCAAAGCGCACATGGTCATCGCCGTACTCACCAAAGCCAATCCCCGGCGATACGCACACCTTGGCTTCCAGCAGCAGTTTCTTGGCAAATTCCAGCGAGCCCATGGCCGCATACTGCTCGGGAATTTTCGCCCACACGTACATCGACGCCTTCGGGTTCTCCACCATCCAGCCCAGCTCATGCAGGCCCTTGACCAGCACATTGCGGCGCTGGCGGTACTGCTCTGCAATGTCCTTGACGCACTGTTGGTCGCCTTCGAGCGCCGCAATCGCCGCCACTTGCAGTGGGGTGAAAGTGCCGTAGTCGTGGTAGCTCTTGATCCGCGCCAGGGCGTTGACCAGTTCCGGGTTGCCCACCATGAAGCCGATGCGCCAGCCGGCCATGTTGTAACTTTTGGACAGGGTGAAAAACTCCACCGCGATATCCTTGGCGCCCGGCACTTGCATGATCGATGGGGCTTTCCAGCCGTCGTAGACGATGTCGGCATAAGCCAGATCGTGAACCACCAGCACGTCGTACTGTTTGGCCAGGGCGATCACGCGTTCGAAGAAATCCAGTTCCACGCACTGCGCGGTGGGGTTGGACGGGAAACCGAGGATCATCATCTTCGGCTTGGGGATCGAGCCGCGAATCGCCCGTTCCAGCTCGGCGAAGAAATCCACGCCGGGCACCAGCGGCACCGAACGCACCTGGGCGCCGGCAATCACGGCACCGTAGATATGAATCGGGTAGCTGGGGTTGGGCACCAGCACGGTATCGCCCTGGTCCAGGGTAGCCAGCATCAAGTGTGCCAGGCCCTCTTTGGAACCGATGGTGACGATGGCTTCCGACTCGGGGTCGATATCCACCTCATAACGGTCCTTGTACCAGCGCGAAATCGCCCGGCGCAGGCGCGGGATGCCTTTGGAGGTCGAGTAGCCGTGGGTGTCGTCACGCTGGGCGACGGTGACCATTTTCTCGACGATATGCGCTGGTGTGGCGCCGTCGGGGTTACCCATGCTCAAGTCGATGATGTCTTCGCCGCGCCGACGCGCAGCCATCTTCAGCTCGGCAGTGATATTGAAAACATACGGGGGGAGTCGATCTATGCGCGCAAAGCGGCGCGGCGAACCTTGGTCTGCCATTGTTGCCTCGAATACGTAAGCGCCCGGAACCGTCCGAGCGACGTCGGCCACTGCGGTGGCCTGCGGGGCAGACAATACGGGCGATGATGGCTGGTTGTCCAGATGGCGTGGGAAAAATTTGTGCATGGAGCGCGGCAGGGATATGCCCCTATACTCGATGCGGGTTTGTTCCCTCATAAGAAGGAGACTGTTCGTATGGATCAGCAGACAAAACAACCGTTAGAGCCACGCATGGAAGCCGGCAAGGCCTTGGTAATTGCCGGTGTACAAGGGCGTTATTCGAAGGCCACCGTAGGCGATATCCCCAAACTGTGGGAGTTGTTTGATACGTGCATCAAGGACATCAAGAAACGCGTCGGCGGCGTGACCTACGGGGTTTGCCACAACCCCCATCACGGCGAGTTCGATTACATGGCCGGGGTAGAAGTACCCGCCAAGGGCGATGTGCCGAGTAACTTTGAGTTCATCGAAATCCCGCCGCTCAACTATGCCGTGTTCCCCCATTACGGGCCGGTGCAGGCGCTTGAACAAACCTACGAGCGCATCATGTTCGAATGGCTGCCGCACTCGGGCTACAAGGTGATGGGCGCTGATTTCGAGCGCTACAGCGCGGATTTTGACGTGAGGAAGGGCACGGGGACGGTAGAGATCTGGTTGCCGGTTGGGGAGCGGGGCTGACCCTGCATTCGATGTCACGTAAACAGGGCGCGTACACATGAACGTCAGGTTTACGTGACATTACCGTTATGGATTAAACATCCAGCTCAGCCGGCGCTCATACCCAACCCGGCCCTTGTAGGCCTCGCCGCTGTCCACCCATCCCGCGCCTAGATACAACCCCATTGCCGCCACGTTGTGCGTGTCCACCGACAACTCCAACCCTCTGATCTGCGGCCACGCCTCAAGCGCCATGGCCGGCAGCGCCTGTAAACACGCCTTGCCGAATCCAAGCCCCTGCTGATGCCGATCCACCTGCAACGCATGCAGTGTGGCGCTGTGTTCATTGGCCCAATGGGGCAGGCAGGGTGGGCGCTTGAGCAGCAGGAAGGCCACTGGAATGTCGTCGGCCAACAGCGCAAAGCCTCTGACGCCAGGGTTGGGATTCACCAGCAGGCAGTTCAACGCGCTATAGATATCGCCGCAAAACGGCAGTTGTTCGGGATGGACCTCGAGGGCGTCGAGCCGCTGTTTTTGCGCAGTACTCAATGCCTCATAGGCGGCTAGGCGGGTTTCCATCGGGTTCGCATCCGAAATCCTACAAAGAGGCGTCAATTCTAGCGGTTTTGCTGCCGGCGAAATTATTTTTCAGTGGTGTGTCGATTTGCTCAAAGGCCGTTCGACTAAGGGTGTCTTCCGTGATTTTTCACCCCAGGAGTCATCGCCATGAGCACCGCAATCAACACCCTGATCGAGCAATGGAAGCAAGCCGTTGTTTCCCAGAATATCGACAAGATTGTCAGCTTTTACGCTGAAGATATCGTCGCGTTCGACGCGGTTGGCGCCCTGCAATTCAAGGGCAAGGCCGCCTACCGCGCGCACTGGGAGGAATGCATGAAGCACTGCCCCGGCCCCGGTATTTTCGAGTTTCATCAATTGCACATCGTCGAAGCCGCCGACAGCGCTTTCGCCCACTGGCTGGCCCACTGCGGCGGCACTGGGCCGGATGGCGAGGTGAAGGCGTGCTGGATGCGTGTGACCGCCGGCTACCAGCGCATCAATGGCCAGTGGAAGGTGGTGCATGAGCACTGGTCGGCACCTTGTGACATGGAAAGCGGCACCACGTTGTTCGACCTGAAACCTTAAGCACCGCGAACTATAGTCAGTAGTCCGAAAACGGAGAACGCCATGAAATACCTGTGCCTGATCTACAGCAACGAACAGGTGTTGCACACCTCGGCCGACAGCCCCCACGACTCGGAGTGTTTCGCCTACGCCGAGGCCATCCAGGCCAGCGGGCGGATGCTCGCCGCCGAGCCGCTGGAGTCGGTGACTACCGCCACCACCGTGCGCATGCGCAACGGCAAGCTGTCGATCACCGACGGGCCGTTTGCCGAAACCAAGGAGCAGCTCGCCGGGTTCTACCTGATCGAAGCCAAAGACCTCAATGAGGCGCTCCAGGTCGCCGGTGGCATTCCGGCGGCCCGGGTCGGTAGTGTGGAAGTACGCCCCGTACGCGAATTGAATCTCTGACTACAACAAGAACCAGGAGGTTTACCTATGAAACGTCAACCTGCGGAATTTGAACTGTCCATCAGCCGCTTGATCGATGCGCCGCGCAGCCGGGTGTTCCGCGCCTGGACCGAGCCGGCCCTGCTGCAACAATGGTGGGGCCCCCATGGTATGACCACGCCCGAGTGCGAAATGAACCTGTGGGTCGGTGGGTTGTTTCGCACCTTGATGCGCGCGCCGGATGGCACTGAGTACCCGACTCAGGGCGTGTTCCTGGAGATCGACGCGCCTAATCGCGTGGTGTTTACCGATGCGTTCCTGCCGGGCTGGGTACCCTCGGGCAAGCCGTTCATGAGCGCCGAAGTCACCTTCGAAGATGTCGGCGGCAAGACCCTCTACACCGCCCGCGCCATGCACTGGAGTGCTGAGGACAAGCAGGCCCACGAAGCCATGGGCTTTCACGACGGTTGGGGCCAGAGCCTGGACCGCCTGGTGACCCTGGTGACCCAGGGCATGGTCGATTGACGCCGCAGATCGAGGTCATCTACCGCAGCGAATCACGCCGCGTCCTCGCGACGCTGATTCGTGTGCTGGGTGATTTCGACCTGGCCGAGGAGGCGTTGCACGAGGCGTTTTTCGTCGCCGTGCAGCGCTGGCCCCAGGACGGTATTCCGGCTAACCCACGCGCCTGGCTGGTGTCGACCGGCCGCTTCAAAGCCATCGACCGCCTGCGTCGCCAGGCGCGGTTTACCCCGTTGCTGCATGAGCAGGCCGACACACTGGAAGCGGCGCAGTGGAGTGATGAAGACGTGGAAGACGACCGCCTGCGCCTGATCTTTACCTGCTGCCACCCGGCGCTGGCGCCCGACGCCCAGGCGGCGCTGACCCTGCGTGAGATCTGCGACCTGAGCACCGAGGCCATCGCCCACGCCTTCCTCGCCACGCCCACCACCATCGCTCAGCGCATCGTGCGTGTCAAGGGCAAGATCCGTGAAGCGAAGATCCCCTATCAAGTGCCTTCCCGGGCCGAACTCCCCGAGCGCCTGGACAGCGTACTGCGCGTGATTTACCTGGTGTTCAATGAGGGCTACTCGGCCTCCACGGGCGCCGATCTCACCCGCGAAGACTTGACCCTTGAGGCCATTCGCCTGGGCCGCTTGTTGATGGAATTGCTGCCAGAGCCGGAAGTCATGGGCTTGCTGGCGTTGATGCTGCTGCACGAATCCCGTCGACCGGCACGCACCTCGGCCAGCGGCGAACTGGTGCTGCTGGATGCCCAGGATCGTGGGCTATGGGATACGTCCCTGATAGCTGAAGGCTGTGCGTTGGTGGAGCAGGCGCTGACTACGCGGCGTTTCGGCCCCTATTGCCTGCAAGCGGCGATTGCAGCCGTGCACGCTGAGGCGCCGAGCGCAGAGGCGACTGATTGGCGGCAGATTGTCGGGCTTTACGATGTGTTGCTCAGGGCCATGCCGTCGCCGGTGATCGAGCTGAACCGTGCGGTAGCGGTGGCGATGGCGCAGGGGCCGGCGTCGGGGTTGGCGTTGGTGGACAGCATTTTGCAACGCGGTGAGTTGCAGGATTACCACTTGGCGCATTCGGCGCGCGGGGAGTTTTGCCGGCAGTTGGGGCACGTTGATGAGGCACGGGGAGCTTATGAAAAAGCCCTGTCCCTGACCCAGCAAACCCCGGAAAAACGTTTTCTCGAACGACGCCTGAGCGAACTCAAATCCCCCAGACAATGAAGCTCAAAATGTGGGAGGGGGCTTGCTCCCGATGGCGGTGTGTCAGGTAAAGATTAGCTGACTGACACTCAGCCATCGGGAGCAAGCCCCCTCCCACATTTTGACCTCATTGTTCTTACTGGCTCACTCGAGCATCTGCCCCAACAGCCAACTCCCCGCCGGCCCTGGCGGTTGTTGCCGCGACCACAAGGCATCCACCGTCACCGAGCGCGGCCAGCCACGCACCGTCAACTCCTGCAGGCTGCCGTTGCCAAAACGCTCCGCCAGCCAGCGTGGCAGCGGCGCCCAACCGAAACCCAACTGCGCCATTTCCATCAGCATCAGGTAGCTGGCTGCCGACCAGACCCGCCCAGCTGCACGGTTGTCGTAGGGCTTGACGATGCTCGCCAGGCGCAACTCACGATGGTGTTTCAAGGCCTGCTGGTCGACCTTTTCCAGCTTGGCCAAGGCATGTTGCGGCGACACGAACAAGGCGGTTTCCGTGCGCTCCTGGACTGGCGAATGGTTCAGGTCCGGCGGGTACACGTCCTGCTGTTCGATCAATGCAATTTGCGCCCGGCCGCTTTGCAAGAGGTCGATCAGGTCATCGGATTCGGCAATCAGCCATTCCAGTTCCAGGTCCGGGTAGCGTTCGGCGAACGCCGTGATTGCAGTTTCGAAACGCTGCGACTGATAGGTGTCCGACATGGCGATTGTCAGCTTTGGCTCCAACCCCTGAGACAACTGGCTCGCCGTCAATTCAAGACGGCTGCTGGCCTCCAGCACCTGTTCGGCGCGTTGCAGCAACACATAGCCCGCCGGGGTCAAAGTAGGTTTGCGGCTGCTGCGGTCAAACAGCACCACGTCCAAGTCAATCTCAAGGCTGGCCACCGCCGCGCTGACGGTGGACTGGCTCTTGCCCAGCTTGCGTGCCGCGGCGGAAAACGAGCCTTGGGTGGCAGCCTGGACAAATGCCTGGAGCACTTCATGGGAGGCCATGACTATCGCCTTTATCGATGGTTATTGGTTATGAAGTATCGATAAAAGTCGTGATCATGGCAACCATCGTCACTCACGGAGCCGGGTCATGACCCCTACCAAATCCATTACTGAACGTTTTCTCCAAGCCCTCGGTTTCGAAGGGCTGGCCTTGTTGATCTGTACGCCGCTGCTGGTGTGGATTACCGGCAGGCCGGCGCTGGAGATGGGCGTAGTGACCTTGGGCATCAGCCTGCTGGCACTGAGTTGGAACGTTATTTTCAACAGCCTGTTCGACCGTCTCAAAATACGCCTGCAACTGGCCAACGGTGGTTGGACCCGTGTGCTGCACGCGCTGCTGTTCGAAGGCGGCCTGATTCTGCTGGCGGTGCCGTTGATTGCGGCCTTGATGAAGATCAGCCTGTTGGAGGCCTTCATCCTCGATATTGGCGTGCTGTTGTTCTTCCTGCCGTACACCTATGTGTACCACTGGGGTTATGACGTATTGCGCGAAAAAATCGCCAACAAAACCCCCGTCACCCTGTAGGCGTGCATCGCTTACAAGAACATCCCACCCGACGCCTCGATCCGCTGGCCGGTGATCCAATGGCTGCCATCGGCCAGCAAGATCGAAATCGCGCCGCCAATGTCGTCCGGCAAACCAGCAAAGCCCACCTCATCGGCGCGCCGGGACTACAAGAAGCGCTTGAAGGCCATGGCCGGGCTCTTTAATCACCGTGCTGTGTCAGAACAATTGGGTGAACAGCCAGTAGAGGCTGCCCGAGAGCACAATCGCTGCCGGCAAGGTCAACACCCACGCCATCAGCAAATTGCGGATGGTCTTCATCTGCAAGCCACCGCCATTGGCCACCATGGTCCCGGCCACACCCGAGGACAATACGTGGGTGGTCGACACCGGCAGGCCAAACATGTCCGCCGCGCCGATGGTCAGCATCGCTACTGTCTCGGCCGAGGCGCCTTGGGCGTAGGTCAGGTGGGTCTTGCCGATCTTCTCGCCCACTGTCACCACGATGCGCTTCCAGCCGACCATGGTGCCCAGGCCCAAGGCGATGGCTACGGCGATCTTCACCCAAAGCGGGATAAAGCGCGTGGCGTTGTCGATCTGTTGCTTGAACAGTTGCAGCTTGTCTTGGGTGTCGGCGTCGAAGTTGCCGACCTTGTCCTTGTCCATCAAGCGAATGGTTTCGCTGGTCAGGTACATGTCGTTACGCACGTTGCCGACGGCCTCGGCTGGCACGGCCGCGAGAGAGCCATAGCTTTTCACTTCTTCGCCGATATGGCCGGTGATGGCCGCGAGGGCAGGCACCAGCTCGGGCGTGGCTTCCTTGGTGCGTACGTAGGTGGACAAGAGTGCCCGTGAATCACTCGGTGCAGGCTGCGGTGCAGACTTTACCAACGCGGCCTGGGTGACTTGCGCCACCGCCGCAAACTGCAGCGACTGGTCAGCGGGCATGGTGCGGTTCAGCGCGTAGGCCATCGGCAAAGTGCCCACCAGAATCAGCATGATCAGGCCCATGCCTTTTTGCCCGTCGTTGGAGCCGTGGGCGAACGACACACCGGTGCAGGTGACGATCAGCATGCCGCGGATCCACCAGGGCGGCGGCGTGTCGCCTTTCGGCGCTTTGTACAGCGCGCGGTTTTTGACGAAGGCGCGCAGGGCCAGCAACAGCAAGGCGGCAAACGCAAAGCCGATCAGCGGCGACAGCAGCAGGGCGTACCCGATCTTGATCGCTTGGCTCCAATCCACACCGCTGGTGCCGTCACGTCCATGCATCAAGGCATTGGCCACGCCGACGCCGATGATCGAGCCGATCAGGGTGTGGGATGACGACGCCGGCAGCCCCAGCCACCAGGTGCCGAGATTCCACAGGATCGCGGCGATCAGCAAGGCGAAGATCATGGCGAAACCCGCCGATGAACCCACCTGCAAAATCAGCTCCACCGACAGCAGGGCAATGATGCCGAACGCCACCGCGCCACTGGAAAGCAACACCCCGAGAAAGTTGAAAAAGCCCGACCACACCACCGCAAAATGTGGCGGCAGCGAGTTGGTGTAGATCACCGTCGCGACCGCGTTGGCGGTGTCGTGGAAGCCGTTGACGAACTCGAAGCCCAAGGCGATCAACAACGCTACGCCCAGCAACAGGAATGGCGTCCAGGTGGTGAGCTGGGCGCCCATTTCGTGCATGTCGTGCATCAGGCTGTAGGCGGTGAACAACAGGCCCATGGCGAGTACGGCGAAGAACATGATCACCGTCAACAGGCCGGGTTTTGTGTCTAGCCGGGGTTTGGGGCCCGCGGATGAAGCGTGAGTGGAGGCAGTCAGGGAAGGGGTGGCCATGCCGGAGCATCCAGTGTGAGGAGGATGGCCTTGATGATCATTGCAGAATGTTACAGAGATGCTGCGACAGGTCAGTGTTTGAGACGTTAAGCGTACCGCTGGTCTCCGAAACACTGAAGAACCAATGTGGGAGGGGGCTTGCTCCCGATAGCGGTGGATCAGTCAGAATATTCTTGACTGACCTACCGCCATCGGGAAGCAAGCCTCCTCCCACATTTTGAGTGCGTTTCAAAGTTAGTAGTCTTTGCGTTTTCGGAAGGCCCACCGCCCGGCAATCAAGGTAAAGGTCGCGACCAGCGCCACCAATATCCAGAAGCCTTCCGGGTCTTGGGACAGCGGCACCCCACCCACGTTCATGCCAAAAAAGCCGGCAATGATGTTGATCGGTAACGCCAGCACCGTCACCACCGTAAGGGTGAACAACGTGCGGTTGCTTTGTTCATTGAGGTTGGCGGCGATCTCTTCCTGCAATAGCTTGATGCGTTCGCCCAGGGTCGTCAGGTCGTTGATGATCAGGGCAAATTCCTCGGTGGATTTGCGCAGTTCTTTCACGTCTTCCTTTTGCAGCCATTGCGGCGGGCGATTGAGCAGGCGCAGCAGTGAGCCCGGCTCCAGCGCCAGCAGGCGTTGCAGGCGCACCAGCACACGGCGTGCGGCGCCCAGTTCGGCGCGGTTGGTGGACAGGCGTGAAGACAGCAACTGGTCTTCGATATGGTCGACGCTGAGACTGGTCTTGCGCACGATCTGCGTCAGCACTTCGCCCTGGTCACGCAGCAGGTGTACCAGCAACTCCAGGGGCGAGCGAAAGTGTTCACCGGCCTTCACCGACGAGCGCAGTTTGTCCACCGAGTGCAACGGTTGCAGGCGCGCACTCACCAGCAAACGGCTGCGGGCGCACACCCACAGCGTGGAAATATCCGACGAAACCATGCTGCTGAAATTGAACACCACGTCGTTGACTACCGCCAGCAAGGCCGAATCGACATGTTCAATCCGCGTGGAGCGCGAGCCTTCATGCAGCGCTTCGAAAAACTCGTCCGGCAGCGACAGGTGCGCCTGCATCCAACGCTCGCACGCGGCGTGGGCCAGGTTCAGGTGCAGCCACAGGAATTCCTCCGGGTCTTGCGGTTGTTGCAAGGCGGCGAGGGCAGTGGCGGAATCAATCTGCTGACCTTTTTCGCCCGGGCGAAAACGAAAACCGTAAAGCAGGCCAAACAGGTCTGGATCCTGATGGGCGTGGTCGATGCTGTGGTTCATGGCGGCTCGCAGTGAAAGGACCTGTAGGACGTTTCACAGGTCGTACGGCGAATCATTGCAAGGCGGGATGACGGTCAGGTGACGGTTTGATGATGGCCATAAAAAAACGCGCCACCGGGGCAGGTGGCGCGTTTTTTTGGAAGTTCGACTCAAGTATCGAGCTTGTCTTCCAGCACGGCGCCGGTCTTGGCGTCGAGCTTGACTTCAAACTTCTTGCCGGCGGTGTCGGTCAGTTCAACTTCGTAAACCAGTACGCCGCTGTTGTTGTGGTCCAGCTCTGTGTCGTTGATCGTCGCACCGGCGTGTTTGGCCAAGGCGGCTGCGTTAAGTTTTTCGAAAGGCATCACGGCGCCGGACTTGAGCAGGCCATCGATCTGATCCGGACGAACATCCGCCTGGGCCAGGCCAGCGGTCAGGGTCAGGGCAGCGGCGGCGAACAGGGCAGTCAGGGTTTTCATAGTGTTTCCTTCTCGGGGTGATCTGTTTAAGTGGCCTCAGGTTATCCCGCGCAACTTAACTCACCCTTAATTATTTCAATCAGTTGCGCAGTTTGTTCAATCCGCGATAGGTGCGGGATTTCATGCTGAGGGCTCACCAAAAAAGGAGACTCGGATGAAACGGTTAGTCAGTTGGCTCTATGCACCTGCATTCCTGCTGGGGTTTATCGGATGGGGGCTCTACCAGCCCCGAGGGTTGCTGGTGATATTCGCGGCAGCGGTGGCGGTGTCGTTTCTAACGGAACAATGGCTGCCCTACGAGCCGCAGTGGAATCGCAGCCTGGGCGATCGTCGGCGCGACACTTTGCATGCGTTGGTCAATGAAAGCCTGAATGCCCTGGGCTTGTTGGTCCTGCCGGGGCTCACGGCGTTGCTGGCGGTCGAGGGCATCTGGCCGCGAGGCTGGCCGCTGTGGGAGCAGTTGTTGATGGCCGTCTTCCTGGCGGATGCCGGTATCACCTTGATGCATTACGCCAGCCACCGCTTCGCGCCTCTGTGGCGTTTGCATGCAGTGCATCACAGCGTGCAGCGGCTGTATGGTTTCAATGGGTTGATGAAGCATCCGTTGCACCAGATGCTGGAAGCGACGGCGGGCCTGCTGCCGTTGATCCTGCTGGGGATCCCGCTGGAAGTTGCGCAGTTGCTGGCCCTGGCCATCGCCATTCAATTGCTGTTGCAACACTCCAATGTGGACATGCGCCTGGGGCCGCTGCGTTGGGTATTCGCCTGGGCGCCGGTGCATCGGTTCCACCATATGAAATATGGACGCGCCGGGGATGTGAATTTCGGCTTGTTCTTCAACCTGTGGGATTGGCTGCTGGGCACGGCGTTTTATCGCGATGGCTACCGTATGGGGCCAGGTGACTTAGGGATTGGCAGTCGCCCGGATTTCCCCGTGGAATATGCAGCACAACTGCGTGATCCGTTCATGCCGGTTCGTACGACCAAGGAGCCGGCTTTACCAGGCGATCTACGCTAGGAACTGCACCTGCAGTTGGCGCAAGGACGCGCCCGCTGTCACGCCGAATAATTGCTTCATGGTCCGCGAAAAGTGTGCCGAATCGGCAAAGCCCGCGCCGTGGGCCGCCTCGGTCAACGTACTGCCGGCAAGGGCCAGTTGCAGGGCGATGCGCAACCGCCGCCACAGCACCAGCCGGCGCACGGGGAGACCGAGTTGATCGGTGAACAGGCGTTCCAGTTGGCTCAATGACAGATGCGCCGCCGCGGCCAACGCCTGCGCCGATACTTTGCCGCCCAAGTGTCGGTCGAGGGTGGCCAGTGCGCGTTCGATTCGTGGGTCGTCAAGGCGTCGTCGGGGTAGCGTGTGCAGGGCCTGTGGGGATAGCTCGCCGTCTACCAGCAGTTGTTGCAACGGTTCGGTATCAAAGACCATCGGCTCGGCGTACAGCACCCACACCTCACCCTCGGTCTCAAGGATGGCGTGGCTGTGACGCGAAGGAATAAACAGGCGATGGGCCGTGGTGACATGGCCATCAAGGCTGACCGTGATCGGCGCGCCGGGGGAGAACATCAATTGGTGCGCGTAGTGCGCATGGGGCGCGGTGCGCCCCAGCTCGCCGAGGATCAGCCCGTAGTCACGCCCCAACCACAGGCGGCCCGACCATTCGGGCTTCACTCAGTACTTATGGTCGCTGAGCAGATCCTGCACGCTGGACGACGGCCAGCGCTTGTAGAACTTCAGCAGTTCGGCGGCGCGATTGGTGAAGATACCGTCGACGCCAGCCTTCATCACTTTCTCGAAGTCCACCGGCTCATCAACGGTGTATACGTGCACCAGCATGCCCTTGTCGTGGGTCAGCTTGTTCATTTCAGGTTTCACCAGGTCTGAATAGCTCTGGTCACCATGGTCGGTCAGCTCAGCCGACGGGCCGGTGCCGATGGCGCCCAGGCTCTTGGCTTGGTCGACCCATTTTTCGAACTCGGCCGCGTCTTTCGGCTCTTGCTTGGCGTAGTAGGCGGCCTTGGTCGGCTCGCCGGACTCAGCGAAGGTCACTTTGGACTTCGGTTCGATGCTGCCTTCGCCAACCCACAACAACAGGATCTTCGGCGTGTTCGGCATTTCATTCTGCAGCTCTTTGAGGCTGGCAACCTCGAAGGTTTGCAGTACCACGCGGCCCTTGCCTTGGCCGACGCCGGTGTTGCTCTTGCCCAACTTGGAACCGGCGGAGCTTAACCAGCCCTTGTCCAGCAGCTTGTTTTTCAGGTCGGCCTCGATACCCGGGAATTGCTTGGGCTCCTTGGTCTCGATGTACAGGCCGGGTTTGTGCTGTGGGTTGCCTTCGGCGATCTTGATGATGTCGTCCAGGCTCTGGATTTTCAGGCCGACGAAGCCTGGACGCGCACGGTCCGGGTAGGCGGCGTTGAACCAGCTGCCGGCGTCGAGGCTTTGCAGTTCTTTCCAGGTGAACTCGTTGGCCGGGGCGTCCTTGCGCTCGGGGAACTTGGTGGCCACGTCGGTGGTGCGCTGCAGGTTGTTGTCGTGCAGGGCGAACAGCACGCCGTCCTTGCTGCGTTGCAGGTCCAGTTCCAGGTAGTCGGCGCCCAGGTCGCGTGCGACCTTGTAAGCGGCGGCGGTGGACTCCGGGGCGTCGTAGGAGGCGCCACGGTGAGCGATCACGGCAGGGTAGGGGATGCCTTCGCTTGTCGCCAATTCAGCCGGGCTGATCGGATCGGCAGCCTGTGCGGGGCCAACACCGAGCATCAGCGCCAGCAGCAGGGCACTCCCTATAGTGGCGGGCACCGGGCCGTTGGTAAACGTGACAGGCATATGCGAAGTCCTTTCGTGGAGGTAGCTTTGAGAAGGCCTCCTTTTTAACAATTGATTGCGAAAGGCGCTATCACCAAACCGACATTAACGTGCGTACGGGCCAATTTTGTCGGTTTTTTTGTGGTGCATTGCAGTATTCTTGCTCGTAGCTGCCCCGTTAGAGGGCAGTATTTTTTGCCACGCGTGTAAACCATCTTTCCAGTCCCAGTGGGACTTTTCAGTGAGGTTTACCATGCGCATCACTTCCGAGCTTATCTGCCAGGCCGCCGACCAACTCCATGGTTTTGTCGGCCTCAATCGCAAGACCGGCCAGTACATCGTGCGTTTCAGCGAAGATGCCTTCGGCATGGACGTCGCCGATGACGGCATCATTCCCACCGCCGAATTTGTCTGGCTACCCGCCGCCGATCACACCATGACCCTGTGCCGTGAACGCCTACAGTTGTTGCTCGACCAGAATATCGACGACCGCATCAACATCACCGAGCCGTTGCGGGTGTATATGCGCCGGGTGGAGATCCCGCAGATCAGTGCGTTGCGTAGTTTGGTGAGCTAAGCCCACTTCTGTTATGTGAAGATCAACCTGTGGGAGCGGGCAGTGTTTCAATGTGGGAATGCGTAGGCCTGCTCCACCTTGCACACCCGTGTATGAAACGCCGTGTACCAGGTGGAGCGCCCTTGCTCACGCACCTGCCGATGCTCGGCCTGCTGTTTCCAGGCCAGGATCGCCGCCTCGCTGGTCCAGTAGGACACCGTGATCCCCAAACCATCTTCCCGCGCCGACTCCACGCCAAGAAACCCCGGTTGTTCCCCAGCCAGTTCCAGCATGCGGGAGGCGGCCTCACCATAGCCTTGGTCGCCATCGGTACGCAGTGAGCTGAAAATCACCGCGTAATAAGGCGGGGCTGGTGTCTTGGCGATCATGCCGAAGCCTCCAGGCAAGCCTTGAGCAGGGCCAGCGCCAATGGCGGAGTGACGCCCTTCAGCGCGGCGCGTTCGGGCTGGAAAAGGGTGGCGACGAAGAACGGGTGGTCGAGCAATTCCAACGCACGCAGGTCGCCCGCCAAATCATTCCCGCTGGGAATCAGGTTGCCTTCCAGCAGTGCGTCGGCGAACTCAGGGTTGATGCCATAACGGCAGTGATAGCCTTCGTGAATATCCAGACGGCCGTAGGCTTGGGCCATGCGCGTGTAAGGGGCCAGGCGCACGGTGCCGCTCGCGTTTACCAGGGAGCAACTCAGTGGCGCGATGACGACGCGTTCGGCGTCCGGAGCCAGTTCGCCGTGCTCTGCGTCGGACCAGCCGAGCACATTGCGAGCATATTCCAAAACGGCATGTTGAAAACCACCACAAGTGCCGAGGAAAGGGCGGCCTTGCTCGCGGGCAAAACGGATCGCTCGCAGTGCGCCGTCGGTGTCGCGATAGGGGCTGGCCGGCACGCACCAGAAGCCGTCAAAACCGTGCAGGGCAGAGGTGGAAGTGAGTGTGTCGGTGTCGAGCCATTGCACATGGACACTCAGGTCCAGGGCGGTGGCGGCCTGCTGCAGTGCCACTGGAATAGCCTGGTGGGCGATCACGTCAGGGTTGTAGTCACCAATCAGGGCGAGGTGCAGAGCAGTGGTTGTCATCGTGTACGTCCCATAGCTTGTGGTGTGCTGATACGCACTATAGATTGGCGTTCGCGCAATCAATATTGGCGTTTACCCATATGCTCAATGCAGCGACGCACTATCAAATCGATTACCCCGACCTGTCATTGATCCTTGCACTGGTGCGCGGCGGCACCCTGGCGCGGGCGGCTGCTTTGCTGCGGGTGGACGTGTCCACGGTGTTCCGTGCGGTGCGGCGATTGGAAGCGGCCCTGGGCCAGACCTTGTTTGAAAAAAGCCGCGCCGGGTATTTGCCCACCAGCCTGGCGAGTAACCTGGCACAACAGGCTGAGCGCGCCGAACTTGCCCTGGAGGCTGCGCGTGTGGGTGTGGAGCAGGGCGGTGAAGTGATCAGCGGCACCGTACGCCTGACCTGCACGGACTCGGTGCTCCAGGGCCTGCTGCTGCCGGCTCTGGCGCAGTTCATGCCTGCCTATCCAGCGTTGACCCTGGAACTGAGCACGTCCAATGACTTCGCCAATCTCAGCCGTCGTGATGCGGATATCGCCCTGCGCCTGACCAGCAAGCCACCAGAGCATCTTGTCGGACGTTGCCTGGGGACGGTGGCGTATCAGGTATGTGCCAGTGCCGACTATGCCCGCCGACACGCAGGTCATGAGCTGGCCGAACTGGCTTGGATCGCACCGGACGATTTTTTACCCGACCACCCCACCGTAGCCTGGCGCCGTGAGCATTTGCCGGGCGTGCGTCCCAGTTATCGCTGCAACAGCATGCAGTCGGTGGCTGAACTGGTGCGCGCGGGGCTGGGTGTGGCGGCGTTGCCGGATTTTTTAATGGGCGATGGCTTGCAACCACTGGGCGCCGCATTGGCAGGGCACGACACCGCGTTGTGGTTGTTGACGCGGCCTGATTGCCGGGCGTTGCGTTCGGTGGTGACTCTGTTTGATGAGCTGGGGCGGCATGTGCAGATGAAGTCTTAAGTTTTACGCACAAACTGCTCATGCATTTCGCACGTCAGGGTCTCGATACGCTCGGTCAGTTGCTTGGTCATTTCTGTCAGCCGGGTGTTCTGCTCCAGCAGTTCCATCAACTGTCTGGTGGTCTGGGCCGCCTGGGCCTGGCGTTCGGTGTTGGCCGTAGCGAGGGCTTCGCGGTGCTGCGCGTCCGCGTCGGACTGGGCTTTGTCCCGGGCGGCCTGGCGCGTCTGGGCCAGCAGGATCAGCGGCGCGGCGTAGGCCGATTGCAGGCTGAAGGCCAGGTTGAGGAGGATGAAGGGGTAGACGTCGAAGTGGGTGACGCCGGTCATGTTCAGCACGACCCACAACACCACGATCGCAGTTTGTGCGCCGAGGAAGGTGGGCGTGCCAAAGAAGCGTGCAAAGGCTTCAGCCTTGAGGGCAAAGGTGTCGTTGCCGAAGGTCGGCGCCAAGTGGGCGTGACTGCGGTGGAAGCGCAGGTGGTCGACGGGAGCGGCTTCTGGCTTGTCGGGGGTCATGGCGGGCTCGAATCCTTAGCGTAAAGATAGCCAACACTATAGACCGAGCCCCCAGCCAGACACATGAAGAACAGGTCAGCGATTGCCTCGCTCATTGGCAAATGCGCTCACCGCCTGGACCGCTTCGCCGGTGCCTTCGCGAATCTGCAGAATCACCGTGCCGGCCTGGTTGGCCAGCTCGACGCCTTGGGCGGCGCGGTCGCGGGTGGCGTCCATGCTGTCGATGGCTTGGCGGGTTTCATCCTGGATCATGGCGATCATGCCGGATATTTCCGCGGTGGAGCCGCTGGTACGTGCTGCCAACTGCCGCACTTCATCGGCAACCACGGCAAAGCCACGGCCTTGCTCGCCGGCGCGTGCGGCCTCGATGGCGGCGTTGAGCGCCAGCAGGTTGGTCTGGTCGGCGATACCGCGAATGGTATTGACGATGGCGGTGATCTGTTGCGAGCGCTCGCCGAGTTTGGCGATCAGTTGCGAAGAGGTGTCGATATCCACGGCAATTTCGCGCATGCCGTTGGCGGTTTTCTGAATCACCTCGGCGCCTTTTTCGGCCATCTCTTGGGTGCTCAAGGACAGGTGATAAGCCTGTGCTGCGCTCTGGGCGTCGGCGGCATGTTGTTGTACCCGGGCGGTGACGTCAGAGGCGAACTTGACCACTTTACACAGGCGCCCGCTGGCGTCGTACACCGGGTTGTAGTTGGCTTCGAGCCACACGACCTGGCCGTGTTTATCCACCCGCTCGAACTGGCCATTGAACAGCTCGCCCTGGTTCAAGCGGTTCCAGAACTCGCTGTAGGCGGCACTGCTGGCCAACTCAGGTTTGCAAAACAGGCGGTGATGCTTGCCTTGGATCTGCGCCAGGCTGTAGCCCATGCGCTGCAGGAAATTCGCGTTGGCAGTGATGATGGTGCCATCGAGGTTGAACTCGATCATCGCCATGGCGCGGTCGATGGCTTCCAGCTTGGCGTTGGCTTCACTTTCGGCCTGCAGGCGTGGGGTGACGTCCATCGCGTACTTCACCACTTTGATCACGCGCCCGACTTCATCCCTTACCGGGTTATAGCTGGCTTCCAGCCACACCGATTCGCCGTTGGCGCCCACCCGCTCAAAGGTGCCTGACTGGAATTGGCCGTTGCGCAAGTGCGTCCACAGTTGGTTGTACTCGGCGCTGCGGGCGAACGCCGGGGTGCAGAACATCCGGTGGGACTGGCCCAAGACCTGTTCGGCACGGTAGCCCATGGTCTTGAAGAAGTTGTCATTGGCCCGCAGTACGTTGCCTTGCAGGTCGAACTCGATGACGGCCATGGAGCGCTCGATAGCGTCCAGCAGGCTGGCCTGTTGGGCAATGTTGTGTTGCAGGGTATTGATGGTTTTCTTGTGGGCGTTAAATAGCATGTTAGAGGGCTCGGGCATGCAAGCATATGCGGTATCCATGTAGTTGCGCCTGACCCCGTAGGGCCCCTGGCCTTACGGTTGACTTGCTCATTGCCAGCTTCCTGGTGCTGACAGAGGGGGTGGAACAACGGTTTCAGAGTGATCAGCCGCCCCAGAAGTTCGCCCTGTGGGCAGGACCTTATTGGGTAGGCGACCAGTGGCGGCATTATGCTATTGCGGCGGGCTGGCGGAGGAAGATTCGGACGAGGTGTTATCAGACAACTCAGGCTGAACTGGCGGCCACGCAATCGCTGATCTTGACTCGGTTGCGACCGGTGTCTTTGGCGGCGTACAGCGCGCGATCCGCGGCGTTGAGCCACATGACCGCATCTTCGAATGAGGGATGGAAGTCCGCCAGGCCGATGCTCAGGCTTACGCGCAGCTCGGGAATCTGCGGATGTCGATAGTTGCTGAATGTTTCGCGTAACTGCTCCATGACGTGTGCAGCTTCTTTCAGCGGCATTCGCGGAAGAATCACACAGAACTCGTCGCCTCCGTAGCGGCCGGCCAAATCGTCTTCCCGCAAGTGCTGGCGCAGCACTTGGCTCAACTGGCGCAGTACCGCATCCCCGACGGTATGGCCGTGGATGTCATTGATGTGTTTGAAGTGGTCGATATCGATCAAGGCAATGGTCGCCTGGCCTTGTTGCTGCTGGCACTTGTGGAACTTGATGTTCAGCAGGTCTTTCCACGAACCATGGTTGAGCAGGCCGGTGAGGCTGTCGATGCGGCTCAGGGCGCTGAGGGCACGTTTGTGGTCCGATAGCTTGATAGCCAACTGATAGCAGACCATGCCGATGGCCATTGGGTAGAGCGTCAGCATGGGTAAGCAGGTGTAGACCTCTATGAGGCTGACGTTGGGATCGAACTTGATCCCGAACAGGGTCCAGGCCATTGCGATACCGACGGCTTGTGCCAGCAGCCCGCGCAGGAACAGGCGTTTGCCACCGGCGGCGACGTTGTTCATGGCCATCATCGACAGAATAGTGACGGCCGTCACCGGCGAGAACTGAGTGACCGCCGTCCAGAAACCGCCGGCCAGCGAGTCAAACAACAGGTTGCGTTGCTCAGCCTGGTAGGGAAACGGCGAGCGAGTCGAGAGTTGGTACGCCAGATGCGCCCAGACGAAGCCATTGAACAACAGCAACACCCAGACCCAAGCGGGCATCGATAAGGGATACAACGCGCCAATTACGCTGATGCTGCCGATACCCAGGCCGATAATCCTTGGCTTGTAGATACGCCTGGCAAATGAAAGCCCTTTGCCTCGTCTGTTTTCCATAGTGTCCTGGTTCAGCTGTTTTTTGCCGGTACGACGGCATGCGTCAACGGGCGGAACCGATGATCGGCAAATGGGTGTGATTGTCGATTATTCTCGTGGGAATAATCAGTGTCCTTCCAGGCCATTTGCGCAAAACAGCGGGTGAATGCGCCGAAAACGACTAGGAATGTCGCCCAGGCAACAACTCCTTATCGCGGGTGCGGTGTGCTGACTTCATAGCCGGCGAGGAACAGGTCGATGGCCGATTCGACGACACAGGCCTGTGCGGCAGCGTCGAGAGTGGGCTGGCCGAGGGTAATTTGTGGCCAGAATGCAAAGGCCTTGAGCAGGCTCTGGATCTGGTGGGCAGCGAAAGCCGGGTCGGTGCAATTGAGGCGGCCGTCTTCCTGGGCGGCGCGTACCCACTGGGTGAAGCCTTCTTCCCGGGCGCTGAGGCGGTTGACCATATCTTGCGCACGTTCTGGCGAATGGATGGTGGCAGCAATGGCCACACGCGCCAGGTCGAGAAAGTTGGCGTCCGACATCATCTTCATTTTTGCTTCCAGCAATTTGCGCAATTGGTCGCGCAGGGGGCGGTCGCTGGCGTAGTTCACGTCCAGTTGGGCAACGCTGCTGGCCCATAGCTGGTGAAGGATCTCGGCGAACAGCTCTTCCTTGCTAGGGAAGTGGTTGTACACCGTGCGCTTGGAAACACCGGCGGTGGCGGCGATTTTGTCCATGCTGGTGACCTCGAAACCGTTCTCGCGAAATTCGGTAATGGCCGCAGCCACGATGGCTTCGCGTTTACGCTCGGTGAGGCGCTTGGGGGCAGTCATGGATGGCATTCGACTCAAAAAGGAAATTACACTCAGTAGTTTACTTGCTCCGGTTTTTGTTGCAATCTAGAAACTACACTGTGCAGTGTAATTTTTTGAGCGAACCGTAGGAGTTACCCTGTAATGGCCACGATTTCAACTCGTCTCGACCCTGCGCCTGCAACGCTCAAGCCTGCCGGGCAGGGCCAGGGGCAATTCAGCAATGACGCCCCGGTGCAGCAGGGTGGCTTTGCCAAAACCTTGCGTATTTTCTGGAACATGCTGTTCAACAAACCACGCACGACACGGCCAGCTGGGCAGATTCCGGTACAACCACTGACCCGCGAGCAGTTGTTGGCCGCCCCTGACCACAGTGTGTTCCGCCTCGGGCATTCAACTGTATTGCTGAAAATGCGCGGTAAATTCTGGGTCACCGACCCAGTGTTTGCCGAGCGCGCCTCGCCATTCAGTTGGGCCGGCCCCAAGCGTTTCCACCAGCCACCCATCAGCCTTGAAGAGTTGCCCCCTCTGGAGGCGGTGATTCTTTCCCACAACCATTACGACCATCTCGACCACAAGGCTGTAGTCCAATTGGCCGACAAGACGCGCTACTTCCTGGCGCCCCTGGGCGTGGGCGACACGCTGATCAAGTGGGGGGTAGACGCCAGCAAAGTACGCCAGCTGGATTGGTGGCAGGGCACAGAGGTCGATGGCATCCGTTTTATCGCCACCCCGGCGCAGCACTTTTCCGGGCGCGGGCTGTTTGATAGCAACCAGACCCTGTGGTGCTCCTGGGTGATGATCGATGATGCGCGACGAATCTTTTTCAGTGGCGACACCGGTTATTTCGATGGTTTCAAACGCATCGGCGAGCAGTATGGGCCGTTTGACCTGACCCTGATGGAAACCGGAGCCTACAACGTCGACTGGCCCCATGTGCACATGCAGCCGGAACAAACGCTGCAGGCGCATATCGATCTCAAGGGGCGCTGGCTGCTGCCAATTCACAACGGCACGTTCGATCTGGCGTTCCACGCCTGGCACGAACCTTTCGACCGCATCATGGCCCTGGCCTGGGAGCACAACGTGTTGATCGCCACCCCGGCGATGGGGCAGGCGTTCCACTTGAATCAGCCCGAACGTGGGAATGCGTGGTGGTTGGAGGCGCAGTCTCAGTCTTTGGATGAGCACGCGGCGGGCTGAGACGAGAGCCGTTGGGAAAGAGGTTTCGGGAGGTTTCAGCCCTGCGACAACTGTCGGAGGGGAATGCGATGATCTCCGCAAATTTCATTTTCGGCGGGGATTCTATGGACAGCCACTGTAAAGAGTTTTCGAAGTTGGATTTACCTTGTCCCCTCGACCGGACGTCTCCCGCGCCTGTAAACACTGTCGACATTCCCGCTTCATCAAGCGCTTTACACACCGGTAACGTCGGTGCGGGCGGTATCGTGTTTGGGGCCGGGCAGCGTCAGGGTGCCACGCCCATACCCGGGTATAACGCCCTGGCCCCACATATAAAGCCTGTGCGAGACCCGGTCTTATCCCTTATTGCCATGAGTGGCATAGACCCCACGGAGCCCGTGATGGTGGAAGTCCCCCTGGTGTTGAACAACACCACGTTCACCGCTTCCCTGACGTTGGCGGGCTATCGTATCGGCTACGTCGACCGCTATGTGCAGGGTAATCATGTCGAATCCATCGAACACAGCGCAGCAGTGCGTGGAATGTTCGACCTCCTGCGCCAAGCCGGTGCGCAATGGGTGGCGGTAGATGCGCGGCGTGGGGACGAGAACCTTCAATTCAGCCTTCAAGGCTGCAATGGAATCGATGAACTGGTGACTCATCATCGCCTTGATGCGTTGGTCTCAGACGATCCAGATGCCGCGTTTCATCACGCGTGCAGGAGCAGATACCCCAACGCCTGTGAAACATTGGGGGACGGATCGAAAGTCTGGTTTTACGGCGCCCGCTGGGCGGCTGATCGCTTGACGACCCTATTGCGAACTTACCGCCAGCTACGCCCATAGGCTGTATTGATGCCTACATCAGGCTGGGAATGATAGGACGCAGCGGTAGGATTCGGCTGCATTAGGGGCGGGTTTTCGCCTCTTAGACTGCTGTCGGGCTATCGGCTGATAGCCCTTATATTCAGTCAAGTTAAGGGGCACTTTATGTTGGGACCCGTTTCCGCAGGTGGCTGGGCGACAGGCCTGTTCCAGGCGCTTTCAAATCCTCCGCAAGGCTTCAAGAGCGCATGTGAAATGTCAGGGGAGATGGCCAAGGGAGGCGTCACCTCGGAGTCGCTTGTAAAGGATTCCTTCAAGCAAATTGCCAATATTGACCAGGGGTTGCAGGGCGGCAACGCGTTTGTAGAAACCAACCCGGATGCCCTCAAGGAAGCGAAGGCGCGTGACCAGGAACGTGCCAAAGGCCAAGTGCGCGGGTACTTGCACGGCGTTCCGATAGCGTTGAAAGATGTGTTTGAAACCAACGACCGCATGCAAACAAGTGCAGGCTCAAAGGCGCTGACGGGGGGGCCTGCGACTAAAAATGCCAAGGTCGTGGACAACCTGTTGAAGGCCGGGGTGGTGGTCGTGGGTAAGACCAACATGAGTGAGTTATCTAACTTCCGCTCTGATTATCCTGTGGATGGGTGGAGTTCTCGAGGTGGCCAGACGCTGAACCCGCATCGGCTGGGAGGGCAGGTGGCGGGCTCGAGTTCAGGTTCTGCCGTGGCAGTTGCCCAGGGGCATGTGCCTCTAGCCTTGGGCGTTGAAACCAACGGGTCGGTCATTGCTCCAGCAGCTTATAACGGCGTTTTCGGGCTGAAAGCCACGATGGGGTTGCTCAGTACCGAGGGCGTTATGACCAGTTCACGCCAGGACTCGATTGGCACTTTCACGCGTAATGTCTGCGATGCGGCGGAAGCGCTCAACGCTATGACCGAGACCAAGGCCTACACCGTTGGGCTAAGCTCCGATGCTCTGAAAGGTAAGCGAATTGGCTACACGCCTTTGCCTGAATTGTCCGCGGAGGATGCCAAGGATCCGGCGAAACGAGCGGACTACAAGCACTATCAGGAAGCCCTTGAGGTACTGAAATCCCAAGGTGCGATTCTAGTACCGGTAGGGCGCTTGGACGAAGGCGTCCCTGAGGAAACCTACGTTGAATACAACGAAGCGTTATTTGCAGATGTTAAGCAAAAGCTGGAGGAATATCTGGCTGGACGGGAAGGTTTACCGGTCAAATCTATTTCGGAACTGATTGCTTTCAATAACCGTAATCAGCAATCCGGCGAGCCTGATCAGAACGTGCTGGAAATGATCAACAACCTGGAGACGACCGCGGAAAAACGCGATGAATTGTGGGCGGCCATTCTTCCCATATTTCAGAAAACCATCGATGACCCGATGAAGGAGCACAAGCTCGACACCATGGTGTCGAATTTCCTGTCACACAATTATTTTTTTAGTGCTGCAGCCGGGTATCCCGGAATATCGGTTCCGTCTGGCATGGATGATGAAGGCATGCCGACGGCACTCTATTTTTATGGCCCTGGCAACAGCGAAGCCACATTACTGTCAGTCGCCTACGGTTATGAACAAGCTTCGCCGGCAATCCAAAAACCCGCCTTTCTTCCAGGCACTCCGTTCACACCGGCACCTGAAATCGAGGATGAAGTAGCTGAGGCTCCTGCTACTGGTACCTGAGTTTGAATCAACCTCTGCTGGCAAATGCTCAGCAGAGGTTGCCTCAGGCCGACACTATCACCACGGGCTACACTGCCGGTCATGGGAGGAAAACCATGGACTGCCACAGAATCCATATTCTCGGTGCTGCGGGTGCCGGCACCACGACCTTGGGCAAGGCTCTGGCCGAACGCCTGGGCATTGCCTATTTCGACTCGGATTTCTATTACTGGCAGCAAACCCCGGAACCCTTCACCATCGCCCGGCCCCGGGATGAACGCATTCAACTGCTGCAGGAACACACTGCCGGCCATGAACGCTGGGTGTTATCTGGTTCCTTGTGCGGCTGGGGCGATGCGATGATCCCGCAGTTCAGCCACGTAGTGTTCCTGCGCCTGGACCCTGAAGTGCGTTTGCACCGCCTGCGCCTGCGGGAGGTGGAGCGCTATGGGGAGCAGATCCTGGAAGGTGGCAGCCGTCATCAAAACAGCGTCGCATTCCTCGCCTGGGCCGCGCGTTACGATGCTGGCAATCACAGCCTGCGTAGCCTACGTCGGCATGAAACCTGGTTGAAACCATTGAGTCGCCCGGTGATCCGGCTGGACTCTACGCACCATTCGGTTGAGGCGTTGGTGAGTCAATTGTTGCCGTTGTTGTACCCAACAACCGAGACATGAGCCCTTGCGTTGCGGGTTCGGCTGATGGCGTGTCAAACCGACGCACACTCATCCCCCACCCCGGCGCAAACCCCGGGAAAAACACCAGCCCTTCCGCCTCCAGGCGGAACGCCAGGACCAGGCGGGTTTCGTCGTCCACGTCGCCGTGGGCCTCGAATTGTTGAATCGCTTGCACCGCCACGCCTGCCTGGCGAGCCAGTTCTTCGCGGCTCCAGCCCAGCATGACGCGGGCCTGCGCGCTGTGTTTGGCGGTGAATTGATGCAGCACCATCTGCTGTTCTACGAAAGAGCTCATTGCCAGAGAGGACATGGGGATTCTCCAGGTTCGACGGGTGAGGCGTAACTATACTGTGTTTTTGTACAGTTGTTTATACCGCTCATCAACTGGGCCCTTTCGCTGGCATTACATCCCCCAATCACTCCACCCCCGGCGCCTCGCGAATAATCAGGTGATCCAGGTTCTCGATATTCGCGCTGAATACCCCGAAGGTTTGCTCGGGGTTTTTCTTGCTCGGCACCTGCTTGAGCGCTGGCGTCACCCCATAGAAGAAGCAATATAACGGTCTTTCGCTGCTGGCAGCGGCCTTGATTTGCTCCAGGAATGCCGTGCGCTTGCGGTAGTTCTCGATAAGCTTTTTGCTCAGGTAGACGTTGACCGAATAAGGCTTTTTGTCGAGCCACACCTTCTTTTCGAAATCGATGCGAAAGCTGCTGGTGTAGTCTTTGATTGCCTTGATCCTGCCCCAGTAAATCAGGCCCTTGTTGTCTTGCAGGTATTCGATCTTCTTGAAAAACGCCCAGTAGGTCGCCGTGTGCTCACCGATCTTCAAGGGCATGGCTTTTAGCTTGTCCTTGTCATCGATGTTCGATACATAGCACTCCACCGGGTGGGCGAACACGCTGGTTTTGTCCGGAGTGGAGTCGCTGTTGCTATGGGACGTCGTGGCTTGGTTTGAGGGTGCTTTCGGTGGCTCTTGTGGGAGGCCGCTTTCGGTGCCGACCATGGGGGTTTTACGTTCGTACTGACGCCGCGTCAGCACAAATTCCGATGGGAAATTTTCCTCGCGCTCGTCGTCACTTTCACCGTTCGCGGTCTTTTGGCTGCTGGCATAGCGGCAGCCATCGATGTGGCGGGTGCCGGGTTTGTTCTTGAAGTGCGGCGTACGCAGGTAGTTGACGTTCTTGGCGTTGAACGTACTCAACGCATTGGTGGCATCGAACGCCGCACGGCAGGCGTCGCTGGGGCAGAGGAAGCTGTCCTTGTCGGAATCGAAATCTGCGGTTTCGTCGAAATTCAGGTCTCGTACGTCGTAGATCGACACCTTGTCATCGAGACTCAGGCTGTAGGCCGTGTCGAATTTCATGGGGCTCGGGTCCGTGAGAGGTTTCGCTATTAATAGCGGGATCCTGCGTAAATATCAGCAAGAACCTGCTACGCGTCGCCCCTCAAGGCTAACCAGCCGCACAGAACCCCAGCGGGGCTGCGATGGGATCAGCTCGGTCTACCGCCGACCCCATACACCGCTATCAGCGCTGTACCCTGGCCCGCTTTTTCTTCTTCGCATGAAAATGCCGAAAGTGCGCATCCTGCGCCGCCGCCAACAACTCCCGATCCCCACGCGTATCGCCCCAAGCCCGCAGCCGATATTCGCCCAGGTCCCCATACACCGCCTCAAGCCGCAGCACCTTATTCTCACATCGGCAGTTATTCCCGGTGAGCTTACCGGTCAGCACTCCATCCACCACCTCAAGCTCAGTCCCAATCAACTTGATCCCCAGCCGATCGGCAAACGGCTGCAACACCAACGCCGGCGACGCCGAACACAGCGTCACCACCGCCCCCGAGCCCAACTCCTGCTCCACCGACAGCACCCCTGCCGGGCGCATCAACCGCGCCCAATTACGCTGGCAATACTCCTCGGCTTTCTGCTGCACCCACGTCTTCTGCACCCCGGTCATAAAGGTGCGAATCAGCTGCGCCTTCAAATCATCCCGGCTGATCTGCCGCACCAAAAAGCGCAGCCCCGGCACAGCCAGCTTGACCATCCGGCCATAAAACTCACCAGGGCCAAAGGCAAACTTGAGGAAGGGCACGAAACTGTCGTGGTGTGTCAGGGTGCCGTCGAAGTCAAAGACGGAAAGTACTTTGGCGTCTGCGGGGCCGGCTTCGAGCATGTCTGGGTTCACGGGTTGGCCTCGGTCCTATCTAGTATTTTTTGAGCGTGCATCAGGTGTGACCACTGGAGTTTACTCCCGTGCCAATCTTTCGACTTTGGCGTAAAGCGCCTCAGTGAAAGCATCCCGGTCACTCGACCGGTGACAACGCTGATGGCAATTGGGGCACAAGGCTACAGCATTGGTGGTGCGATCCGAACCCTTCTGGGCGAGGTGCCTGACGTGATGTACTTCAAAAGATGGCAATTTTTCCTGGCTACAAAAAAGCCCTGAACATGTCAGGGCTTCTTAACGGTGCTAGGCCTGGAAATCAATCCCAGCTCAACGCGCCGCCGGTCTGATACTCGATCACACGGGTCTCAAAGAAATTCTTCTCTTTCTTCAAGTCCATGATCTCACTCATCCACGGGAACGGATTCGTCGTGCCTGGATACTCTTCCTTCAAGCCAATCTGCGACAGACGACGGTTAGCAATGAACTTGAGGTAGTCCTCCATCATCGCCGCGTTCATACCCAACACGCCGCGCGGCATGGTGTCGCGAGCGTATTCAATTTCCAGCTGCGTCCCTTGCAGGATCATCTGGGTCGCTTCTTCCTTCATCTCGGCATCCCACAGGTGTGGGTTTTCGATTTTGATCTGGTTGATCACATCGATACCGAAGTTCAGGTGCATCGACTCATCGCGCAGGATGTACTGGAACTGCTCGGCCACGCCGGTCATTTTGTTGCGGCGGCCCATGGACAAAATCTGGGTGAAGCCGCAGTAGAAGAAGATGCCTTCCAGTACGCAGTAGTAGGCGACCAGGTTGCGCAGCAGCTCTTTGTCGGTCTCGACGGTGCCGGTTTCGAACTTCGGATCGGAGATCGAACGGGTGTACTTCAGGCCCCAGGCGGCTTTTTTAGCGACCGAAGGAATCTCGTGGTACATGTTGAAGATCTCGCCTTCATCCATGGCCAGGGATTCGATGCAGTACTGATAAGCGTGGGTGTGGATCGCTTCTTCGAACGCCTGGCGCAGGATGTACTGGCGGCATTCCGGGTTGGTGATCAGGCGGTACACGGCCAGGACCAGGTTGTTGGCAACCAGGGAGTCGGCGGTGGAGAAGAAGCCGAGGTTGCGCATGACGATGCGGCGTTCGTCGTCGGTCAGGCCTTCGGGGTTTTTCCACAGGGCGATGTCGGCGGTCATGTTGACCTCTTGCGGCATCCAGTGGTTGGCGCAGCCGTCGAGGTACTTCTGCCAGGCCCAGTCGTACTTGAAGGGCACGAGTTGGTTGAGGTCGGCGCGGCAGTTGATCATGCGTTTTTCATCAACGGCGACGCGGGCGGCGGAGCCTTCCAGCTCGGCGAGGCCTTCGGCGAGGTCGAGTTTGTCCAGGGCGGCCTTGGCGCGCACGATGGCGGCGGAGTCACTGGCAGTGACGGCGCGGGCTTCGATGGCGGCAGCGGCGCCGGCACCGTCGAGGCGGTCCATGTTGGCTTCGGTGGCGTGGCCGGCGTTAGCGCCTTTGGCGGCTACTTCGCCTTCTTCTTCTTTGTCGAATTCGTCCCAGCTCAGCATGACGTGTCGTCTCCTGCGTGAGGGCTCAAAGGTGCCCGTGTGAAACCGGATGGTTGGGTGTTCACACGGCCCCAGGGCCCGGTGGATCTTAAGGAATCGTTTGTTGCAGCTAGCGCACGCATTAAACGGAATAGGGCTACGGGTGCTCTGCGTGAGGCTTGAGGTGCGGAGCAGTAGGTGCTCGCTCCAGCGGAATGCCTCAGGTCTGGCTCTTCATCCCAGTGTAAAGGGATATTGCAGGCCCGATTTACCCGCGCATTATAAGGAAAAAATCGGCGTTGTGTTGCGGCGGATGGTCTCGGATAAGAGAGAAAAAGGCGGCTATTTGAGCGAGAGTGAGGGTTTGCGGGGGGTTGATGGGGTAGGAAATTTTTGACGGGCGGTGGGCTATTTATTGTGGGGGCGCCTGTATCGTATACACTTCTGACGCTGCCGACGATTTTCTCTGTGTGGCTCGCTGCGTTCCTCGTTCT